>JAZQZI010000009.1:0-234295 GCA_045633985.1 Tidjanibacter sp. | reverse complement strand
TCCCATAACTCCTATCTGGGGTAGAGCATAGGAGTAATAGGAGTAATAGGAGTAATAGGAGTAATAGGAGTAATAGGAGAGTATCCCTCTATACCCTATGCACACTATACCCCCCCCCAATCTCCCTAAAAATACGTCCCGATGTTTGACTTTTCCGAACGGTTGTCTTATATTTGTGTTATCTTAATAGAAACTAACCCTCTAAACAATTTTTTACACTATGTTATTCTTACAGACTGATCCTATCAAGGTCGATTCGTTGGCCAACAATCTCTCTCAGACTGTTGAGCAGATTAAAGAGATGCCTATGCAGGATGCATTGGAGTTTGTGGTGAAAGGTTTGGCAGGTTTCTTCTGGGACCTTCTGATTTGCGCTGCGATATACGTTGTAGCTCGCTGGATTATCCGCTACCTCGACCGCTTGCTCGCACGAATGTTTGACAAACGCCACGTGGAGGTTTCTCTCGGCAAATTTATCCGTTCGCTTTTGCGTGCAGTGCTCTATGCAATCGTATTCATCACCATTGTTCGCAGGCTTGGTATTGACACCTCCTCGTTTGTAGCTCTGCTGGCATCTGTCGGCGTTGCCATTGGTATGGCACTGAGCGGCACCCTGCAGAACTTTGCTGGTGGAGTGATGATTCTTCTGCTCCGTCCTTTCCGCATTGGCGACTACATCCAGACCCAGGGTATTGAGGGTTCGGTGAAGGAGATTAAGCTCTTTAACACTGTAATCAATACCGTCGATAATAAGCTGATTACTCTTCCCAATGGCCCCATTGTGAACAACATCATCAACAACTTCTCGGCCGAGAATCGCCGCCGTGTGGATATGTCGGTATCCATCTCCTATGGTGACGACTACGATGCAGCACGCAAGGCTATTCTCGAAATCCTCGAGGCCGACGAGCGTATCGAGAAAAATCCATTTGTGGCTATGGGTGCTATGAGTAGCAGTTCGGTGGATATCACCATTCGTGTGTGGGCCAAGAGCAGCGACTATTGGGGAATTTATCACGACACACTGGAGAAACTTTACAAGGAGCTTCCCGCAAAGGGCGTTCACTTCCCCTATCCCCACTTGGATGTTCACGTTACCAAAGAGTAATAACAGTCCACTGTGGTATAATAAATCGGGTCGCAGCGTTGAGTTGCGACCCGATTGTTTTTTGCTGCCACGACAACCTAAAGCAGTCGTTTTATGAGCCCCCAAAGTTTGTAGGGCATATAGCGGAACGGCAGGTCTATGTGGCGAGGGGTGGTGAGCACCGCACGGCGGTGGGAAAAGCAGATGAAACTCTCGTAGCCGTGGTAGCGTCCCATTCCAGAGTTGCCCACGCCGCCAAAGGGCATACCATCATTGGCAATGTGCATTATTGTGTCGTTGATGCAGGCACCGCCCGAAATAAGTTGTGGGAGTAAATTTTTGCCCTCCTGTGGCTCGCCGAAGTAGTAGAGTGCCAAGGGGTGGGGACGCTCTGTAACGAACTCCACAACCTCCTCTATGTCGTTGAATGTCAGCAGAGGAAGCACGGGGCCAAATATCTCCTCTTGCATCACTCGGCCATAGCCATTTGGCACCTCCAACAGGGTGGGCTCTATGTACCTCGTAGTGGCGTCTGTGTGGCCTCCCGAGAGCACTCTGCCCTCTGCGAGATAACTCGCTACCCGCTCAAACGCCTTGGGGCTGACCATACGGCCGTAGTGCTCACTTTGAGAAGCATCCTCCCCGTGGAGCGACCTTGCGGCCCTGGTAAATTCGGCCACAAACTCCTCCTTCAGCGAGGAGTGAATGAGCAGATAGTCGGGGGCTATGCAGGTCTGCCCTGCATTAATGCTCTTGCCCCAGGCAATACGCTTGGCGGCAACGGCAATGTCGGCACCACGATCCACGATGGTGGGGCTCTTGCCACCCAACTCCAACACTACGGGGGTGAGGTGTTTGGCGGCGGCCTTCATAACGGTGTGGCCCAGGGTGGGGGAGCCGGTGAAGAATATGAGGTCGAACTGCTGCTCCAGCAGGGCAGTGTTCATATCTCGGTGGCCGTTGAAGAGGGTGATGTAGTTCTCGGGAAAGGTGCACCCAATCATCTGCACCAACACTTGTGCCACGTTGGGTACTGCGGGCGAGGTTTTCAGCACAGCGGTGCAACCTGCCGAGATGGCTCCCACAAGGGGGTTGAGCAGCAACTGCACAGGGTAGTTCCAGGGGGCGATGATGAGGGCCGTGCCAAGAGGTTGGGTGATGACCCTGCTACGTGAGGGGCTGAGCTTCAGTGGCGTTGCTACACGCTTGGGGTGTGCCCAACGGCGCAGATGTTTTATGTGGTTGCGTATTTCACCCTGCACGATGCTGAGCTCGGTGAGCACGGCCTCCTGGTAGGATTTGTGGAGGTCTTTTTTGAGTGCGTCGCATAGTGGCGCCTCCCACTCTCGGAGAGCGTCGGCGAGCTTGCGCAGTTGTTCTATGCGGAAGGGTATGGGGAGTGTGGCGCCTGTGGCGAAAAACGCCTTTTGTGCCTCCACTTTTGCTCCCACGAATTGTGATAGTTGATTCATTGTTGAATGTATGGAGTGTTGTTCGAGGTCAAAGATAGTGCCAAAAAATGAGGTGGGCAACTTTGAGGGGTAATAAATATGGTGTGAGGGGTGTGAAATTTCCAAGAAAATATGTATCTTTGCGGCCGTTAATAAACCGTTCTATACTATGTTCAGCAGAAGATTTTTGAGAATCAAGGTAGTCAAAGCTATCTACGCCCACATTAATTGTGCAGATGACCCTATTGCCGCTAAGGAGCGAGCCTTGCTCCAGGGTATCGACAAGGCCTATGATCTCTATCCCCTTATTCTTTCGCTGATTGTGGAGGTTAAGCGCTACGCCGAGGAGCGCCAGGAGATTGCCTTGCGCAAACACCTCCCCACCGAGGCCGAACTCAATCCCAATCGCAAGTTTGTAAACAACGCCCTTGTAGCCCAGCTGGAGGCCGACGAGGCGCTGGATGATATGCTCACAAGCCGCCGCCTTGGCTGGGGCTCCTATCCCGAGTTTATCCGCCACCTCTACCAGAAGATGACCTCTTCGGAGTACTACACGGAGTATATGGCGTCGCCCCGCAAGAGCTATGCGGAGGATAGGCGTGTGGTGGAGGAGTTCTTCTTGCAGACCGTGCAGGACGACGAGATGCTGATGGGCATTTTGGAGGATTCGAGCCTTATGTGGAGCGACGATATCGACTATATTATGATTATGGTTATGCGCACTCTGGGCAGCTCCAAGGCGAGCCAGGAGATTGTGCCCCTGCTCCCCCAGTATAAGAGCGAGGAGGACGAGGCTTTTGCACGCCGCTTGTTTGGCCTGGCTGCTGCGGGCTATGGCGACAACCTGTCGATATTGGAGAGCTACACCCGCAATTGGGATGTGGAGCGCATTGCCGTGATGGACAATGTTATCCTCACCACCGCCCTTGCGGAGCTGCTGGGCTTTGACAGCATCCCTGTGAAGGTTACTTTGGACGAGTATATCGAGATTGCAAAGTATTACAGCACATTGGGTAGTAGTAACTTCATCAACGGCATCTTGGATAAGATTACGACCGATTTAACTGCCAATGGCCGTATAAATAAGCAGGGCCGAGGCCTTGTGGAGTTTTAGTTTGGCGTGAGAGCGAGTCGCACCATACCGATTATTGCTAAATGCTGCCATCTGTTGTGGACGGTGGCATTTGCATTTTGCTTGTGTTCGTGCGTGGGCCGTGGCTCGAAGGCTGTTGATACCTCCCACCTCCAGAGGGTGGACCTTGCCGCCACCGCTGCCACCGATACGCTTCACTTTGGTAGTGTTCGCACGGGCGAGATTGTTGAGCGCCAGTTTGTTGTGTGCAACTCGGGGTTGAGTCCTGTGCTGTTGCTGGGTACGGAGACGTCGTGTGGCTGCTTGGAGCTGGAGTACCCTCGTGAGCCCATTGTTGCGGGCGAGGAAAGGGTTGTGACGATGCGATTTTATTCCTTGGGATATACTTATTTTATTCCTCGTGCGTTCTATTTGCGCACGTCGCTGTCGCCGGAGGGCATATGCCTGATTGTCACGGCGGATATGGAGTAGTGTTGAGAAACCAAATATTTATTAACTTTATAAAAGAGAATTAGTTATGAACTTTTCGATTGTAATGCTTCAGGCTGCCGGTGCGGCACCTGCTGGTGCGGGTCAGGGCTCAATGATGAGCTCGCTGCTTATGATTGTTATGCTGTTTGTGGTGATGTACTTCTTTATGATTCGTCCCCAGCGCAAGCAGCAGAAGGAGCTTGATAATTTCCGCAACGCTTTGGCGAAGGGCCAGAAGGTAGTTACTGCCGGTGGCATTTATGGTGTTGTTAAGGAGGTTAACGAGCGTGACATCCTTATGGAGGTTGATGGCAACGTTACTCTTCGTGTGGATAAGAGTGCGATTATGCGTGACCCCCGCCAGTAAAGGCACATTTCGCTGGTGCCCAAGCGCACCTTGCGAGCAACTACGCGTTGCGCTGCGATAAATCCCCTCCTCATTTACGTTTAGTAAACTGCGGAGGGGATTTTCTTGTGCGCCTTGTATTTATATCGCAATCTGCGCTTTTTCAAAAAGCACACCTTATCGGTGAATTTTTCACCACACTGCGATAAGCGGGCTCCTCATTTGCGTCAGCAAACTGTGGGCCCGCTTTCTTGTTTGGCAAAAAATTCCCTCGATAATCTGCGCTTTTAGGACTACCGACTACCGACTTTTTCCTATAACTCCTATAACACTTATAACTCCCATAACTCCCATAAAACTCCTAATGCCTCGCTGTGGAGGTGGGACAATAAAAAAACCTCGGCCCGGGGAGGGTCGAGGTTGTTTTGTTTGTATCCAATCGGGCTGTTGTTAGAACGACTGGAACGATGTCCAACTTGAGTTGTTTTCGGCGGTGTTCTCGACTGAGTCGGGAAGGTTTACGAAGAAATTCAAGCCTGTCCACTCTTCGATTTGGTCAACACTCACAGCATAGGAACTGTAGTTGCTGTTGGAGTAGGAGTTGTTGGTAAACCAGAAACCGATAGCCTCTGCGGAGGTTGGGTTGCTGGTAGAGTTCACCTTGAGCACTACTTTATAGAAGTAGTTGGGGATAGGTACACTCTTTCCGCTATCGCTTGGAGTGGATGTGTATTTGATAGTTTTACTCTCTCCGACTTTCTCGAATGCGGTGCCTGTTACGATGAAAATCTCCTCCGATTTACCAATGCTTTGCAATGCAGCTTCGAGCTCACTCCAAATTCCGTTATTGAATCCGTTGTGCCATTGAGGCACGGAGTTGGGGTATTGGAAAGTTTGCTGTTGCATAGTTGAGTTACCATTGCGCGAGGCATTGGGAATCATATGTCCTTTAGCGTGTCCGTTGCCGTCGTTATAGGTGGCGTACGTGTTGGTTACGTTTACCTGTTTGGAGGTTGCGGGTGCACCGTCCGAGTAGTCATAGTCCCAATCATTGGGTCTTGCGAGCGACCCCATATGGCTACTTTTGAGGTTGTAGGCTACCCAATATGTTGCATACTTCGATGTGTCGTATGCGATGGTGTAGTTTCTTGTGGTGCCACTTTTAACTGTCCAGACGGTTGCGTTTTCGTAGTCTGTGCCTGTCATTACTGCGGGCAGTTCGAGCCACGAAGCGTCCACTACTGGAGTGGTGTTTGCTGCGGATTTGGTAGTGAACTGCTTGGAGGCGGTGTAGTAGGTTTCCCCGTTTACCGTAATCCAGGCCCACCAATAGTATTTGGTGTTGGGTTGTAGTCCATACTGCCAAAGCCAGAACGAGCCGCTACCGCTTGTGAGCGAGGCGTTGTTCACAGTCACACTTGTTGCGTCACTTCTCGAAGAGGATGTGCCATAGCAGAATCCTACTGCGGTAGGAGCGATATCCGTTCCGTTGAGCGTTGCTGTGTAGTTTGCGGAGAGGTAGGCTCTCTCGCTGGTTGGGGCATATCCGTCCGAGAGATCGGTGTAGGATATGGAAGTCACAGTTACTTTTGGTGTTTCTTCTTTTGTTGTGAAATACCTGTACGTATCTGTGAGCAGATACTCCTTACCCTCTACTACTACGAAAGCATTCCAATAGTATTTGGTATTGGCATTGAGCCCTGTGAGTGTAGTAGTGAAGTTTCCGTTGCTCAGGGAGCAGTTTATGTTAGTACCAAGGCTTGTTGTGGTGCCGTAGCGGAACCCCACCGAAGCGGGGTTCACGCTCACACCATTTTTAGTTGCTGTGCAGTTAGCCTTGAGTACTGCACTGTTGGAAGTTACACTCGATGCACTGTCGGCACTGAGATTCACTACTATCTCCGGCTCGGGCTCTGGGTCGATTGGCTCTTCACCACCGGCGCCCCCGCCGGAAGACTCTCATTGACCAATAAGTTCAATATTGTCAATACGAGCATTGCTGCTTCCGGTATTTTTGAATACCAAAGTGAAATTTGCAACGTTACCCGTGATGGTTATAGTCCAAGATTTACCACTGCCACTTACAGTAACTCCATCGGTCGAAGACGAAATATTGAATGTTGTTTTGTTAGAAACAAAAGTCAAAGTCATTTCGGTACAACCTGCGGTAGGAATATTAGTAATGGTCCAAGTCTGGTTGCTTTTGCTGAGCAACAACTCAGGAGTTGTTCCACCAGCGAGTGCTTCTGCATAAAGTTTGGTGTTGGCAGAACTGTTAGCATAAGTCAGTGTCGCACCACCATATACGGTTGTTCCTTCGAAGCCGTATGCAGAAGGCTGTTCATTAGCAGAGCCACCGGTCCAAGTCTCAGCCCACAGGGTCTTGGGACCTTCGCCACCCTCGCCGGGATTCTCGGGCTCGTCGCCGCCACCCTGCTCGTGGGGGCAGTTGAGCGAAACAATGTAGTTGTTGTAATTAAACTCGTATACGGATTTGGAACTATTAACATAGAGTTTGATGTCACCAAATACGACAACCTCATCACCAGCGTGAAGGTCGGCATCTGATGTGAAATTGGTGTTATCTAGGTTCTTACCACTGTATACTTCCATTTTGTCGGAGGTTGTTGTGCCATCAACCGAGATGTAGTAGGTCAAACTACTATAGGTGCTGTTGTAGGTAGTCTCGTCGGTGGTTACAATACCCTTTACATATACACTTCTAACTACATCACCAGCCTCATCAATTACGGCTTTTGCTCTGGTGATATCATAGGGCGAATTTTCGGTACCCTCGCCCTCACCAGGCAACGATGCGTATTTAACGGTAATAGTGTAGGAGGCAGTTGCGGGTTTGAAGTCGTCGTCCTCCTCAGCGGTAGCGGTGATAGTGGTAGTACCTACGCCCACAAGGGTTACAGCACCGTTCGAAGCATCAACGGTTGCTACGGAGGTGTTGCTTGAAGTGTAGGTAGCAGAAGTCTCAACACCCTTAAGAGTGGGAGCCGTGAAAGTATCACCCAAGGTGACGGTGAACTCGGTAGTCTCGCCAAACGACAAGTACTGCTCGTAGCGGGTGTCGGGAGTATATACGCCATACCTATAGATAGCAATATCACTTGTACCGGTAGCATTTGTGAAGTTGCCTGCATTTACGCTATCATAGCACCTCCAGTTGGTGTCATTATATATGCCTAAGAAGCGACTTGTACCAATGTGTTTGAACTGGAAATCAGCTCCATTGTTGCTGTGTTTTTCAATGCTCCAGGTCTTGTTAGCGTTAGTACCAATACGAACACCATTGTTAGAGCTAGTACAATAGATCCAAGAAGAGGTATTATCACCCATATAAAGAATGTAGTTGTCGCCATCTTTACCGATATTGAATGTGGTAAGACCTACAACTGAAGCAAGAGAACCATCAGCATTGAAGCTTACCTTGCTTACGGTGGGCGCAACAGAACCGTTGCCACCAGTCATAGAGTATGAGCCGGAATCGGTAGTGCCCACGAGGGCAACCTGATCGCCAACAGACAACTCGGAGAGAGCACTGATCTTATACCAAGTTGCGGTGTTGCCTGCTTTCTCAGTACGAGTACCTGCCTTAATGTTGAAACCAATAACGTTACCAGCAGTAAATTTAAGATCTTTGCCTTCTTCAATAGTACCGCTGTTGGAGTAGGTTGCTTTGTTTGTTTCGATTGTGAGGGTATAAGCACCAGTGTACTCAATGGGGAAGCATGTGAAAAATACAGGAACGGCGTCACCTGTTGTGGTCAACTCTTTTGAGGGAATAAGAGTAATGCTGTTTTTGTTACCACCATTAACAAGAACACCGTTCTCAACATCTACATTAGCACCATCGCCAACAAATTGGGTTCCTTCTTCAAGAGCGAATTCAATGCTTTGAATTACCTCGTTTGCTTCAAGGCCTTTTACATTCATTTGAGCAACAGCTGCCAAACGAGTGAATTGCAATGTGTGAATTGATTCATCGTTGTAGTCAGCAACGATGGGCTTTGCTACCATAAGGTCTGCGGCGGGATCATAGGAATTTTCAACAAAAACCTGCATCTCGGGAATCTTAACATCTACGCTATTCCAGTTGTCGTTCTCACTAACGAAGTTGGTGTTGGGGTAGATTGCGCTGTAAGTATAGGTGGATACACCATCTACGCTGCTGATAAATGTAACACTGAAAGTAGCGGAACCATCGGCGGCAATTTCGCCCTCATCGCTAGCTTGTTTGTGGATTTTGCCACCGCCATACTGCAAGAAATAGAGTTTCTCACCGCTATTATTCCAAGAAAAGTTTGCGTTTTCGCCATCGATCTTTACCGAAGTACGGCTCTCAGGCGCATTAGCAACAAAAGTCATAGTGTGGGTGTCGTTGCTTTCGATACCCTCGTTCATAATCTCGTTCTCGCACGAGGTTAATGCCATTGCAGCTACTGCAACGAGCATCAAAGATTTCATAAATTTCTTCATCGTCGCAATAGTCAATTAAAGTTCGTCGTCATAGTTGTAGTAGTCGCCACCCTGACCTGCTTCACCAGCCTTACCCCAAGTAACACTTGCGGCAATGCCATTCTCCACAACTACGTTCTCAACGTAGATTGCGGGCTCTGTGTAATTTTTCTTCATTTGTTAATTAATTGATTGTTTGGTATTTAGTTTGTTATTTAATATAGGTACGCTATAATCGGGCGCAAAATTACCATATATATTCGAAAATTCAAAATCGAAAATCGAAAATTCTGGTCCAACGTCCAACCTCCAACGACAACAGCCCCCTCCGGCCGTTACGACCACCTCCCATAACTCCCATAACTCCCATAACTCCCATCCGGGGTAGAGCATAGGAGATATTCCGTGCGCCGAAGGCAAAACAAAAGGCCTTGCAAAACTGCAAGGCCCTCGGTTTAGATCTCGTCGCGGAGGTTGTCGATATCCTCGTCCTCCTCGCTGTCCGCAAACTCGTCAGCTCCCTTCAAATCGTCGGTGTAGTAGTCCTTATCCTCCTCATCCTCAATGTGGTCGTCAATCTTCACCGCAACTTTCACCATATAGCTCACCTCCTCCGTCTCGAAGGGAACAACATAGAAAAACTCGCCATTGGGTTTCTCGATTCGCATCATCACATCACCAAAACCGGCGGGATAAAGGCGTTTAAGCTCCTCCTGCAACTCGGGCGCAAGGTTCGCAAAGCTCACTACGGAGCGCTTCTTATTGTCTGTGCTCATATCCTTATTTTTTTGTTATATCGTCCAAAAATTTTTGCAATTATAAGGCAAATTTCCTTATTCGGTGCGGTTGTTAATAACTTTTTTATTTTTGGCCGAAAAAACCTCCTCCCAATAAGCAATTTTCTCAACCAAAATTCGTACCTTTACATTGTCTAAATGGCACCCAATATGAAACAACGAATTGAACAACTTCGCAACCAAATAAACCACTACAACTACCTCTACTACGTAGAAGCAGCGCCCGTGGTGAGCGACTATGAGTTCGACGCACTCCTCCGTGAGCTCGCCGATCTCGAAGCACAATATCCCCAATATTTCGACCCCAACTCGCCCACACAGCGTGTCGGCAGCGACCTAAGGCTCAACACCTTCGACTCCGTGGCGCACCGTTACCCGATGCTCTCGCTCGGCAACACATATTCGCTCGACGAGCTCCGTGAGTTCGTGGGCCGTGTGGAGCGTGAGGAGGGGCCCACAGAGTTTGTCTGCGAGCTCAAGTTCGACGGCACGGCAATCTCCATAATCTACGAAAATGGGCGTCTGGCACGAGCTGTAACCCGAGGCGACGGCACCCGAGGCGATGACGTCACAGCCAACATCCGAACAATCCGTTCCGTGCCCCTCGTGCTCCACGGCGACAACATCCCCCCTTACGTCGAGATGCGTGGCGAGGTAATACTCCCTCACGCCTCCTTCCAGAGGCTCAACGCCGAACGTGAAGAGGCCGGCGAAAACCTCTTTGCTAACCCCCGAAATGCAGCAGCCGGCACCCTCAAGCTCCAAAACTCCGCCGAGGTCGCCCGACGTGGGCTCGACTGTTTCCTCTACTATATGGTCGGAGAGCAGCTGCCCGCCGACAACCATTGGGACAATCTTCAGGCAGCCCGCAGTTGGGGCCTCAAAATCTCCGACCGTATGGTTAAGTGCCACTCCTGGGAGGAGATTGAGGAGTTTATCACCCGCACAGACCGAGAGCGTTCCGAGCTCCCCTACGACACCGACGGCGCAGTAATAAAAGTGAATAGCTATGCAGCACAGCGCCGACTCGGAACAACCGCTAAAGCCCCCCGTTGGGCTGTGGCCTACAAATTCAAGGCCGAGCAGGCGCTCTCCAGGCTCCTCTCTGTCGATTTCCAGGTGGGGCGCACAGGTGCCATAACCCCCGTGGCCAACCTCGACCCCGTGCAGCTCGCAGGTACCATCGTCAAGCGTGCCTCGCTCCATAATGCCGACCAAATCGCTCTGCTCGATGTGAGGGTGGGGGATATGGTCTATGTGGAAAAGGGCGGCGAGATTATCCCCAAAATCACAGGCGTGGAGCTCTCCGAGAGGGGCGAAGGGGTCAAACCATTTGAGTATATCACCCATTGCCCCGTGTGCGGTGCCGAGCTGGTGCGCATCGAGGGTGAGGCCAAGCATTACTGCCCCAATGCGGATGGTTGTGAGCCACAAATCGTGGGTCGCATCATCCATTTCATTTCACGCAAGGCGATGAACATTGAGGGTATTGGCGACGAAACGGCAGAGCTGCTCTATCGTAGCGGCCTTGCGAGAACTATTGCTGACCTATACACTCTTCAGCCACAGCAGATTGCGGGGCTCCCGAGGATGGGGCAGAAGAGTGCCGAGAATATTATGCAACAGCTTGCTGCATCACGCAAGGTGCCCTTCAGCCGTGTGCTGTTTGCCCTGGGTATCAGGTTCGTGGGCGAAACTACGGCCAAATATCTTGCCCGCCACTTCCGCACCCTGGAGGCCATTGTGGCTGCTTCGGTGGAGGAGTTGGCTGAGGCCGATGAGGTGGGCGAGAAGATTGCACGTAGCATCCGTAGCTACTTCGACGACGAACGAAACGGGGAGATTATTGTCCGACTACGCAAAGCGGGGTTGCGTATGGAGGAGGAAGAGGTGGCTGCGGTGTCCAACCTGCTGGAGGGGGTGTCGATAGTTATCTCGGGTAGCTTTGTGCGCCATACGAGGGATGAACTGAAGGCACTCATCGAACTTCACGGAGGAAAGAACCTTGCAGCGGTGTCAGGTGCTACCGACTATCTGCTTGCGGGTGATAAGATTGGCCCCGCCAAGTTGCAGAAAGCCACCAAGTTGGGAGTGAAGATTATCTCCGAGAGCGACTTTGAGAAGATGATTGAGGGGGTGGCGGTGACCACTACCGATGCGGCCCCTCTGACCACTACCGAGAAGGTGGAAGAGAGAAAGGAAAATAATATTCCTGTGCAGGGGGCTTTGTTTTAGACAAAAATAGTATATTTTTGTAATCTTAACCCGAATGTAAAGTGAAACGAAAAGATATGATTGAGAGATTGAAAGGCCTTGGTGTGGCACTTGTAACCCCCTTTACCGCCACAGGTGAGGTGGATTATGCCGCACTCGATAGGCTTGTGGACTATGTTATTGAGGGCGGTGTGGACTACCTTGTTGTGATGGGCACAACGGGTGAGACCCCTACGCTGACAATGCCCGAGAGGGTAGCGGTGTTGCGAGCAGTGAAGGCTCGCAATGCCGGCAGGCTGCCCCTTGTTGTGGGCGTTGGCGGTAACGACACCTCCCGTGTGGTGGAACTTATCGACCAGACAAACCTCGACGGTGTGGACGCCATCCTGAGTGTTACACCTTTCTATAATAAACCCGCCCAGAGAGGGCTTTTTGAGCACTATAAATATATTGCCGAGCGTTCGCCCAGGCCCATTATTCTCTACAATGTGCCCGGTCGTACGGGTGTGAATATGGAGGCGGAAACCACTCTGCGCATTGCTCGTGAGTGTCCCAATGTGGTGGCTATCAAGGAGGCGAGTGGTAATCTGGAGCAGATTGGTCGAGTGATTGAGGGTGCTCCCGAGGGATTTTTGGTTATCTCGGGCGACGACTCGCTGGCACTCCCCATTATGAAGATGGGAGGAGTGGGTGTTATCTCCGTGGCGGCCAATGCCTTCCCCCGCTACTTTGCCGAGCTTATCGGCTGCCAGGCAGAGGGTGGAAGCGAGGAGAACGACAGTAGGTTTGAGGTTATCCGACCCACCATCAAGATGCTCTTTGCCGAGGGTAATCCTCCGGGTGTGAAGGCTGCTTTGGCAAGCAAAGGAGTTATTAAGAACTATTTGCGACTTCCTTTGGTGTCTGTTACCGAGGAACTCTACGGCGATATTGAGCGCTCCGTGAGGGAGAACGGCTTTGAATAGAGAGCAATAACGACACCGGAAGGAGCGTTTGGTAGGTGGTATGAGTAAACTTTTCCGTTTTATAGTTGCGGCTGTGACGTTGGTGTGTGGTGTGGCGAGTACTGCGGCGCAGGAGCGTCGTGTGCCCGACAATGAGGATATTCTGGTGCGCACCATCGACATCGACTCCCCTTATTACATCGACCGCCTGATGGCCAAGTATCTCGTGTGGGAGGAGCCCCTTTCCGCCGAGGAGATGCACTACCTCTACTATGGCTATGCCTATAGCGATCTCTATCGCCCTCTGGAGCCCATTTCGGCCGAGGACAAGGTGCTTTCGATTGTGGAGGAGATAATGAGCGACCCCACCGAGGAGCGTATGAGGCGCCTGGTGGTGGCGGCTCAAGAGGTTATGGAGAGGGACCCTTTCAGCCCCAAGAATCTCAACTTCCTTGCCTTTGCCTATGGCTCGCTGGGCGATGGGAAGAACGAGCGCAAATGCTTTGAGCGCTTGGAGGCGGTGTTGCGAACAATTGAGAACTCCGGCTCGGGAGTCAGGGAGTCGAGCCCTATGCACGTGCTTTGGTTTTCGCACGCTGCCGATGTGCTCTTCGCCAAGGGGTTGAGCATAAAAACTCGTGAGGTAGTATCTCGCACGGTGGAGTATATATTCCTTACAGAGAGGGATAAAGAGGGTAATTTGGGCTACTATTTCGACTTTTCGAGGGTCTATTGGGTGAGAACGGAACTCCCCGAGGTGAAGGAGAAGAGGGGGTGGCGACTGAATAATATGCAGCTCAAATAATGTGAAACAGAGATGAAGTACAGACATTATATATATAAGGTATGGCTCGGCCTGATGGCTGCCCTGATGGCTGCCTGCAATCTGGAAACCTCTGTGGAGGATGTTGTGACGTTGCCCGAAGGCGAGGTGGAGCACACCCTTGTTATGTACATTATGGCGGATAACAACCTTTCGAGTGCTCTCTATCAGAATATCATATCTGCTGAGTTGGGTATGGTAGAGGCGCTGCCCCAAAGCCGCCTTGTGATATACCACGACACCTCCACATCCACCAATCTTTACGAAGTGCGCTATTTGCCCTATGGTAGTGGAGATGAGCATATTCGCTACTGCCGAGTGCTTAAAAGCTATCCCCACCAACTCTCCTCCACGCCTACTGTTATGAGCACTGTGATGGAGGATATAAAGAGGCTCGCACCAAGCCATAGCTATGGACTTGTGATGGCCGGACACGGCACGGGATGGTTCCCTAAACCCTCGTCGGGCACGAGCTATAATGAGCAGAAGGTGGCCCCCGTGGGTGGCAGGGAGTATGACTTTGGCCCTCTTATGGAGTGGGGGCTGACCCGCTATATGGGTTGGGACTATGTGAGAGATGGTGAGGCGAGCGGCACCATCGTAAACGAGAGTTATATATCCACCTCGGAAATTATTGAGGGACTGGGTGATATGCATTTTGAGTATATTATCTTTGATGCCTGCTTTATGTCCTCCATTGAGTTCCTCTACGACATTCGCCACTCGGCAGATTATGTGGTGGCTTCGCCTGTGGAAATATTGGGCTGTGGACTGCCTTACAAGGAGATTGTGCAGAACCTTATGACGACTCATCACGATGTGGAGGACATAGGTGATATTGTGATGGATGTCTATATGAGGGACAATGATTTCACCTCCCGTAAGTCGCTGGCACTCGCCACGATAGATTGCTCGAAGGTTGAGCCCCTGGCCGATGCTGTGGCGGCAATTTATGCCTCCACGGGAGCTACCGATTGTGCGGAGCTTGTGGCCGAGAGGGTGGATGAGTCGAAGGTGCAGGTGCTCGATAGGATGCGCCCAGCAGCATTCTACGACCTGGAAGATTTGGTGTGTCAGCTCACCGACGACGAGAATTTGCTGGCCGATTTCCGCACGGCGCTGGGTGAGATGGTGGTTGCAAAGACACATACGAAGAATATTTATTCGCTTGGCTATGGCCCCGACGAGGATGGTATGGGCTACGATAATATCGAGAATAAGGTTGGGGGAGAACTGTCGCTTTGTGGTGTCAGCAGCTACCTCCCTCGTGGCTCTGCTCCTGTGACACTCGAGCACTACCTCTCGACCGCCTGGGCAAAGAAAATCTACGGCTTAAAATAGCGAATTATCATTGATTTACGTAAAACCTCCTTTGCGGGAGGTTTTTTGTTATATGTTAAATTATTGTTAATTAATAGGTTGGGAAAAGTGTGGTTCGAAATGTTATAAAAAAAGGTGTAATCAATCATAATTTTTGTATCTTTGTGAGTTAAGGTACAGAAAATAATACCAAAACATATCTAATTACAAACCCAAAACAATCACAATTATGAGAAAACTTTTACTCGTTGCAGCTGTGGCACTCGCATCTATTGTGGGCGCACAGGCACAGACTACTGAGGTAAACCAGTATGGTCAGAAAGTTACTTCTATTCCTATCACCCCTACCGTTCAGGATGGTATTTTAGTGTTCCAGAACAAAGATGCAGGCTACAAGATGTGGTTTGATGTTCGTGTTCAGGGTGACGCTGCCGTTTACTTCGGCTACGACAAAAACCTTACCCAGATTGGTAACGGTATGAGCTTCCGCCGTACCCGTTTTGCTGTGAAAACCCAGATTGATAAGAATTGGTACGCAGAGTTTGATACCGACTGGACAAGCGGTACCGTAGAGATTAAGGATGCAATTCTTCAGTATGACGGTATTGAGAATCTGCAGATTAAGATGGGTAACTTCAAGGAGAACTTCTCGATTCAGCGCAACTCCACCAGCCGCTACCTCCTCTTTATGGAGCGTGCTATGGTTACCTACCTCGCTCCCTCTCGCCATATGGGTATCAATTTCCGCTACAACACTCCCGCATTGTGGGCTTCGTTCGGCGTGTTTGGTCCCGAGCTTAAAGGTGCTGAGGAGCAGACCTTTATGGAGGACGGTAACAAGGACTACGGTCTGAGCGAGGGTCTTAGCTATACCGGTAAACTTGTATGGCGTCCCTTGCACAAGGAGAAAAATTCGTCGTTGCACCTGGGTGCCGCTGTGTCGTACCGCGAGCCCAAAGTGACCTCGACCGATGGTTACAACGCTATCCGTTACAGCACTCGTAACTCGACCAGCATCAACCGTAAGAAATTCCTCGACACCGACGCTATCAAGGGCCTCGACCACGAGTTCCTTTGGACCGTAGAGTTGGCAGGTCACCACGAGAGCTTGCGCTATGAGGCTGCCTATATCTCTCGTCAGGCTTTCGTTGACCTTGAGAAGAATGAGAAGGGTGCCGACCTCCGTCCCGCAAGCGGTTGGTATGTTCAGGCTGGTTATATGCTCTTTGGTGGCAAACAGAACTACGATGCAGGTGGTGCTAAATACACCCGTTGCACCCGTGGTAAAGATTGGGGCGACCTGGAGATTGCTGCTCGTGTAGATCAGATTAACCTCAACCTCAACAAGTATTATATGGGTGGTTCGGCTATGCAGTACGCCCTTGGTTTGAACTACTATCCCACCGAGAACGTTAAGTTTATGATTAACTACCAGTTCAACGACAACGACGTATTTGCCAACGGTAAGGGTGAGCAGGATGGTACCGATGCAACCGCCAAGAAACCCTACAGCACCGGTTACAACGCCGACGGCAGCATCTCGAAATATCCTTTCGCTATTCGTGACGGCAAAGATGGCGCACACGGTAAAGGTATTGACTTCCATATGATTTCGTGCCGTTTCCAGGTGGCATTCTAAAAACCTAACAAGACACAAAACAATTCATCTATTTATTAATAACTTAAAAACACAAAAACTATGAAAAAACTTTTTGTATTCTTGGCAGCAGTTGCACTCGTATCGTGCGGTGATCCTATTCAGGGTGATGGCCCCAGCGTTGATGGCGATGGTACCAAAGTTAGTGGTGTAGTATTCAATGAGCTTTCGGGCGCAGAGAAATACATCGAGCTCTACAACAACACCGATGCAGAGATCAACCTCGACGGTATCTACATCGTTAAATACGACAGCTCGAAAGAGGGTGGCAAGAGCACCACTTGGACCGGTAAGGGTGGCATCAAAATCGCTGCTAAAGGCTGGGTACTCCTCGAGAGCTCGGATCTTTCGGATCCCGCAGAGGATGGCGACGAGAACTATGTTTACGAGAGTGAGAACCACGTATTCAAAGGTGGTCTTTCGGGCAAGAAGAACCTCAAATTCGAGCTTTACAACAGCGCTGACGAGCTTCTGGATACCTTCACCCGTGGTGAGGAGGGCGCTGGCTGGAACCAGGTAAGCGGCTTCAACAACGACAAGAAGCACAGCTTCTCGCGTGTGCCCGACGGCAATGGCGAGTGGGCTTACGCAGATCCTACCCCCAAAGCTGCTAACGGCGCAAAGGTTGCTGACATCGAGCAGACCCCCGAGATGTAATTTTGGGACGATATTTGTATCGTAAAGGATTTTAAGGGAGTAGGCCCCGCCCTCGGTGGGGTGGGGCCTTCCCAATTTATTCAACAACACACATTTAATCTACACAACTATGTCGAAAGAGAAAATGGAGATTGGCGCAATCTCGAAACCCCGTTTTGAGTTCCGCTCCTTCGGTCAGAATTTTGAGGCCGCACACGCTCGTATGGCTCGCCTGTCGGTTCCCGTGCCCGAGAAAGTATGGCGCCGCACCAGCGACGAGATTTACATCATCAGCCGTGCAAACGATATCAATAACACCAAAATCCGTGACGGCAAGATGGATATCAAAACCTACGTACAGACCGTTGACGGCCTTGAGCAGTGGAACCCCTTGATGAAGGGCGAGTTCCCCATCTCGAGGGAAGTGCTGGAGAAAGAGGTATTCCCCGCATTTATGGTCGAGATGCCCGCTCTGGACAAAGATACCTACACCTTCGAGGAGTTCCTCGCAATGGTGGAGGCTAACCGTGACCTCGCAGCCGTAAGGGTACACAAGGAGAGGTTTGGTTATATGGTAAACGACACCATCTGCGAGGTTGGTAACGTTCTTATCAATGGCGCAAAGGTTGTGACCATCAACTCCGAGTCCACCGAGATTGAGGACATTAAGAAAACCATCGCTGACTGCGGTTTGGAGGGTGTGGAGAACATCAACTACCTCCAGGCAATCAAACGCGTTATCGGTATGACCAAGAAACCCCTTGCAAACGAGTAAGACTATGGCACAGGAAATTGAGAGAAAATTTTTGGTAGCAGGTGAGTTCAAATCGCTCGCCAAGAAGGCTACCCGCATCACTCAGGGCTACCTTTCGTCTGTACCCGAGCGCACTGTTCGTGTGAGAATTAAAGGCGAGAAGGGCTTTATCACTATCAAAGGTATCGGCTCGGCAAGTGGCGCAAGTCGTTATGAGTGGGAAAAAGAGATTCCTACCGCAGAGGTTGAGGAACTCCTGAAAATTTGCGAGCCCGGCGTAATCGACAAAACCCGCTACCTCGTGGAGGCCGGTGAGCACACCTACGAGGTTGATGAGTTCTATGGCGACAACGAGGGTCTTGTTGTTGCAGAGGTTGAACTCTCGTCCGAGGATGAGGCCTTCGTGAAACCCGAGTGGTTGGGCGAGGAGGTTACCGGCGACGTGAAGTACTACAACTCGATGCTGATGAAGAACCCCTACAAAAATTGGAAATAAATGAAGAAAGTAGCAATGTTTGGATTTGTATGCGCTGCCGTGCTCTCTATGGCATTGGTTGCTTGCGGCCCCAATGAGGAGCCCGAGCCCACTCCCAATCCCGATGATGAAACCGAGCAGCCTACACCCACTCCCGAGCCCGAGCCCGAGCCCGAGCCAGCACCCCTTCCCAACATCTCGAAGGATGTTCCCGAGTGCTCCATCGCAGAGTTTACAAATTGGCAGACCCACTTCGCAGATAGCGATGTTATCGGCGACTTCTCGGGCTTGTGCTTCAACAAGGACCACACCGGTTTTATTGGCGTAAGTAACTACAATGGCCGCCTCTACAACATCAATTTCGATGGTACAAGGGACGCCAAGGAGTTCTTGCGTACCGGTAAGGATTTCGAGGGTGTTACTCTCGATCCCCGCACAGGTATCTACTACATTTGTGAGGAGGGTGGCAACTTCATCTGGAAGGCTGAAGAGGTTGATGGCACCTATGTTGCTTCTCGTGTGAAATGGGTAGAGGGTGCCGGCGGTGACGGTGGCCTTGAGGGTATCACCTACCACGATGGCTACCTCTATGTTGCAAACCAGAGCCCCGCAACTATCTACATCTACTCGTTGGACCACGTTGGTTCCAAGGATAAATGTGCTTACAGCTACAGGGCAGACTTCATTAAGGAGTGCTTCTCGGACCTCTGGTTCGACACCACCAACAACACTCTTTGGGCTGTTGATGCTTGGGGTAGTGAGATTGTGAACTTTACCATTTGGGGCGACTTCATCGCCCGCTTCGATGTGGATGGTATTGTACCTTGGATTGAGGGTATCTGCATCGACTTTGAGAACAATAAAGCTTGGTTTGCTTGCGACAGCTCGGGTCAGCTCTTCAGCGCCGACATCGTTCGCAATAACTAAAATCAGATTTTTGACCTACGCTTGGGGGTGGAGCTGTCTGCCCCCAAACGGGTCGAAAAATAGGGGAGGGCTCCCCTTTATAATCGGCCCACCACCGGCGACCCATCATAGAGAGTGGTTGCCCACCGAATAGGAATATAATTTTAATACGATATAATTATGGCTGAAACTACTAATGTAAATCCAGAAGAGCAGGTGTTTGACCCGCTGGATATGAACAACTATAAGGTCGAGAAACTGCCCAAGATGCAGAAGAGCGGCTTTGAGAGGTGGATGGCACGACTCGGTGGCCCTCTGGCAATCCTGGCCTTTGTGCTCATCTATTGGGTGGCAAATATCGGCTTCCTCGACAATATCACCCCCGAGAGCCTCACAGGTACCAAGGCTATCAAACGCTTGGGCGAGTTGGGCCTTGATGAGTTCATTCGCAGCAACTACGCTATGCTGGCCATCTTTGCGGCAGCCATTGTGCTGTGGGTAACGGAGGCTATTCCCAACTACCTCACCTCGCTGTTGGTTATTTTGGGCGTGGTACTCACGGGCGTTGCTCCCCAGAAGGAGGCCTTTGCACAGCTCGGCCATCCCGTTATGTGGCTCAATATCTTGTCGTTTGTGCTGGCAAGTATGTTGGTTAAGACCAAGGTGGCCAAGAGGTTTGCTCTGTGGTTTGTGCTCAAGTTTGGCAAGAATACAAGAGGTATTTTCTTTAGCTTCATCATCATCAACCTTGTACTCTCGATGTTCATCTCGGCCACGACTGTGAAGGCTACCATCCTGCTTCCCATCTTTATGGTTGTGGCGGCGATTTTTGGTGCCAGCAATGGCCAGCGCAATAATGTGGGCCGTAACCTTGTGTTGCAAAACCTCTTTGCAGTGAACATTGGTGCCAGCGGCTTTATGACAGGCTCGGGTGCCAACCTACTCGCTGTGTCGCTCATCGCTGGTGCTGTGGGTGGTTACAATGTCTCCTATACCGATTGGCTGTCGGCCGCACTCCCCTTGGCGCTTATTCTTCTTTTCCTGGGTTGGTTTGTGGGCACTTGTGTCTGCTTCCCCATCAAGAAGGAGGAGCAGAAACCCCAAATTGAGGGCGGTATGGAGCGCCTCAGGGAGGAGTTGAAAGCTATGGGTAAGGTTAATTTTGAGGAGATTAAGGCGGTGCTTATCTTCGTAGGTGTGCTCATCTTGTGGGTGACTAAAGAGTGGCACGGTATCGACGAAACCACCGTTGCATTCATTGGAGCTATTGTGGCCCTTATGCCCGGCATTGGTATTGTTAAGTGGAACGATGTGGATATCCCCTGGCACCTTATGCTCTTTTCGGCAGGTGCTTATGTGCTTGGTACGGGCCTGAATGCCACCGACCTCCACGTGACCATTGTGGATAGCGTATTCAATAGCCTCGGAATTACAGCTGCAACCCCCTATTGGGTGCTCTATGTGGTGCTCACAGGCTTTATGTTGCTCAGTGCACTCGTGTTCTCGAGCAAGAATATGCGTACGATGATTTTTGTGCCTATTGCTATCGCTACGGCCCAGAAGTTCGGCTACCCCATTATGAGTCTTGCATTCCCCGTGGCACTGCTGATTGAGCACGTCTATGTGCTGCCATTTAACAGCAAACCTGCGGCCCTGCTATACACAACTAACCACTATAGTTGGAGCGATACCTTCAAGTTTGGTATCATTATGATGGCCATTGCGTGGGTTATGATTATTCTTTGGGGCGAAACCGTGCTCCATTGGTTGGGCTTCACCCCCGGTCTGTTCTAACGTTTTGAGAGGGTAGGGTGATGATTACCATTCAGGCAAAAAAACACGACAATTTCTCCGTGGAGTTTAAGTTCGGTTTCGAGGGCGGAACCGAGAGCGAACAACACGAAGCGGTTGTCAATACCTGGATTTTTGTCCCCAATAGCCTCGATATCAACCCCCAAACCTACGGCAAAGACCAATTTTATAGGGATATAAAGTCCAATGTGAGGTTGATTACGCCCGTCTATCTGCTGCGTGATTTGGCCGATTGTGGGTCGCTTCCGTTTACCACACTGCGTGGTGCCTTGGAGCGTCTTGCTTCGTCGCCCACGAGGGAGGCTGTGGAGGAGTATGAGTCGCAAATCAAGATGTTTGCGGCGATTTTCAAGAGCGCCCTGAGGAACCACTCGGTGCATACCAGCCAGAGCTCCTCGCCCGAGGAGGTTGCCTATCTTACGGAGGATTTTGTGGGGTGTGTAAGGCGAATTGTGAGGGAGTATCGTGCGCTCTATCAGCTTATTAATGTGCCTACGGTGGATGCCGCCACAAGAAACTATTACCTCTTTGGCGACGAGATTATGAGCCACATTATCGATGTGCAGAGTGTGAGAATACTGAAGCGTATCGACCGCCTCGGAGTCACTGTTTTGGAGGAGCCGAGGGAGATGTTGGTGGAGCTCGTAAGGGAGGAGAAGGAGTATAAACTCTCCCGCAACTATGGCCTTGTGGAGCAGGGCGATGAGGAGGGCAACCGACAACTCGTGTTCCGCTACGGACTGCTCAAAAAGTATATCGAGAGCGACCTCTATATCAAGCTCAATAAGAAGCGTGACGGCTTTGCTGTGGAGCAGGTCTATTATAGCCTTGCGGCGGGCTTAGCGATGATTTTTGCCACGGCCGTTGCGTGGTTCGCACAACTCAGGTATGGGAATATTACGGGCCCGCTGTTCGTTGTCCTTGTTGTGAGCTATATGCTCAAGGATAGGATTAAGGACCTTATGCGCTACTACTTCGCCCACCGCCTCGGCAATAAGTACTACGACAATAAGGCGGAGGTGAGGATTAGCGACCGCAAGGTGGGTGAGATTAAGGAGGGGGTCGATTTTATTAGCGAGAGCAAAACCCCTGAGGCTGTGATGGATATCCGTGGCCGCTCGTCGCTTGTGGAGGCCGAGAATAGGATTTTTGAGGAGAAGATTTTGCTCTACCGCAAGAGGGTTAAGATTAATAACTCGGAACTTGCAGGCGCGAGTGTTTTCCCCGTGAAGGGTATTAATGAGATTTTGCGCTTCCATATGCACCGCTTCACACAGAAGATGGACAACCCCGAGGTGCCTGTCGATACGGTCGATTCGCTGGGTAGGGTGACCTCTGTGAGGGTGCAGAAGATTTACTACATCAATATGGTTATGCAGTTGGTGGATGGGGGTTCGGTGAGCTACCGCCGCTTCCGCATTGTTATGACCCGCAACGGCATTCTGGGTGTCGAGCAGATGTAGCGCCGCTGGCCGATTCTTTGGCTATTGTGGCTGTTTTTTTGATTATAATCCCCTCAATATTTGGATTTTAGAATATTTTGTATTATACTTGCGGGAGAGGGTGGTGATTATGACGGTTGGTATGCGAAATCGACCGATGGCTGGAGCCCAAACTCTGGAAACACGTTTACGCCATCACAATCTGAAATCATTTATGGATTTTCACCAACATTATAAAATTATGAAAGCATATAGATTCCTTTTATTACTTTTACTTTCTGTAGTTGCCGCAAGTTGTAGTGACGAAGAGGGGCTTGGCAGCCTTTATCAGCCCGAAGATGCCATTGATGTGAAGGCTTACTGCACTAATGTGAAGACGGACATTTTGCCCTTTGCTATGCCCGAGATGATTAGGTTTCAACTGATATTAACACACGACGAAGAGGCATCGGCTGCACGAGAAAGCGAGAACGAGAGGTTGGAAAAAGAGATTTTGGACTACGCTCTTAGTCATAAACCAACATATAGATTTATCTCACATTACGTTTCAGTGTATGACGACTCGGTGGAGGAGATTAAAATCACTGCCAACAAAACGCTTTTCGGAATTGAAGCAGGTGAAGAACTTAATTCACACTTCTCTGCAACCGCAATAGAAGTTAACTCTGTTGTTACCTATTCCTATTCGAGAAAATCCATCAAATATTTGCAACAACTAAGCCCCAACCTATACTCACCTATTAATAGTGTTTTGGGGCCAAAGTATATGCTACTGACGGGAATACGTTTTGCTGCCCACAAAATCCCCGAATATTACGACTACGACGATGTGACAATCACGGTGTATCTGCGACTCACAAGCGGTGCAGAGTTCACCTCCGAGATGAACATTCCATTCTACAACTAATTGCCCTATGAAAATTATGAAAGCATATAGATTCCTTATATTACTTTTGTTTGCGGCGATAGCTACAAGTTGTGATGACAAAGATGAAATCGGCAGCTTCTATCAGCTCGAAGAGTTTATAGATGTAAAAGCATATTGCAAGAGAGTGCAGGCTGAAGCATTGCCCTTTGATTATAGTATGTACAAGATGCTCAAGTTTCAACTGATATTTGTACACGATGAAGAAGCCTCGACTGCACGAGAAAGCGAGAACGAGAGGTTGGAAAAAGAGATATATGACTACATCCTCGACCACGAGCCAATGTTCGAACATATTCCCTACTACGTTTCAGTGATTGACGACTCGGTGGAGGAGATTAAAATCACTGCCAACAAAACGCTTTTCGGAATTGAAGAAGGTGAAGAACTTAATTCACACTTCTCTGCAACCTCTATTGACAACAACTCTATTGTTACCTATAGAGAAGGTATCGTCGAGTCTGTAAAACAAAGAGAGCCCGACCTCTTCTCGTCCGTTGTAAATGGCATTATGAGGCCGGAGTATATGCTACTAACCGGAGTGTGCTTTATGGCCCCCGACATACCTGAATATTACGACTACGACGATGTGACCATTACGGTGTATCTGCGACTCACAAGCGGTGCAGAGTTCACCGCAGAGGTGGAGATTCCGTTGTATAACTAACAATTAGACCATTGTTGCACACATTATCGCTGCGGGCGGGAACAAGTTTCCCGCCCGTTCTCAATTTTGTAGCGGAGGGGGAATTGGGGTGAGGGGGGACAATTTGACATTTGACAGAAAAAATTTCACTCCCGTGCAACGTTTTGCCCGCCTTTTGCATCTATATAGCAAAGGGGAAGAGTAATTCCCTCCCCAACTACATATACCAATGGCGATGGCGGCGGTCGCTTGCCTTTTCTCCCTTTATCACCACTTACAGCCGCACGGGCGCCCTTCAGGGTGCCCGTTTTTGCTAAAGGATTTCATCGCACCTCAAGGGTTTCCTAATGGCAGCAACACGAAGGGGAGGAGCCTACACCCCCGAGCGATAGTGCCACCTCGGGGTGGTCGGTTGTGAGGTAGTCCACCGAGTGTTCTACCATCCAGCGCATATCCCGCTCGCGGTTCACAGTCCACACATTCGCCTCCAATCCACGCTCGTGGAGGCGTTTAATCATGCGAGGGAAGAGCCGGTATATGAGGTGAAAGTAGTCGGCTCCCGCAAAATTGGCCTCCCCAATCTCCTTGGCAGAGAGCGAGCCGGTGATGGAGAGAAAAAAGACCTTGGCGTAGGGGGCTGTGTTGGCAAACTCCACACAGGCATCCTTCGAGAAGCTGATGTAGTCGGTGCGCTTGGCAAGTCCCAACTCCTCGACCATCGCCACCGCTGCACGCACGGCCTTGCGCTCGCGCTCTTTGTTGTTGTGAGCCTTGAGCTCAAACACAAGGTGTAGGTCGGGATACTCCAGTGCCACGCGCAGGAACTCCTCCAAGAGAGGAAGTTCTTCGCCATTTTCGAGATGGTGGCGCCTCATCTCCTCGAGCGTCAGCTCCTCCACTTTGCGCCCCTCAAATTCGTTGTCGTGGTAGAGAATTAGATGGTCGTCGGCTGTGAGCCATACATCGAACTCCGAGCCCCAGCACCCCAGCTCGCCCGCCGCACGAAGCGACGAAATAGAGTTCTGGGCTCCCCCCTCGGCCCGCCAATACCCCCTGTGGGCAATGACTTTGGGCTGTGCCACCAACGATGCGGCTACGACAAACAGCCCCACCAATGTCAGTAAAAATCTTTTCATCCTCTCGATTGTGTTGAATTATTTGGTTGCAAATATAACAATTCTCGCCAAGCTATCGTCTGTTTGGCGTCGGTTGGCGGCCTCGTGCCCCGAAGTTTGCCGGTCTGTAAACCCCCGCAGGTAATTTATATTGTAAATATAAATAGTTGATTGGCCATTTTTCCAATAATTTTCCTATTTTTGTAGATTGAATAACTGTGAACAAAACAAGCAAAATAATAACTATAAAAATTTCCAAAACAATGACACAAGAAGAACTCTTCAAAAAACTGATTGCACACTGCAAAGAGTATGGTTTCATCTTCCCCTCCAGCGAGATTTACGACGGCCTGAGCGCCGTGTATGACTACGGTCAGCTCGGCGTGGAACTCAAAAATAACATCAAGACCTATTGGTGGGATTCGATGACCAAATTGCACGACAATATTGTGGGTATCGACGCTGCCATCTTTATGCACCCCCGTGTATGGGAGGCAAGTGGCCACGTGGGCGCCTTCAACGACCCCCTCATCGACAACAAAGACTCCAAGAAGCGCTATCGTGCCGATGTGCTGATTGAGGATTGGATTGCCAAGCAGGACGAGAAAATCGAGAAGGAGTGCGCTAAAGCTGCCAAGCGTTTCGGCGAGAGTTTCAATAAAGAGATGTTCTTGCAGACCAATGCCCGCGTATTGGAGATTAAGGCCCGCAGGGACGAGGTAAATCAGCGTATGGCCGACGCACTGAATGCCAACGACCTCGCAGCTGTACGCCAGATTATCCTCGACTGCGAGATTGTATGCCCCATTTCGGGTAGCCGCAACTGGACCGAGGTGCGCCAGTTCAACCTGATGTTCTCCACCCAGATGGGTTCGGTGGCCGAGGGTGCCAACACCGTTTACCTCCGCCCCGAGACTGCACAGGGTATCTTTGTGAACTTCCTGAATGTGCAGAAAACCGGTCGTATGAAAATCCCCTTCGGTATCGCACAGATTGGTAAAGCCTTCCGCAACGAGATTGTTGCCCGCCAGTTCATCTTCCGTATGAGGGAGTTTGAGCAGATGGAGATGCAGTTCTTCGTACGTCCCGGCGAGGAGATGATGTGGTGGAACAAATGGAAAGAGACCCGTATGAGCTGGCACCGTGCACTCGGCTTCGGCGACGAGAACTACCGTTTCCACGACCACGAGAAGTTGGCTCACTATGCCAATGCCGCAACCGATGTGGAGTTCAACTTCCCCTTCGGCTTCAAGGAGGTGGAGGGTATCCACTCCCGCACCGACTATGACCTGGGCCGCCACCAGCAGTACTCCGGTAAGAAGATTCAGTACTTTGACCCCGAGACCGGCGAGAGCTATGTTCCCTATGTTGTAGAGACCTCCATTGGTGTTGACCGTATGGTACTCCAGGTGCTCTCGGCAGCCTACAAAGAGGAGGCCCTCGAGAATGGCGAGACCCGCACCGTGCTTTCGATTCCAGCACCCCTTGCACCCGTGAAGGTGGCAGTTCTTCCCCTTGTAAAGAAGGATGGCCTGCAGGAGATTGCTATGGACCTCGTGCACAAGCTCAAATTCAGCCACAATGTTCAGTATGACGAGAAAGATTCGATTGGCAAACGCTACCGCCGCCAGGACGCTATCGGTACCCCCTTCTGCGTGACCGTTGACCACCAGACCAAGGAGGATGGCACCGTAACCATTCGTGAGAGGGATACTATGAAGCAGTATCGTGTACGCATCGAGGAGTTGGAGGCTATTGTTGCCGACAAGGTTGGTATGCGTCGTCTGTTTGAGAAGCTTGTCTAATAGATGAAAACTGCAATTTTCCCGGGGTCGTTTGACCCCTTCACCTCCGGCCACGAGGCGCTCGTGGCCGAGGGGCTTAAGATATTCGATAAACTGATTATTGCCATTGGCGAGAATCAGGATAAGCGAGGACTCCTCACTGTGGAGAACCGTAAGCGACTCATCTCCGACCTTTACAAGGATGAGCCCAGAGTGGAGGTTGTGAGCTACCACGGACTCACGGGTGAGTATTGCAGGGATAGGGAGTTGAAGTTTATGCTGCGTGGTATGCGCAATACGGTCGATTTCGACTACGAGCGCAATATGATGCAGATTAACCAGAGGCTCTATCCCGAGATTACCACTGTACTGCTCTTCACCCCCTCGGACTATGTGGCCGTGTCGAGCAGTGTCATCAGGGAGATACTCAGTTTCGATGGCGATGTGGCCCAATTTATGCCCAAAGGGGTTGATATCAAAAAATACCTCTGATATATTGATTTTAAGAGAAGAATTATGCAATTTTCGGCAGAGATGATTGCCGCCGGATTGGGTGGCGATATTGTGGGTAACAAAGATGTTACCGTCAGTACTTTTGCAAAAATTGAGGAGGGTAAGGCCGGAGCACTTTCGTTTATGGCCAATCCCAAGTATGAACACTATGTCTATACCACCGAGTCGTCGATTGTGATTGTCAATCGCTCGTGGGAGCCCAAGGAGCCTGTGAAGGCTACGCTTATTAAGGTGGACGACGCCTATGGATGTTTTGCAAAACTCCTGGAGATGTATGTGGCCTATAAGCCCCAGAAGAGTGGTATCCACCCCACAGCCGTTGTGGCCGAGAGTGCCAAGGTGGGTGAGGGTTGCTACATCGGTGCCTACGTTGTCATTGACGAGGGTGCCGAGGTGGGCGATGGTGTGAAATTGTACCCCCACGTCTATCTGGGAGATGGTGTGAAGGTGGGCGAGAAGAGCACCCTTTATTCGGGTGTGAAGGTCTATGAGGGCTGCAAGATTGGCAGCAGGTGTATTCTCCACTCGGGAGCTGTTGTGGGCTCCGATGGATTTGGTTTTGCTCCCAACGCCAAGGGCGAGTACGATAAGATTCCCCAGATTGGCATTGTGACTATTGAGGACGACGTGGAGATTGGTGCAAACACCACTATAGACCGTGCAACAATGGGCTCCACCGTTATCTGCAAGGGTACGAAGATTGATAACCTTGTGCAGATTGGCCACAATGTTGTGGTTGGTGCCAACACCGTTATGGCAGGTCAGTCGGCCATTGCGGGCTCTGCCAAGGTTGGTAGGAACTGTATGATTGGCGGTCAGGCGGGCATTGTTGGTCATATTACTGTGGGCGACCGCACCATTGTAGGCTCTTCGTCGGGTGTGACCTCGTCGGTTCCTGAGGGTTCGCAGATTATGGGTACCTTTGGCTTTGATGCCGGCAAGTTCCGCAGGGTGAATGCTGTGTATCGCAACCTGCCCGAGTTGCAGCGCACCGTAAGGGAGCTCAAAAAGGAGGTTGAAGCGCTCAAAAAGTAGGACAACAGATGACCTCTCGTAATCGCATAATAATGGGCATCGACCCGGGTACAAACCGTATGGGCTACGGGGTGCTTGAGGTGCTGGGCAAAAACAGGCTCCGTGCTGTGGTTATTGGCGATATCGATATGGTGAAGATGAAGGACCCCTATGACAAACTGAAGTATATCTTCGACCGTGTACTCTCGCTTGTGGATGAGTATAGGCCCGATGAGGTGGCGCTGGAGTCCCCCTTTTTTGGAGAGAATGTCCAGAGTATGCTCAAGTTGGGCAGGGCGCAGGGGGTGGCAATGGCCGCCGCACTGTGCAGGGGTCACAAGGTCTTTGAGTATGCTCCCCGCAGGGTGAAGCAGGCGATTACGGGTAATGGTGGTGCTGCCAAAGAGCAGGTGGCTTCGATGCTGAAGAGTATGCTCGGGGTGGAATATAACCCCAAGAGGCTCGATGCTACCGATGGCCTGGCCGTTGCTTTGTGTCATTACTTCGAGAGTACTGCTCTGGTGCCCCATCAGACTGTGGCGCAGAAGAGAGGACGGAGCAAAGGGGCCTCGTGGGAGAACTTTGTGGCCGGCAATCCCGATAGGGTGGTGGGCACGGAGCCCACTCGCCGCAGTGTTAAAAAACCGATAAAATAGAATTAATCGATACTAAACTGTAAGAAAACTATGAAAAAAATTCTTTTGATTGTTGCAGCCGCTCTTGCTATGGTGGCTTGCAATAGCGCAAAAACCTATGTTGTCGAGGGTCAGATTGCGGGCCTTTCGGGAGAGGTTGCTATTCTCGACCTCTCAGGCGAGGAGTTGATGGCTTCGGCCACTGTCACTGACGGAAGTTTCACTATGGATGTGAAGAGCGATGGCCCCGCCTTTGCCGTGCTCTCCATCAATGGTCAGATGACTACCCCCGTATTCCTCGATGGCAGCCCCATTAAGATTGTGGGCGACGTTGCCAATCCCCAGACCATTGTGGCCGGTGGTACTGCTGCAAACGATGGATTTGCCGACTACAACACTATGCAGTGGGAACTTATGGGCCCCGTGATGAGTGGTGAGGTTGCAGACGACAAGGTTATGGAGATCTTTATGGAGATTGAGCAGAGGACTGCCGAGAGCTACGAGAAAAATGTGGATAACCTCTGGGGTGCCTACCTGCTTGTGAGCAGTAAGTATAGGGAGATGGAGGCCGAGGAGATTCTCGCAACCATCGAGGGCTATCCCAAGGATATTCAGAAGATGAGCGAGATTGCTCTGCTCAAAGAGTATGCCGAGGGTCGCATTAAGACCGGCATCGGCCAGCGCTACACTGACATCACTATGCCCAATGTTGAGGGTGTAGAGGTACCCTTGAGCGAGGTGCTCGCTATGAATAAGTATGTTTTGCTCGACTTTTGGGCTTCGTGGTGCCGCCCCTGTATGTCGGAACTTCCCTATCTGCACGAGGCTTATAGGGCCTACCACCCCCTGGGCTTCGAGATTTACGGTGTGAGCCTCGATGAGGATTCGGCGGCTTGGAAAAGCACTGTGCAACAGCAGAATATGAGCTGGGTTAATGTTTCCACCCTTCAGGGTTGGAACACCCCCGCTGCCAAAACCTACTCCATCGACTCCATCCCTGCCAACCTGCTGATTGACGCAGAGGGTAGGATTGTGGCCAAAAACCTGCGTGGTGAGGCCCTCGCAGAGAAACTCTATGAGTTGCTTGGTGAGTAGATGTGGATTGCATTAACCTAATAAAACACAATAAATTATGAAGAGATTGATGATGATTGCAGCTGCGGCAATGATGCTCGTGGGCTGTGGTGCCGATTATGTGGTGAAAGGTAACATCGAGGGTTATGCCGGTGAGGTGAAACTGATGGCCAACAAGAGCTCCGAGTGCTTCGCAAGCACCACCACTGAGGATGGCTCGTTCATCCTCAAAGTAGATGCAAAGGCCCCTCTGTTTGCAAACCTTGTGCTGGGAGAGAAGAGCAAGATGATTTTTGTGGAGCCCGGTGAGGTGATGGTAGAGGGCTCGCTCGAGGAGTTCGGTCAGCTGAAGGTGAGTGGAACCCCTGCTAACGAGGCTAATGCCGCCTATAAGGAGCAGATGCAAAAGATTATGAGCGACTATATGGCTGCCACCGACGAGGAGGCCCAGGCTACCTTCGCACAGGCCTACGACGACCATATTATGAATACCTATGTGGAGAATAAGGAGAATATCTTTGGCCTCTACCTGCTCGCTTCGCAAATCTACTATGAGATGACTCCCGACGAGATTTTGGAGGCTGTGGCTGTGCTGCCCAAAGGCCTTCAGAAGTCGCAGGGTGCCACCACTCTCAAAGAGCACGCAGAGGCTATGAAGAGGGTAGATGTTGGCCAGAAATTCATTGAGCTTGAGCTGCCCGACAAAGATGGCAATATGGTGAAACTGAGCGATGTGCTGGCTGCTAATAAATATGTCCTCCTGGACTTCTGGGCATCGTGGTGCGGTCCCTGTATGGGTGAGGTTCCCTATCTTGTGGCCGACTATGCAGAGTACCACCCCCTGGGCTTTGAGATTTATGGTGTGAGCCTCGATAGGGCTCGTGAGCCTTGGGTGAAGACAATGGAGGCCAAAGGCCTTGTGTGGCCCAATGTTAGCGAGTTGCAGTATTGGAACGATGCTTCGGCAAAGAAATATGCAGTGAGGAGCATCCCCTCCAACTTCCTGATTGCTTCGGATGGTACAATCGTTGCACGTAACTTGCGTGGCGAGGTGCTGGGTGAGAAACTTGCCGAGTTGCTTAAATAGTTAAGCCATAAATAGTGAGAGCGGCGTACCCGAAAGGTGCGCCGCTCTTTTGGTATGAGAACTACCAATAAACAAAAAGAGGTTTCCAAATGGAAACCTCTTCGAGTGACACCGACAGGACTCAAACCTGTAACCTTCTGATCCGTAGTCAGATGCTCTATTCAATTAAGCTACGGTGCCGAATTGCGAGTGCAAATATACGACCTTTTTTCGGATCTGCAAGTATTTTTTACACTTTTTTGCAATCTTTTTTTTGCCCTGCTCATTCTCAACTTGTTACGACGGCGGAATTTTCGCAGCGTAGAGCGTTGAGTTCTTAAAGTTCGGCCAAACGGTCGAGAGCCATCTCAATCATCTGCCTTACGAAGGGCTTGTAGTCGGTGTTCATATCCTTCACAGCCCTCTGTGCAATGATGGTGCAGATGGTGCCTGCACGGTGGCCCATAAGCTTGCCGAGGCCCGCAAGTGCGCTGCTCTCCATCTCGAAGTTGGTGATGCGGCGACCCTCATAGCTAAAGCTCTCAATCTTGGCGTTGAGCTGTTTGTCGGCGGGGGCTATACGCAACCACCTGCCCTGAGGACCATAGAAACCGGGGGCGGCGATGGTGATACCCTCCACGGTGTGCTCCTTGAAGTGGGCGAAGAGCTCGCTGTCGGCATCCACAAAGTAGGGGGCGGGGAGCTGGGGATTCCAGCCGGTGTGCTCCACAAATGCCTTCTCGATGGCCAGGTCACACACGCCGTTGCGACCCTCGTAGTAGTTCAGCAGGCCGTCGAAGCCCACCGACGAGCGGGCAAATACAAACGAGCCCAAAGGAATGTCGGGCTGTATGGCACCCGAAGTGCCGAGACGCAGGAGTGTGAGCTGTCGTTTCTGCTCCTTCTCCTGGCGGGTTGCGAAGTCGATGTTGGCCAGAGCATCCAGCTCGCTCACTACGATGTCGATATTGTCGGTGCCAATGCCGGTAGAAATAACGGTCATACGTTTACCTTTATACGTACCCGTAATTGTGCGGAACTCACGGCTGGCAATGTTGCACTCCTTCTCCTCGAAATAACTTGCAACCATCTCAACTCTGCCTGGGTCGCCCACCAAAATCACAATGTCGGCCAGGTGCTCGGGTTTGATGTGGAGGTGGAAAATCGAGCCATCGGAGTTGATGATGAGTTCGGAAGTGGGGATAGTTCTCATAATTTTATAGCTTTTGTTTTTTTGTTTTGCCTAAATTTTGTAAATTTGTAACTCAACAAAATTAATGTTGAATACTACAAATATACGAATATTTTCATTAAATAAACCTCTAAAGTATGGAAAAGAGTAATCAGTTTGTACAACAGAACCGTGAGCGTTTCCTCGACGAGCTCTTCGAGTTGCTCCGCATCCCCTCCATTAGCGCCCAGAGCGACCACCGCCCCGATATGGTTAAAACCGCAGAGTGGCTTCGTGATTCGCTCCTCAAAGCGGGTGCCGACTGTGCAGAGGTGATGCCCACCGCAGGCAACCCCGTGGTTTATGCCGAGAAAATTATCGACCCCGCAAAACCCACCGTTGTGGTCTATGGCCACTACGATGTTATGCCCGAGGATCCCAAGGACGAGTGGCGTACCGACCCCTTCGAGCCCGTCATTAAGGATGGTCGCATTTGGTGTCGTGGTGCGGATGATGATAAGGGCCAGCTCTTTATGCACGCCAAAGCCTTCGAGGCAATGGTCGCAACGGGTGAGCTTCCTTGCAATGTGAAGTTTATGCTCGAGGGCGAGGAGGAGATTGGCTCCCCCAGCCTTTACGCTTGGTGCGAGGAGAATAAAGAGCTCGTGAAGGGCGATGTTATCCTCATCTCCGACACAAGTATGATTTCGATGGATACCCCTTCGATTACCTGTGGTCTGCGTGGTTTGTGCTATATGCAGGTGGAGGTTACGGGCCCCGACCACGACCTTCACTCGGGTCTTTATGGCGGTGCTGTTGCCAACCCCGCAAATGTGCTTGCCAACCTCATCACCAAACTTGTGGATGAGAATGGCCGTGTGACCATCCCCGGTTTCTACGACGATGTACGCATACTCACCGATGAGGAGCGCACCAACTTCAATAAGGCCCCCTATGATAAGGAGGAGTATATGAAAGGTGTTGGTGTAGAGGAGCTCGCAGGTGAGGAGGGCTACACTACCATTGAGCGTACAGGCGTTCGCCCCTCGCTCGATGTGAATGGCATTTGGGGTGGCTACACCCTTGAGGGTACCAAAACCATCATCCCCTCCAAGGCCTATGCCAAAATCTCTATGCGCCTTGTGCCCGACCAGAATTGGGAGAAGATTGCCCAGCTCTTCGAGGATTATTTCCGTGCTATTGCGCCCAAGTGTGTGAAGGTGGATGTTAAGTCGCTCCACGGCGGTCAGCCCTACGTTTCGCCCACCGACCTGAAGGCTTACAAGGCTGCCGAGGCTGCAATTGTCGATACCTTTGGCAAGCGTCCTCTGCCCTTCTACTCGGGTGGTAGTATTCCCATCGTTAGCGGTTTTGAGCGTATTTTGGGTATGAAGTCCATTTTGATTGGTTTTGGTTTGGGTAAGGATGCAATCCATTCGCCCAATGAGAGTTACGGCCTCGACCAATTCTACAAGGGTATTGATACAATCATCCGTTTCTACAAACACTTCGCAGAATAAAACTCATATTGCGGGTGATTTCTGCGTTACGCTTGAAGGTGGCTTCCTCATTTACGTTTAGTAAACTGCGGAGCCACCTTCTTCGTGTGCCTTGAAATTCCCACGCACTATGATTTTTTTTCGTCAACCGTCAACCGTCTACTGACTTTGGTCTAACGTCCAACGTCTAACGTCTAAAGTCGCGGGCTTGCCTGGCAAGCCCGAAAACTTTTTTAGGGTCATTAGGGCCATTAGAGAAAAATTCAAAATGTCCTATGACTCCTATAATTCTTATAGCTCCCATAACTCCTATTGGTGTAGAGCATAGGAGTAATAGGAGTAATAGGAGTAATAGGAGCTCCCTATACACCCTAATGTCCCTATCGGCCCTAACGCCCCTAATGACTCTATATATGTTTTCGTGCTCGGCGACAGTTACCGAGCACGGGACTATAGACGTTGGACCTTAGACGTTCGACTAAAAAATAGCTTTCAGCTGACAGCTTATTTGTCGTTAGTCGTTTGACCAGAAAAATTGAATTTTCAATTTTGAATTTTGCATCCAATTTTGTACCTTTGGAGATTAAATAGGTATCGTGTGTGCGTATGCGTGTGTGTGCGAGCGTACGAGGGCCTTTGATGACGAATAATAACAAATGTAAAACTATAATAATCAAGACACTATGAAATTCACAATTTCCTCTTCGGCACTTTTGTCGATTCTCTCGACAACCGGTAAGGTGGTAAGCAGCAAGAACACTCTTCCCATCTTGGACTTCTTCCTTTTCGACCTCAAAGGCAACACCCTCAAGGTTACTGCCTCCGATCTCGAAACAACCCTTGTGAGCACCACTACCGTTGAAAGTGTGGAGCGTGAGGGTGTGATTGCCGCCCCCGTGAAGCTTATGCTCGACTCCCTGAAAGAGTTCTCTGAGCAGCCCCTCACCATTGAGGCCAACGAGAATACCTGGGAGATTACCGTAAGCTGGAAGAGCGGTTCGCTCAGCATCCCCGGTTCGTCGGGCCTCAGCTACCCCGCACTCCCCGAGTTGGCAGAGGATAAAATCGAGGTTGAAATGGATGTGGATATGATGATTGGTGGTATCAACAAGACCATCTTTGCCACTGCCGATGACGACCTGCGCCCCGTGATGAACGGTATCTATGTGAATCTCACTCCCGGTATGGTAACCTTCGTGGCAACCGATGCCCACAAGCTCGTGAAACACACCTCGGAGGCCGAGGTGAATGCCGAGTCGTCGTTCATCCTGCCCAAGAAACCCTCGAGTCTGCTGCGTGGTATTCTCCTCAAGGAGGACGACGCCGTGAAGGTGGCTTTCGACAAGAAAAATGTTGTGTTCTACCTGAAGAACAGCACCCTTGTGTGCCGCCTGATTGAGGGTGTATATCCCAACTACAATGCAGTTATTCCCGCTGCTAACCCCAATAGGGTGATTGTTGACCGTGTGGAGTTGCTCAACGCCATCAAGCGTGTGGCTGTCTGCTCCAACCAGGCAACCAACCTCGTGGAGTTCAATATTGCAGCCAACTGCATCAACCTGGCTACCAAGGATATCGACTTCTCCTACTCGGCAGAGGAGCGTGTGAATTGCGCATACGAGGGTGGTGCCATCGTTATCGGTTTTAAATCGACCTTCCTGGTGGATATTCTCTCCAATATCGAGACCCCCAGCGTTGTTATTGAGCTGGCTGATGCAACCCGTGCAGGTGTCTTCAAACCCCTCTACGATGAGCCCCAGAGTGCCAACACTCTGATGCTGCTGATGCCTATGATGATTAACGCATAGTCGCTGAACGACTAACTTATAAACAACCCAAAGAGATGAAACTCAATCTCAAAAATCCCATCGTGTTCTTCGACCTGGAGACTACGGGTATTGATGTGGTAAACGACCGCATTGTGGAGATTTCGATGGTGAAGGTGTGGCCCGGCAAGGATGAGCCTGAGGTTAAGACCCGCCGTATCAAGCCCCTCGATGATAATGGTGCAGTGATGCACATCCCCGAGGATGCTACGGCAGTCCACGGCATTACCGATGCCGATGTGGCAGATGCTCCCGCCTTCCGCCAGATAGCCAAGTCGCTCGCCGAGTATATCAAAGGTTGCGACCTGGGTGGTTTCAACTCCAACCGCTTTGATGTGCCTATGTTGGCCGAGGAGTTCCTGAGGGTCGGTGTTGATATCGACCTTAGGAAGCGCAAGTTTGTGGATGTGCAGACCATCTTCCACAAGAAGGAGCAGCGCACCCTCTCGGCGGCCTATAAGTTCTACTGCGAGAAGGATTTGGAGAATGCCCACTCGGCCGAGGCCGACACTTTGGCTACTTACGAGGTGCTTATGGCACAGCTCGACCGCTATGACGACCTGCCCAACGACATTGGGGCTCTGGCAGAGTATAGTGCCCACAGCCGCACAGCCGACTATGCAGGCCGCATTGTCTATAACGACAAGGAGCAGGAGGTCTTTGCCTTCGGTAAGTATAAGGGTCGTCTGGTGGAGGAGGTATTCCGCACTGACCCCTCCTATTATGATTGGATGATTAAGGGTGAGTTTACTCGTGACACCAAGAGGGTTATCACCGAGATTAAGACCCGAGGTATCGGTAAATAGAACAACAAACTAACAGCTACCTGAAAGACGATGAAGAGGCGAATGATATTTTTGGCGTTGCTACTTCTGTGTGGAGTGGTTGGCGTGAGCGGCCAGACGGAGCGTTCCCGCAGGGTGGTCAGCATCGACTCCCGCAACTATTTCCTCCACACCGTGTGCGAGGGGCAGAGTGTGGGCGACATTGCTGCGCTCTACTCGCTCTCGGATGGCGAGGTGGTGGAGGAGAACGACCTCGACCCCGTAGCTCCCGCCATTACTGTGGGCGACATCCTGAGGGTTCCCTGCTATGAGCGTGTGAGCAAATTGCAGCCCAAGAGGGGTGACGAACGCTTCGACCGCTACCGCCCTGTGGGTGGGGAGTCGCTCTTCAAGGTGGCAGTTGATTTTGCCATTTCGCTCGACACACTTGTGGAGGATAACCCTGGTGTGGATCCCGCAAATATCCGCAATCGAACAACACTTTCGGTACGCAAGAGTGCTGCGGGTAAGAGCCAGCTGGCCGAAATCGCCCAGCAGAGTAGAGAACTTGCCAGGGTGCTCAATGCGCTCTCCAAAAAGAGCGACTATGTTGTTGTGGAGCAGGGACAAACGCTCTATTCGATTGCTGTGGAGAGGGGCGTGGATGTTGCTGACTTGCAGGATGATAACGGCAATCCCAGCCACATTTATGAGGGTATGATACTCAAGGTGGAGCGTGGCGAAGGAGCTGTGGCCGACAAGGTGACACTTGTGACCTCCGAGATTGGCGAATGGCTCGACAGCCTCGCAACACCCACTCGTGAGACCCGTTTCCCCTGGACTAAAGATAGAGAGGACGACCAAGTGAGGGTGGCTGTGATGCTCCCCCTGAGCGACACTCTCGGTAGGGTGAGGGGGAGTTTTGTGGAGTTCTGGCAGGGTGCACAGATAGCAGCCAGGGAGGTTAATGAGGAGCTGGCCGAGAGTGGCAGTGACCGCTCTGTGCAGCTGCAACTCTTTGATACCAAGAACTCTGTGGCCCAGGTGGAGGCAATTATGAATAGTGAGGAGATGGCCGAGTGGAATCCCTCGCTTTTTGTTGGCCCCGTCTATGAGCGCAACCAGGAGCCCGTGTTGGAGTATGTAGCCGAGATGGAGAGAAATATCCCCCTTATTTCGCCTCTGGCTACGACCACCAAGGGTGAGTATGGTCGCCACTACTACCGCTTGTCACCCACGCCAAGAAGCAGGGAAAATAGACTTGCGGGAATGGTTGGCCCCGCCACGAATGTCATTATGGTCTATACCGCCACCATCGACAAGGAGATGGAACAGGAGGTGCTCTCACTGCTCGGCGACCACCCCTATGGTAAGGTGGTTTATGACGAGAATTTTGTGGTGGATTCGCTTGTGAGCCGCCCCATAGAGGAGCTTATGGCTGAGGAGGATAACCTCTTTGTGGTGCTGGCCGACAATGAGCTCTACACCGACCGCTCGTTGGCTATCATCAGCTCGATGATGAACTCCCGCCAGCCCAAATATGGTATGCGCCGTGTCCCCATCAGGGTGCTGGGTAGTGCGGATTGGGCAAAGTATAAACATATGGACAAAAACCTGCTTTTCAAGCTCGATGTGAGCTACCTTGCAAGCTACCACGCCGATAGGGGAGATGTGAGGGTGAGGGCCTTCGACCGCAAGTTTATGAGAGAGTTTGGTCGTGCCCCCTCGTCGTTTGCATATAGGGCCTATGACGCTGTGAAACTGTTTGTTGGGGCAATGTGTGGCTATGGCGACCTCACCTCGGAGCTGAATGGTTCGGTGACTCCTCTGCTACAGACGAGGTATAGCTTCTCGGAGGAGGGAGGTAATATGGTCAATGACTGCTGGATGCTTGTAAATTACCGCCCCAACTACACCATCGAGGTTAAGTAGGCGGAGATAGGAAAATAAAAGAGAGTGGCACACTTTTGTGCCACTCTCTTTTGTTGTGATATAGGGGGAGAGTTAGTCCCGGAGTGCCACGATGTCGGTCAAGGAGAGAGAGGTGAAATCCTCCACAATACGCTCGGGCGAGTGGGCCGAGAGTTGCTCGCGGGTGTGGGTGGAGGTGAGAGCAATGACTCTCATACCGGCCGCCTTGGCGGCCATAACGCCCGATATGGCATCCTCAAACACCAGACACTCCTCGGGCCTGAGGCCCAATTTAGCGGCGGCTGTGAGGAAAATCTCAGGGTCGGGCTTGCAACGAGTTACCATATCGCCGCTTATGCGCACCTCGAAGTAGGGCTTAATCTCGCATTTTTCGAGCACGAAGGCCACATTCTCCTTGGGCCCCGACGAGCCTACGGCACACCTTATTCCTCCCTCTTTCAACTCGGCCAACAGTTCACGCAGACCCGCTGTGGGGCGGATGGTGGGAGCATAAATCTCACGATAGAGGGCCTCTTTCTCGGCTGCCAACGACTCCACGCCCCTTGCAGCCACCAGCTCGGCAGGGAAGAGGGCTTTGATGATGTCGTCGTTGCCACGGCCATTGAGGTGGGTGAAGTCTGCATCCTGCTCGGCTGTGAGGTTGTAGCGCTCGGCCATTGCTGCGAAGGCCTCAAAGTGGACTGCCATATTGTTTACCAACACACCGTCCATATCGAATATCACTCCTTTAATCATTGTTGTTGCTCAATTTTGTGACAAATATACAAAAATTGTTACCTTTGTGGATTATTCAACCCCAAATACTTTTTGCCCTATGTCAGATTTGCAGGCACTGCCCGAAAAAACTGTTGAGCGATTGAGCGAGTATCGTCGTACTCTGTTGCGCTGCCAGAAGCAGGGTATCACCCACATTTTCTCCCACGTGCTAGCGGGTATTCACGGCCTCACGGCTGTGCAGGTGCGCCGAGATTTGATGCTCATAGGCTTCTCGAGCGACACCAAAAAGGGCTACGATGTGAGTGTGCTGGCCGACTTCATTAGCGACATTCTCGATGCCCCCCAGCAGCTCAATATCGGTGTGATAGGTATGGGCCACCTCGGTCAGGCTATTACCAAATACTTCAACGCCAAGGGGTTGAAGCTAAAAATTGTGGCGGCCTTCGATGTGGACCCCGAGAAGGTGGCGACCACCATAGACGACATCCCCTGCTTCTCTATGGAGGATTTTGCGGAGCGTGTGGAGGAGCTCGACATCAACATAATCATCATCTCGTGTCCCACACGTGTGGCCGAGGATGTTGTGCTCCCCATTGTCAATGCGGGTATCAAAGGTGTGCTCAATTTCACCTCCAAACCCCTCAATTTCCCCCTCGGAATAGTTGTCGAGAACTACGATATCACCACCCTGCTCGAAAAAGTTGCATACTTTGTGAAGGAGCAGGAGAGAACGGACATTTAGTCCCAACCATTTGCACTATGAACATTAACCACGGTTTCGATAATCTTCCCCACATTGTGCGCCCCGTTGTTACCATCGGGTCGTTCGATGGTGTGCATCGTGGCCACGCCTCGTTGCTCGGTGAGGTTGTTGAGCAGGCCCGCAAGGTGGAGGGTAGGAGTGTGGTTGTCACCTTCGACCCCCATCCGAGAGAGGTGCTGCCCCGTGGCGGAGAGTTCCGACTGCTCACCACCACTGAGCGCAAAGCACAACTTTTGGAGGAGCTCGGCGTGGATGAAATGATTATTGTGAGGTTCGATATGGAGTTTGCAGCCCTCTCTTCGGAGCAGTTTGTGAGGGATTTGCTTATTGGGCGGCTCGGTATGCACACCCTCGTTGTGGGCTACAACCACCGCTTTGGCCACGATAGGGATGCCGCCTCCGACCACTTCGAGAAGCTGGGCAAGAAGTATGGATTTGAGGTTCATAGGGCCTCAGCCTACACCTTTGAGGGTGGCAAGGTAAGCTCCTCGGTAATCCGTGGCCTCATTGAGGATGGAAGGGGCGAGGAGGCTGAACAATTACTTGGACATAAACTTTAGATAGAGATGGATAAAATAGTGTATGAGAGGGATATAACCCTGCGAGTGAGATATAAAGAGACCGACCAGATGGGGGTTGTACACCACTCCAACTACCCCGTATATTACGAGTATGCACGCACCGAATTGTTGCGTGAACGAGGCTTTACATACAAGGGTATTGAGGAGAGCGGTGTGATGATGCCTGTGAGGGAGGTGGGTATGAAGTTTCTCACCCCCGCAAGGTACGACGACCTGCTCACCATCCGCACCTTTATGCACGAGATTAAGGGTGCACGTGTGAGGTTCGACCACGAGATACGCAATGAGGCGGGCGACCTGGTGAACACCGGTTTTGTGGAGTTGGTATTCGTGAATGCTGCAACTCGCCGCCCTTGCCACGCCCCCGAGTGGTTCAAGGAGCTCTTCAAATAGACCCAACATAATGAAACACACAAAAAGGCCAAGCAGCAACTGCTTGGCCTTTTTGTGTGCTAAAATAGTTCCACCTACTCGCCCACAATCTCGGCGGGAATGTCGCCTCGGGTATAGACGCACACGTCGCCCTCGTTATCCTTCGCAGTGAGGGCCATTTCGTTGGCGGTGAGGCTGCTTACAATGTAGCGGTGGTTCCACTCGCCCATACCGTGGTCATACTCGCCACGAATAACGGCCACGCCCAACTCCTCATCAACATAGATGAAGTAGCGACCTGTGAGGGTGCGAGTGCCGAAGCTATCGACATTCTGGTAGAGGGTGAAGGTGCGGTCGCTGCGCACAAAGTCGATATATACATACGACCCCTCGGGCAGTGCCTCGCCGTTCATCTGTGAGAGTGCCCAACTGCCGGCAATGTTGTTGGGTGTTGCCTCCAACTGCTCGGGAATATTCTCCTCCTCGGGGCCCTCGCAAGCTGTGGCGCCGAGTGCCAGAAGCGACACCAAAAGTAGTTTGAAAATCTTTTTCATATTGTTTTGTGTATTATTTAGTCCGTAATTATCAGTTCAATTTTGCGCTTGCGGGGTGGGGTGTTCACACCATCGAGGTAGAGCATAGGTGGGGCCTGCTGCACGGAGCGTTTGCCCTTTTCGTACTCCACCCAGAGGAAACCTTCCTCGCCCTTTGTCAGCACCCGTGGCTCTGTGTAGGCAACGATCCCGCTGGTGGTGAGCTCCTTGTCGTGAGTGACTGTCAGGGGCTCCGAGCCCACATTTTTCACAGCCACTCTCACTTTGCCGCTTCCGGCAGGGAGTTTCACACTCTGCTGTCGCAGTGCGAGCGCTCCACGGAGGTAAGGATAGAGGCTTCCGCCATCCGTGGCGGGCTCCACACGTCCCTTTATCTCCACCACGGCCGTTGGGCGACTCTCCGAAAGGGTAGTATAGACAAAGAGTTTGTACCCAACGGAGCCAATGTGGCCTTTGGGGGTGAAAATCACCTCAATGGTGCCACTCCGAGCCTCCATACTCCTGCGCTTATCCCACTTGGCGGTAATGCAGCTGCAACTTGTGGTGATGCGTGTGATAGTCGTCTTGCCCCCATCGCCGTTGCTCCAATGGAGGGTTGTGCTCCACGCAGGGCTATCCTCCGTGATGGCTCCAAACGATATTGTGTTCCCCTCGGCGAAGGTCATTGTTGCACCTTCTGCAACGCTGGGGTGGGCGGCCTCTTGGATCGCCTCGGGAGCGACTATCCTAATCTGACCCCACACGGAGGATGGCGTGGCGGCCATAAATGCCCACCATAAAGCCATAATCATCATATCCCTCCTCCTGTGGCTCATCATCACACCTGGCAAAGAAAATTACAACCAGCCGTTGCTACCTGCTCCTGCACGCACTGTGATGGTGAAGGTGTGCTGCTCATTTGCAGAGCCCGAAACCTTCAGCGTAGCATTGGTCGAGCCGCTCTTCAGGCCCTCAAATACGAGAATGCCATCCTTGCTCTCGCACTTGGCAATCTCGCTATTCTTAATCACCACCGAGTAGCTATTCTTGTTACCATCAACAAAGTAGCGAGCGGGGGCCACAGCCTTGCTCTCGCCCTCGGCGAGGTAGATATTGGGGAAGTGGATGGGGGTGCCCATACCGCTCAACTTACCGAGCAGAGCAGCTGCATTAATCTGGCCGGCACCCATCTGGTTCCTATAGAGGTCGAGCTCCATCTGCATAGGCTGGATGGGGCCGATGTCTGCCACATAGCGGCGATACTCCTTCTTGCCTGTGAGAAGGTCATCAAACTTCACAGCGGTGCTATACATTGCCTCCTTGAGCTCCTCGGGGGTAATTTGCACACACCTCTGGGCAGCATAGGAGATGGCCAGAGCTACTACGCCCGATACGTGGGGGCAAGCCATCGATGTACCCTCCATAAATCCATAGCCGCTGGGGCTAACATTGGTGGGGAGGGTCGAGAGGATACAGCCCACCTCGCCATAGTTGTGCTCCTCATCTACATAGTCCCAATAGTAGTCCTGGTCGCCACCGGGGGCCGAAATGGTGGTGCCGGGGCCGTAGTTGGTATAGACTGCGGGGGTGAAGTCGGCTGCTGTGGCTGCCACCGACACTGCAAAGTCGGCAGCACCGGGGTAACCTGCCGCAGGGGCGCTCTCGTTGCCACCTGCAAAGATGGCCACACCGCCCGAAATGGGGCCGTTGGGAGAGCCTGCATTGTGGGTGAAGTAGTCGAGAGCCTCATACTCCAGGGGAGAGCCCGTCTTCCACTCCTCCTCGGTGCGGAAACCCTGGGCACCCCAATCATACACATTGGCCTCGCCCGACACATAACCCCAGCTGCACTGGAGCACTACTGCGCCATTGTCGGCCGCATATTTCATAGCCCTTGCCACCTCAAGCACGCTACATCCGTTGTTGCCCGAGAAAATCTGGCACGACATAAGTTTTACACCGCCTGTCGAACCGCTACCGCCCGCAATGGAGCTGATACCCTCGCCATTGTTGTTCACAGCGGCAATGATGCCCGCTACGTGGCTACCGTGGCCCGAGTCGAGGTAGTCGTTCCAAGTGATTGCACCCTGGCGACGCACGAAGTTATAGCCGTTTACATCGCCCGTATAGCCGTTGCCATCGTTATCCTCATTGGAGCCCTTCACCTCATTGGGGTTTACCCACATATTGGCGGCCAGGTCGGGGTGCTCCACGCAGATACCCTCGTCGAGCACAGCCACGATAACCTCCTCGCTACCGGTGCAAATCTCCCAAGCACCCTTGGCACCAATGTCGGCACCCTCAATGCTCTTCACAACGCCATCTTTCAGGAACAGCGAGCCATCGTTTATGAGGTTCCACTGTGCCGATAACATAGGGTCGTTCATCGCACCATTCTTCACTGTGGCGGCTGCACGGGTCATCTTCTCGGTGCTGAGGGGCACAGCCTTGCCATTATAGGCACGCCTTACTTTGCGGTTCAAATCAACCCTCTGCACCTCGCCCAGCTTGGAGAGTTTGGCAGCAACCTCTTCGGCGCTCTCGCCACCGAAGCGTACCACATACCACAGGTGAAGACCGCTCTGGCGAGTAGCCTCCTCGCTCTTGCTATCCACGGGAAATACCCTCTCAAGCTCATAGCCGCCCACAAGGTTGAGCACCTCGTCCACCGAGGCAATACCACTGCGGGTGGCATCTGTGCGAGTGGCCAAAAGTCCCTCCACCTCGGGGGTGAACTTCACAATCAATTCGCCCTCCATCCAGGGTTTTTCGGTCGAGCCGTTCTCGCTCAAACCCTTATCGAGGTCGTTCAGGCAGCTCGTCAGCGAGAGCGTAGCAATCGCCATCGAGAACATTACAATTCTGCCGATATATCTTTTCATATTCATTGAGTTTCTATCAGTTTGTCGTTTCTTAACCATTTCTCCTTACCGTGCCACTACTCCATATCCTCAGCCTGGGGTTTATTCTTTGATGTGTAGAGCTCATAGTAGTAGTCGAGGCTCACGGGCTCATTGTCGAAGCCTGCCTGGGTGCCGTCTGTTGCACGGCCCTCCTGCTGGAACACAAGGCTGTAGGGAATCCAGTGGTCGAGCATAGGGTGGTAGAGCAACCAATCGGGAAGTGAGCCCGACAGACGGTTGAAGTTAATGCTGAAGAACTTGGTGCGGGGCATAACCTTCTTTATGCGCTCGTCCACCAACTTGCGGGGCAGTGTATCTCTCGAATTGGCCCAATCCTCCTCGGTATATACGGGTACGGTGTCGTCGTCCTCGAAGGTGGGCAGGTGGCCCTGGAGGTAGTTCACCGAGAGGTTGAGAGTGTCGAGACCCCACTTGAGCAGATGCTCGGGGAACTTCTCCTCCTCAATGAAGCCGCCCACGTTGCTATGTACCGAGTTACTCAAGTCATAAACGGAGTTACGCTGATTGGCATTCAGAATGAGGGTTCTCAGCTTAGGGAAGTTCTCGGGGGTGAGCACCTCGGGCACCTTCGCGAAGTTGTTGGAACCCAAGTCGAGATACTCCAAGTTCTTGAGATTGGCGAGTTTGGGGTTGACATCCACCAAACCGTGCGCACCAACAGTGAGCCTCTTGAGCTGGGTGAGCTCGGTAATCTCGTCACCCAACTCCAAGTCCTTCATAAAGGTGTTGCTGTTGCCGAAGAAGGAGAGTTCCTCGGCTGCTGTGAGATACTTCACTTGGAAGGGGAGGGGTTCATTGGTGTTATAGATGTAGAACTCTGCAGACTTCACGCGTCCCTTCTTCTCGGGGGTGTAGCCCTCGTGCCTCTCGTTCCACAGAACTACGCCTGTCCAACGCTCCATAGGCAGTGAAACATCCCACGAACTAAGAGTCTGGAGGGCTCGCTGAATGCCAATCAGTGCCACCGAGTCGCCCTTGCGGGTGTTCTCCTCAATGGGCTCTGCCGACTGTTGCACAACCTTCAGTACATCCTGACGGGCGAGTGTCTGGCCACCTTTGGGCACAAACTTCACCTCGGCCACACGCTCCTCGGGGATGGTGTTGATGTCCCACTCAAACTCCACCTTCACCTGTCGGGGACGGATGCCACGGGTCAGTTTCACCTCATAGCGTTTGTTGCCCAACCAGCGTGCACCGGTGGGAATCTCCACGTCGAAATCCACATTGGTGGTGAGCGTTACATCAAACTTGCGATTGGTCTGCACATCATAGTTAGCTACCTTCACCTCGGGGGTTTCCACCTCAATGGTGTACTCAAAACCCTCCTGCGACACAGGAATTGTGAGTTCCTCGAGAGTCGCAAGGTTCTGAATGAGCACCTGACCGGTACGGCCCTCGGCGTTGAGTGCCGAGTCAATCACAACCTTACATTCGGTGCTACCCCTGCCATTTGCGGGTGAGATGGTAATCCAGGTGTTATCGGTGGATGCAATCCACTCCTGGTCGGCCGAAATATTCACCCTATGCGTGCCGCCCACTGCCACTGCCTTAATCTCCTTGCAGTCACCCAGGGCGAACTCCACATTCTCGGGCTGAACGCACGCTACGGCTAGCAGCGAGGCTGCCGCAGCTACAATATATTTATTCACTTTTTTCATACTATTTTCCGATAATTTTGTGGGGTTCTACTCAAGCATTTGGCTGCAGCCCAATATGTTCTGCCAGCGGTCGTAAACCAATATGTAGGCTCCCACACTCCACGCATAGCAGATGTCCGAAGCATCGAATGTGATGTTTGGGTTGTCGCTAATGTCCAGGTAGTAGATGAGGGTCGAGATGGAGTCGTCAATCACCTGAAGGTCGTTCGAGCCGAGGTAGAGGCCACGCAAACCTCGGTGGTTGCCGATGCCTGTTGGCCACTCCTGGAGCGAACGCTCGCCCTTCTCGTTGCGCTGGCTGCGCACAGCAAGCACCGTGAGGCCCGAACTGTCGAGGGGCTCATAGGGGAACTCCTCAAAACGGTTGAACGACAGATCAACACCATAGAGGTAGGGGAGGTTGACCGAGTGCATCTCCCAGGGGAGTTTTTTCAGCTTATTGTATGACAGGTCAAGCGAGGTGAGGTTCACCGAGTTGGTGTATGTGAAGGCCCCTTTGGGAATCTCGTCAATCTCGTTGGCTCTGAGGATGATGTAGGCCACTATCGAGTTGGTCTTAGCCAAGCATGTGGGGTATTTCTTAAGCTTATTTTGGGTGAGCGTGAGGGTCTCTACCTTGATACCCTTGTAGCTACCATCCTCCTCGCCCTCGAAGCCGTCAATCTGGTTGCAGGCAAAGCTCACCGAGGCCATTGTGAATGTGCTGTTGGCGTCGAAGATGTTGGGGAACTTGGTGAGGCGGTTGTAGTTCACCGAGAAGGTCTCCACATCGTCGTAGCCACAGAAATAACCCTCCGCATCTTTAGGAAGCTCGGTCAAGAGGTTGTAGTCGAGGTAGAGCTGCACGAACGATACCTCCTTGCCCAGAGGGTGAACCTTCTCAATCTTGTTGAATGTCAGGTCGAGCAGGCCGAGCTTCTTCATATTTTTGAACGACTCGGGGAGCTCTTTGAGGTTGCCCTGGCGGCAGTAGAGAATCTGCACCTTCTCACGGCTGGGGCCATTGGCCAATGCGTCAAGACCTTTGTAAATCTCCTCCGACGACCACTGGGCATTGTTGGCGATATTCATCGAGATGAGCGAGGGCATACGGGTAATCACCATAGGGAACTTGGTGATATTAGGACAGTTGTAGAGCTCGAAGTCGGTCAGCGATACGAGGTTTTCCATCTCGTCGGGAAGGCTCTCAAGGGTGGTGTTGGCAATGTATAAGTACTCGAGCTTGGTGAGGTTGCCAATCTCCTTAGGGATGCTCAGCAGGCCGTTGCAGATGGTGCCGTGGGAGGTATCCATCTTGCGGAACGAGAGCTGAGAGCCATTCGCCACATCAATAACCTCCTTTTCGCTCATACTCTCGTAGAGCTTCATCTCGGGCACCGAGATGTTGTGTTCGGCCAAAGCCCTTGCGCAAGGCTCCGACATCTGAATGGGGGTGTGGAGTTCGTGGAGCCACTTGCCGTGGAGCTCCATACGGCGACCAGAACGCTCCGAAAGGCTCAACGACTTATCCAGCGTGGGGTCGTAGTTGAAATTGCCGTCGTTGTGGGTACCGAGGTACAGCTCCACAAGCTCGGTAAGCTGGCCGATGGCGGGCGAGAGGTGGCCCCTGAAGCCAAAGTTGCTGATGTCGATGCGGGCAACACGACCATTGGAGTGGAGCATAACACCGGGCTGGTTACCCCACAGATCCACGTCGCAGTTGAAGTTCCAATTGGTGCCCTTGGCATAGTCCTCGCCAATGAAGTACCAATTCTCGCCATCGAGGCTCTCCCAGATGGCCTTTAGTGCATAGTAGTCCTGAATGTAGGGGTCAGACTCATAGAGTGTTACAGCCACATTGGCTTGAGTAACCTCATTGTCCTTTACGGTAAATTCGCTCTTCGAGGGGTTGTTCTTGAGCTCCAGCAGCGATCCGTCCGAGGCATATACCTCATAGTTGCTAATCTTATAGCTACCTGCGGTAATCCACAGCAGGGTGTCGCACTCAATATAGGAGGTCTTGTAGCCATCCTCCACATCGTCGCTATGGTCGAATTCGTGTACAAACCTACAAGGAAGTTGCTCAAAAGTGGTGCTGGTGCCCGTAAACTTATTCTCCACGGTGAGGTTGATATTCTTAATCTCATCGAAGGTGTAGGTGCGGGCTACGGCACGAGTGCCTTCAAAAGCGTCCATATCCTTTACCAGGGTGAATCCTACCTTGCCTCGTGCCACCACATCCACGGTGACATCGTGAATAACCATACCGCCACTCACAACGGAGAAAGTGCTGTCGCCATCGGGGGTGTCGTTGTAGATAAGTTCATCCTCGGCATTGTAAAGCGAGTAGGTGATGAGTCGGTAGTCGCCTGTGAGGAGTTTGAGCTTGTCGCTCCTTAGGCCCCACTCGGCAGACTCGCCATCACCACCCGAGAGGGTAAGAGTCTGTGCAATGGTGGTGTCGCCATATTCGAGTGTAACCTTCACCTTATAAGCGTCGGCCAACCACTCGAGCTGTTCCACAATCTCGGCCCTGGTACCCTCGGCGGGAGCCACATAGGAGGCCTTCTTGTAGAGTTTGAACTGAACGTAGCCGTAGCCATCGTCGAGTCCAACCTCGTCGTTGGGGGTGGCGCAACCCACGGCCATAGCTACCATAGCCAGCGCCATCCACATCCATATCTGTTTGAGTTTCATATCTTTATTTTCTTTCTAATTAGGCTCTTCTGATTACTCGGCGTTGTAAACCACAATGAGCTGAAGGATTACGTTGTAGTTGTTGGAGCCATAGAAGGTGATGCGGCCCTTCGAGGAGCTCTCGGCACTCACCTTTACAATAGTCTCACTTCCCTGCTGTTCCACGTTGAGCCAGTCGTTGTAGGCGAAGAACATTGCATACTCGGGAATGGTGAGCGAAACCTCCTTGCTGGTGGGGGTGGTGGTGAGGCGGTACTGGAGGATACCCATAAAGGCATTCTCATCGCTGTACTCCTCGTCGCCCAAAACAATCTCCTCCAATCTTGCGCCATTTTTGAAGGCCTCCTCGGCGTTGGTCAGTTTCACATCGCCGGCGGTATCAAAGGGGGAGAATGAGGGGTCGAGCACCACATGAATTAGTGCAAAGGCCTCGCCCTTGTCGTTGTAGAAGACAATTGTTGCCTCATTCTTGCCGCTACTGCTGGGCATAGTGTTGGGGAACTCACCCTCATTGTCGCCCAGTCGGCTGCGGATGATGTAGCCATTTTCGATGCCCTCTGCGGGGTCACTCTCGTTGATGGTTACCCAGCAGGTCTCGGGGTCGTAGGCGGGGGCAAGGTAACCCTCGTAGCCATATATTTTGTAGCTTGCGAAGGGACGGCGGAATACAAGGTCGTCACCCGAGCTGTTGTCCCTCAGGGTCAGGCGGTAGGCGTAGGGTACAACCTCCCAGTTGTAGGCCCAGGGCCAAGTCCCCTTCTCAAGTTTCTCAAACTTGGCTGCATAGCTCATCATTAAATCTTCGTCGTAGGCGTACACAGGCTCGCTGGTGTCGACAATCACGACACCCTCTTGTGTGATATTGATAATTGCAAAATCGGCGTAGTTAGTTGCCCCCTTTTGTGAGAGGGGGATGGCCACGATTACGCCGTAGCGGGGCTCGGTGCTTTCGTTTACCTCCACATTGAGGGTGAAGTTGCGCTGCCAGATACCCTCCTCGCCGGCCTCGGCGGGGAACTCATCTACTTGGAGGTTAATCCACTCGGCACCCTCGAGAGTAAGGCTGCCGTCTGCACTCTTGGCCATAGCGAAGAACTCTGCACCACGAGGCGAGTAGATGCGGCCGTAGGCCGACTCGGTGTAGGAGTCCGAGCCTGCTTCGTAGAACTCGCCCTCGGCATTGAAGGTGGCGTTGGCTACAAAATCCACTTCGTAGTGGTCCTTGCAGCCCTCGATGGTGGTAGTGTAGGAGCCCACAACGAGAATGTCGCTGTCGTCCACAACACCATCGCCATTACGGTCGCTGGCATCGCAGAATTCGATATCGCAGGTGGTATCCTCCAGGGGGAGGCACTCCTGCTCGGTACGAAGGAAAATCTCGGTGCGGCCGGCGTTGCCCGAGGTCTTGTTGGCATTAATCCACTCGGGGGTATCTACGCCCAGGCTCCACTTGAAGTTGGCCTCCACAATGAAGCGCTGCATCCACTGGTCATTGACATTTTTCCACTCCAGCTTGTCGCAGGGGGTAGAGGAGTACATATAGTTGCCCTCGCTATCTGTGACGAAAGCCATCTCCTCGGCGTCGTACTCTACGGGATAGATGACAAGTGTGCGCTCCTTTGAGCCACGGGTAAGCTCGGCAACAACCTCAGTTTTGCCATCCATAGTCATTTCCACCTTGCACACCCTCACATTGTCGAACTCCTCGTTGGCTGCTACGCCAATCTGGATGGTGTGGGTGCCTGCCTCGCCATTGAGGGTGTAGCGCTCGCTCTCGCCTACAATAAACTTGAAGTAGGTAGCCACCTCGGTGGGAATCTTCAGCGTCCACTTCATATTGGGCTCGATGGTCATCTCAAACACCTCGCCGGCAGCCACATTGGCCACAATCTTCTCGGGGAAGGAGGGGGTGAGGGTAGGCTCGTCGGGCTCTTTGCAACCCACCAGGGCGAGTGCAGCAGCTGCGGCGATAGCCAGTGCTTTCAGTAAATTCTTTGCTTTCATACTCTATCTGTTTTTTCGTTCTTATTTTCCGTTTCAGATGTGCTTATGCCGTTAGAGGCCCAGCTCAGCCTTAATTTCGTCAGCCTCCTCTTTGCTAATCCACTCCAGCACATTGTAGAAGTGGCCGATGGTGCCTACGGGCTCGCCGAGGTTCTCCACGTAGGCCTGTAGCCAGAGAATAGCAAAGCCCTGACAAGCATTGAAATAGGACTCGTAGTAGGGGCTGTTGGTGCCAAGAATGTGGTCGTCGCCAACAATCCAGCCCAACACCGACTGCTCGTCCGAGAGCACCTGCCCCGCCTCCATTGAGATGAGGGGTTTCTCGGGGTCGTCGCCGTGGAACTTGATTCTCACGTCGTAGCCGTTGTAGAAGCAGTCCTTCAGGATGATGGTATTCTTCTCGGTGGGGTGGAGCACGGCCTCCGACACCCTCTGGTAGGCAACATTATCGCCGGGATAGCTCTGGATAAGCATCGAGCTCACGAGCACCCAACCGGTAAAGTTATTGATGTCGAAGGGACAACTCTTATACATCACCACTTTGGTCTGGGTACCGTCTGTATAGAGGTCGTTCCACTCCATTTCCTCGGGAACAATCAGTTTCAGGATGAAGCCCAGCGAGTCGGCAGGGCCGATATTCTCATAAATACCCTGCACCTTAACCTCGCCCGAGAGTTTGCCCGCAGGGATGGTGACGCTGTTGGAGAGCAGGCGGTAGTGTTTGCCCTCAATGGCATTGCTACCCTTGTCGATAACCTCCACACCGAAGGTGCGGTCCTCCTTGCTGGCAACGGTGGCTCCCACAGCGATGCTTACATAGTCCTGATTCTCCTGCACGAGGAAATACTGCTCCTGCTCGGAGAACATCACATAGGAGTTGTCGTTGTAGGTGATATACTGCTCGTCGCAGCCTATGGCGGCTAATGCAACGAGAATGCTAATTATATAAATAGGTAATCTTTTCATACTCCTTAATCGTATTTGTTAGTTGTTACTCTCGTTGGGCTGCACCTCCGAACCGGGGGCCTCCAACTCGTGCTGGGGGATGGGCCATACAAACCTGGGGTCGTTGGCCTTCACACTTATGCTGCTACCCTCCGCAAGCGAGTTGTTTTGGGGAGTGCGGGTGAAGCCTTCGCCACCACGGTAGAGCTTGCCCCAACGTTTGATGTCCTGAAGGCGGTGACCCTCCATATAGAGCTCCCTAACCCTCTCATTTGCAATCTCCTCAATGCAGTTGTCGGCAGTGAGCGACACCGAACCGCCACCACCCGAGAAGCGTGCTTCGCGCAGAGCGTTGATATCCTTCGATGCCTTCGAGAAGTCGGGGGTGTCTTTGCGGCAATGAGCCTCGGCACGGATGAGATACTGCTCGGCAAGGCGGAAGGGCTTGGGCATCACCACGTGGTAGATGTAGTAGCCGATGAACTCCTGGTTACCGTAGTACTTAATCAGCAGGGGCCAGGTGAGTGCGTGGTCGTAGCCCGTGGTGAGGGTTGCGAAATATGAGTTGTACCTCATATCGCCCGATGTGTAGAGGTCGAGCACCCACTGGGCGGGCACATAGTCGGGATAGTAGTAGGTGAAGTCGTTGTTGAACGACAGGAACACCTGACCGAGGGCGCCACCATAGGAGGTGGGGGTGAAACCTACCTGCCAGATGGTCTCGGTGGCAAGATCGTAGTTCCACATATAGTCGAAGAAGGTCATCTCGCTGGTGTAGAGCTCGTTGGCTGCCGAGAGCGAGTACATTCCGTTCTCCTGCTCGATGACCGCTGTGGAGTGCTCGATGGCTGCCTCCCAATCCTGCATATAGAGTGCTACACGGGCGTGGATGGCGTGAGCTACAGCGTTGGTCATATAGTAGCTGCTGTAGGTATCGTATGCGGGGTCGAGCAGCTCCTCGGCCCTCTCAAGGTCGCTCACAACAAACTCATACGACTCCTTCAGCGAGGCCCTGATGCTCCTCTCGGGCTCCGAATAGCCCTTGCGGAGTACCACTCCCAGCTCCTTGTCGGCAGTTGCGGGGTCGTAGGCCTTCGAGTAGAGTTTCAGAAGTTCCGAGTAGCAGAGCGCACGGATGGCATAGACCTCGCCGGTGTACTGCTCAAGGATGGTGATTTTCTCGTCGAGGGTCTGTTTGGCAACAATGCCGTCAATCCTCTCCAAGAAGAAGTTACAGTTGCTGATGATGCCATAGAGCGAGGCATACACAGCCTGAATCTCCGAGCCGGTAGTGCGGATGTCCCACAACCAATGGTTGCCATAGGTGTTCGAGTAACCGTCCACGGCATATACCAGGTCGGCCTGAATATCGGGCAGCAGGGTGAGGTAGCCGCTCCACAGTGCACTGCTCTTCATCATCGAGTAGATACCCGTAACGGTCTGCTCGGCATCCTCGTAGCTCTGCATAGCCTCGTCCACGGTGATAGCCGACTCGGGCATCTTATCCAAACAGGAGGTTGTGGCCATCAGAGTTGCCACAATCGCCACAAAATATTTTATCGTAGTTTTCATTTTCATAGCTCCGTCCGTAGTTTTAGAAGGTTACATCAAGGCCAAAGGTGTATTGGCGTGCCATAGGATACTGCGCAGCATAGAGGTTGGCCGAACCCTCGGGGTCAAGACCCGAGAAGTGGGTAAAGGTGAGCAAGTTCTGCGCCTGCACATAGATTCTTGCACCACGAATAACATTCTGTCGGCCAAGCCACTCCGAGGGGAGCGAATAGCTGAGCATCACATTCTTGAGCCTCAGGAACGATGCATCCTCCAGCAGTCGGCTGTCGAACTCGGTGTACTCGCCGTGGCGGGGAATGTCGGTGTAGTCACCGGGCTGCTGCCATCTGTCGAGCAGTCGGCGAGATTGGTTGTAGGTGGCAAACCTACCGTTCGACTCGTCGAAATAGCGGTCGTTATTGAGCATCCAACGGTCGGCAACCCAGCTGAATTGGGTGCTGAGCGAGAGCCCTTTCCACGAAATGGCGGTGCCAAAACCACCCTGCCAGGGGGCGATGTAGCTCTTGCCTACCAACACCTTGTCGTCGTCACGGAGCACATTGGTGAGGTTGCCGTTTTTGTCATACCACAGCGCCTCGCCATTTGCGGGATTCACACCTGCATAGCGGTTGATGAAGAACTCGCCCAGGGGGTGACCCACAACAAGTTTGGTGTTGGTGCCCGAGCGCTCATACTCGGTCACACCATTGTAGAGTTCGGTAATCTCGTTGTGGTTGTAGGAGATGTTGGCATTGGCGGTCCACAGGAAGTCGTCGGTGGCTACGATGGTGCCGCTCACACCCAGCTCCACACCGGCATTGACCATCTCGCCCACATTGTCCCAATAGTAGCCAAAGCCACTTGTGGAGTAGGGCACGGGTACCTCCATCAGCATATCGCTCGTGAGTTTGTAGTAGAGCTCCAAATCGACATTCAGTCGGCCCCAGAAGCCTGCGTGAAGGCCGAGGTTGGTGGTCCAGGGTTTCTCCCAACCGAGGTTCTCATTGCCGGGCTGTGCGAGGCCTACGCCTGCGTCACCCATATAGTCGGTACCGCCGCCCACCAAAGCCAAGTGCTCATAGTTGGGGATGGAGGAGTTACCACTCGTACCGGTCGAGAACGACATCTGTGCATTGGTGAGCCAATCCGAGTAGGGCATTGCGAACTCCTCCCTGCGGATATCCCACATCAGACCCATCGACCAGAAGGCACCCCAGCGACGTGCCTTACCAAACCTCGAAGAACCATCCAGACGGAAGGCTGCCTCGGCGTAGAGTCGGCGGTCGAAGTTGTACTCGCCTCGGGTGAAGAACGAGAGGAAACCGTAGTCTGAATCGGTGGTGTCGCTCCACGAGGTGGCCCTTGTACCGGTCGAAATGCTTGTCAGGCGGTCGTTATTCTGGCCCTCGGTGAGTACGCTGAAGGCCTCATAGTGGTAATCCACACCCTCCTGACCAAGAAGCAGGGTGAAGTTGTGGTCGCCATCAATGTCGAAGTTGTAGTTGATGGTGTTGGTAATCGTGAGGTTGTAGCCATCGGTGGTGCTGCGTGAGGCCGAGCCGTTGCCCTGGTTGGGCATATAGCTGGGGTACGACTTGCCAAAGCCGGTGGTGTGGGAGTAGTCCACACCAAACTGCGAGCGGATGGCAAGACCCTCGATGGGGGTCACCTCCACAAACATTGTGGAGAGCAGTTTATACTTCTTGTAGTGCACGGGGTTGTTCTCAAGCCACTCCAGAGGGTTTTGACCATTACCCTTCCAGCTGCCGTCCTCAATCGAGGCAAGCGAGCCATCTGCTCTGCGGGGATTCCAGTAGGGGAGCATAAAGCGGGCAGCCGAAATGGGGGTTACGAGCGTGTATGCGCCCTCGTCAGCCTGCTGGATAAGCTGGTAGTTGAGCATAGTGTTGGTGCCCACGGTCATCCATTCTGCCGCTTTGCGCTGCACGTTGGCCCTCAGCGAGAAACGCTCAAAGGAGGAGCCTACGGCAGTACCATCCTGGCTATAAAAACCGCCCGAAAGGTAGTAGTTGGTCTTGTCGTCTGCACCCGAGATGGAAACCTCGTAGTTCTGGAGAGGAGCGGTGGAGTTGAACACCTCGTCCATCCAGTTTACATCGGTCTGGCTCAGGAGGTTATAGTTCTGACCTGCGGTCAGGCCAATCTGTTTCTCATACTCGATACGCTCGGCGGTATTCATAAGGTCCCACTTGGAGTCGTCGGCCTGCGAGAAACCGAGCTGCATACGGTAGTCGATGCGGGGACGCTCGGCAATCTTACCTCGCTTGGTGGTGATGACAATCACACCATTGGCCGCCCTTGCACCATAAATGGAGGTTGAAGAGGCATCCTTCAACACCGAGAGCGACTCGATGTCGGCGGGATTGATGGTGTTGAAGTCGCTTGCCGAGATGGGCACACCGTCGAGGATATAGAGGGGGGCGGTACCCGAGTTGATGGAGTTCGTACCACGGATGGTCATCACAGCCGAGGCGCTGGGCTCACCCGTGTTGGAGAGCACCGAGAGGCCGGCAACCTGTCCCTGGAGTGCTTGGTCGAAGGCGGCAGTGGGGGTTGTTTCAACCTTCTCGGCCTTCACGGTCGAAACCGAGCCGGCAACCGTACCCTTCTTCCTGGTGGCATAGGCGATAACCACCACATCGTCGATGACTTCGCTTTCGCTCTCCATCTCGACGTTGCGCACAGCTTCGCTGCTGCCCACAGGCACCTTCCAGACTACATCTTTGTAGCCCATATAAGAGTAGGTTAGTGATGTTCCTGCAGTGGTGGTGATGGAGTAAGTGCCATCAACATAGGTGGTTACACCCTGCATTGTTTCCGATAGAATGGTAACGCCGATGAGTGGCTCGCCGCTCGACGAGTCGGTCACACGGCCGCTTACCACAACCTTCTGCTCCTGCGCATAGAGGGCAGAGGATAGGAGCACTGTGAGTGCTACAAGTAATAGTTTGGTCAGATGTGTTCTCATAACGGGCAAAAGTACGTATTTTTTTCGTGTCCTTATCCCCTTTCTACACCTCTTTTTATATAATTTACTAACTATTTATTAACATTTGAATTTTCGAACAGTTGTGGGTATAATATTCCGACCAAATGTGTACCTTTGTGGGAGAAAATACTATGCTATGAAAAAGTCGATTATTTCACTCGTTTTTAGCCTCCTTCTAACCTCCGTTTTTGCACAAGAGGTGAAGGTTGAAACCTACACTTTTGCCCACCGTGGCGAGCAGGAACTGAAACTCAATATCTACTCCGCCAGCGAGAGCGTGGAGCCCTGTCTTATCTACATTTTTGGTGGTGCTTTTGTTGTGGGTTCTCGTGAGGAACCAACCGTTATTGAGGTGTATGAATACTTCGCCCGCAGGGGCTGGAAGGTAGTGTCGATTGACTATCGCCTGGGACTCAAACCTCTCATTGACGAACCTGAAGTAAAGCGTTCGGTATTCGACTTTAGAAAGATGTTAATCAGTGCGATAGATGTTGCTGCCGAGGATCTTATCGACGCCACAGCCTTCGTTGTTAGTAATGCTGATGTGCTTGGTGTGGATGCCTCGAAAATTGTCACCCTCGGCTCGAGTGCGGGTGCTATAACTGCCCTCCAGGCCGAGTGGGCAATCTGCAACGAAAAGCCGATGGCAGCCGTTCTTCCCGAGGGCTTCAACTACTCGGGTGTGGTGGCTATGGCGGGTGCCATTTGTGCCCCCTCACGTGAGCTCGAGTGGAAACACTCGCCCTGCCCGCTGATGCTCTTCCACGGCACGGCCGATGCCAACGTTCCCTATGGTCGTCAGTCGCTCTTTGGGGTGTCGCTCCACGGCTCGGAGGCTATTGCAGAGAGTCTTGAGGAGGTGGGGGCGCCCTATTGGTTCTACGATGCGGCCAATATTGACCACAACCTCTCGTGGCGGCCTATGTATTTCCTGCGTCCCGAGATTGAACTCTTCGCTGAGCGTATGGCATTTGGTGGTCAAAAACTCCAGATTAGACAAAAAGTCGATGATACCTCGCTGCCCGAGTTGGAGAGCGATTTTTCGATTTTGGACTACATCAAAAATAACTTCGCACCTGAAAAACCGAGGGGTGTGGATGCGGCTGTCTATTAATGGTTTATGAAATGTCTTAATATAATTAGCGCAACCTCCAAAATGGGGTTGCGCTAATTCTTTTCTATTTTTCAACGATCATAAAGGCGAGAGTTGCCGAACATACCACGGTGTCATTTACCGTTGCTGTGGAGTCCAGGTAGAAGAGCGAGCCGTGGTGGCGGGCAATGCGGGAGTGCACCACAACTCGATCGCCAACACCCACAGGCCTTCTAAAGCGTGCCTTCTCGAATGAGGTATAAACAGGGGTGTGGCCCTCGAGTTCGTCGGCCACAAGCAGCGAGCCGCACTGGCCCATAATCTCGCACAAAATAACTCCAGGGACGATGGGGCGGCCGGGAAAGTGGCCTTGGAGGAAGAACTCGTCGCCACGGATGGTGTATTCGCCCACAACCTCGTCGCCCTCACGCCACATTCTATCAACCAGCAACATAGGCTCTCGGTGGGGGAGGAATCGTTTAATTTCTACCCTTCCCACTTCTCTCTCCCTTTCCTCCTCCTCGGGGCGAGCAGTGGGGGTGTTGTTGCGGATGTAGAGCGAGTGTTTTGCTACCTCGGCTTCGGCCCAGGCAATGTAGTTTGTGGCCGAACGTCCGAAGAGATCTCGGTTGTCGTTGGCATCGGCAAGTGTGAGGTAGCCCATAATGATGCTGCCGGCCATCTCCACAATTCGGCGAGCCATAAGGTCGATGGTCTGTTGGGTGGCACCATTCACCACTTTTAGTGAGCTCTCGTAGAGGGTTGTCATCGTACGCAGGCGCTCCTTGAAGGGCATAAGTTCCTCATTAATTGCCATTTTGTCGTAGTCGGCGATCATCTGACTATAGTGGCCGCTGGTGGCGTAGCGTATGGCAGCTACCACCTGCATCTGGGTGGTACCCTCATAGATGGTCGTGATGCGGGCGTCACGGTAGAGCCTTTCGCAGGTGTAGTCGCTCATATAGCCACTACCTCCGTGCACCTGCACACAGTCGTAGGCATTTTGATTGGCATACTCACCAGCCATACCTTTGGCCAGCGGTGTGAGGCTGTCGGAGAGTTTTTGGTAGCGTTTTCGCTCCTCCTGCTCCTCGGGAGTGAGCTCCCTATAAGTGGCCGCCTCCGAGAGCGATTTGTACATATCCACATAGCGTCCTGTCTCGTAGAGAATGGCACGTGATGCGTGTAACTTTGCCTCGATGTTATTGACCATCTCTGCCACGGCGGGAAACTCCAAGATGGTCTTGCCAAACTGCTTACGCTCACGGGCATAGGTGCTCGCCTCTCGCAGTGTGGCTTGCGAAATACCAACCGATTGGGCGGCAATGCCCAGGCGGGCGCTGTTCATCAGCGACATCACATATTTAATTAGGCCTAAGCGGCGTGAGCCACACAACTCGGCGGGGGCATTGCGGAACACCAACTCACAGGTGGGCGACCCTTTAATACCCATCTTGCGCTCGATGCGCCTGACGGTCATTCCTCCCTTCTCACGGTCGTAGATGAACATCGAAAGGCCACGGCCATCCCTACTTCCCTCCTCGCTGCGTGCCAACACCAGGTGGATGTCGGCGTCGCCATTGGTGATAAATCGTTTTACGCCATTGAGCCTCCAACAGCCACTCTTCTCATCCCAGGTAGCTCGGAGCATAGCACTCTGGAGGTCGCTACCGGCGTCCGGTTCCGTGAGGTCCATACTCATTGTCTGTCCCTCGCACACCCTGCGGAGGTAGCGCTCTGCCTGCTCTGGGGTGCCAAACTCCTTGAGTGTCTCGGCACACGATTGCAGTCCCCACACATTCTGAAGGCTGGCGTCGGCAGTGCTAATCATCTCGGCCGCCATAAGGAAGGGGAGGGTGGGAAAATTCAGACCGCCATACTCCCTGGGCATCGTCATACCCATAATTCCCGCTTTGCGTACGGCGTCGAGCTGGGCGGCGGTTGCAGGAGCATAGCTCACCACACCTTTGCGAAGTGTGGGCCCCCTTTGATCAATGCTGTATGCCTGGGGTGCTACCTGCTCTGCACATAGCTCGCCCACAATCTCCAGCACTCGGCGGTAGGAGTCCATTGCATCGTCGGTATCGACGGGTGCAAAGTCATATCGCTCGGCCTCGGCAAAATCTCTCTCTTTGAGCTTTGCACAAGCCCTTGCGAGAGGGTGATTAAGGTAGTGGGCAAGTTGTGGTATGTCGTTGAAATAGTTGGCCATAGTATACTTAATCTCTTGTGATGGTTTACCTACCTCTCAACTCTCTGTATTGCTCTAAAATCAGAGGCATAGCCTCCTCTACGGAGCCTACGATAGCGAGGTTGGCAATCTCCATAATGGGTGCTTCGGGATCGGTGTTGATGGCAATAATCGGGGTGCCCTCGGCTATGCCGGCAATGTGTTGAACCTGGCCCGAAATGCCACAAGCAATGTAGAGTTTTGGGTGTATGCGCTCACCCGTGGGGCCAATCATCAGTTTTGCGGGGCAGAACTCGGCATCCACAGCTGCTCGGGTAGCTCCCATACGAGCTTTCACCTCCGCCGCAAACTCCGAAAGGCTCTCGAAGCCCTCCGCAGAGCCTACGCCATAGCCACCACCCACAACAAGTTGTGCATCCCTCAAACGGCGAGATAGCCTTTGGGGGCGATTGGCGAGAAGTAGCCCGGCAATGGTGCGTGCCCACAGGGTGTCGTTCTGTGCGGCAAGATTGATGACTGCGTGTTCTCCCCAGCCCAATGTGCTCTCGGAGGACTCACCTAACAAATCTTTGGGCAGGTCGTCGGCCGAAATGCCCAGGTCGGCTGCATTCCACGAGTCGATGGTGAGGTGGGGGTGTTTGTCGTAGAGATAGTTATAGGGGTTGTCCTCGGTGCGCTCGGCAAGTGTGGTTGCCCTCTTGTAGCGCAACACCAGGTGGGCGTTGCGGGGGCGGCAGTCGGTGCCCTGGCCACTTGTGATGATGGTGTCGAACCTCTCCTTTACACGCTCCTCAATGATGGGGAGGAGTGCCATTTCGCTGACTCCCTCAAACAAGGGGTCGCTAATTACAGCGGCGTAGTCGGCACCACGAAAGAGTCCCTCTCTAGCCCTCTCGGCAGCCGAATTGTCGCTGCCTATGGCACACAGAACCACCGATGCGGACTCCTCGCTCTCGTCACGCATCTTGAGTGCAGCCTCGAGAGTGGGGAGGAAATCGCTCGAACGGTCGGTTACGATTACGCCTATAACTCGTTTATCCATAATGGTTTGCGGAGAGAGGTTGTTAGTTTACAAAGTCGGCCAGAGTTACCCTCTCATAGTGGTAGCCTCGGCGGATGAGTTCCATTGTTACGCCCCCACGGAACATCACTTTGGCGGTGCGTGCAAGGATGTAGAAGGCTCGGGTGGTCTGGCTCTCGATGTCCTCGTGCTGAATGGCGCTCATTGCTGTGTGGGCGAGGGTTCGCATAAGGTCGTCGATACCCTTGCGTGCGTCGCTCTCGGGCTCCACACCCACAATCTCCTTGAGGATATACTCATCCACGGTGTCGAAACCGCCGCCCTTGTTCTTGAAACCCACATAGGAGTCCCTCTTGTGGGCCTCCCAATTAGTGTCCCAAAGTGCTGCAAGAGCCATACCATAAAATCCTGCCACGGCAAGTGTGAAAGCGGGGTAGGAGTTGATTTGGCTCACGGCATCGGCCATATATTCGGGTGCATCCTCACTCCAGCGCTCCTCCAACTCCTCTACGAGCATCATCCCGCCCTCTTTGGCGCAGAGTTTTGCAAGGAGTTTTTCGAGTCGTTTTTCGTATTCTTCGAGGTATTCTTTCTCTTCCATAAGTTTTTCAGAAATAAAGTTTATAGCCTACAAATATACTACTTTCACTACGAGAAATGCAAATTTTATCGTCCCTCGCTAAATAGGAGCTCTATTTTTGTCAAATGTGTGGATACTCTGGGGTAAAAATGTCGGATTTGTAAAATTATTTTCTTATATTTGTATGCGGTAAAGTGTGCTACCATTTGCCGTGGTTCTCCCGATAGAAAAGACTAACACTATAAAAAGACTAACTCACTATGAAAATCGTAACTTTTGGCGAGATTATGCTGCGCCTTTCGCCCGCAGGAGTGAACAATCGTTTCGTGCAAGCCGACAGGTTTGACGTTGTCTATGGCGGTGGCGAGGCCAATGTGGCTGTAAGCTGTGCAAACTATGGCCACGATGCCTATTTTGTAACCAAACTTCCCTCGCACGAGATTGGACAGTCGGCCCTGAATGCTCTGCGCCGCTATGGGGTGCACACCGACTACATCGCCCATGGCGGTAAGCGACTTGGCATCTACTATCTGGAGAGCGGCTCGGCTATGCGTCCCAGCAAGGTTATCTACGACCGTGCAGGCTCTTCGATTGCAGAGGCGTCGGTGGCAGATTTCGATTTCGATAAGATTATGGAAGGGGCCGATTGGTTCCATTGGTCGGGCATTACCCCCGCCATCTCTGATGAGGCCGCCGAACTGACAAAGCTCGCTTGTGAGGCTGCAAAACGTCACGGTGCAACCGTGTCGGTGGATCTTAACTTCCGCAAGAAACTCTGGACCAAAGAGAAAGCACAATCCATTATGCGCCCCCTGATGCAGTATGTGGATGTCTGCATCGGCAATGAGGAGGATGCAGAGCTCTGCTTGGGCTTCAAGCCCGACGCCGATGTGGAGGGTGGTAAGACCGATGCCGAGGGTTACAAGGCTATTTTCCAGCAGATGCAGAGGGAGTTCGGCTTTAAGTATGTAATTTCTACCCTTCGAGAGTCACTGTCGGCAAGCCACAACGGTTGGAAGGCTATGATATACAACGGCGAGGAGTTCTATGTGTCCAAGCGTTACGATATTCTCCCCATTGTCGATAGGGTAGGTGGTGGCGACTCTTTCAGTGGAGGTGTTATCCACGGCCTGCTGACCAAACCCACACAGGGCGAGGCTCTGGAGTTTGCAGTGGCTGCTTCGGCCCTCAAGCACACCATCAATGGCGATTTCAACCTTGTGTCGATTGACGAGGTGGAGGCCCTGGCAGGTGGCGATGGAAGTGGTCGAGTTCAGAGGTAACAAATTGTGAAATCAGAAATAGCATAAATATATGGCAAAATTTAGCAAAATGGAGGTGATGGCTGCTATGCAGCGCACACCTATGGTCCCCGTCTTCTACGACGCCAATGCCGAGGTGGCCAAAAATGTTGTGAAGGCCTGCTACGAGGGTGGTGTAAGGTGCTTTGAGTTTACCAATCGTGGCGACTTCGCTGCCGAGGTATTTGCCCAGATTGTGAAATTTGCGGCCGTGGAGTGCCCCGAGATGATTATCGGTGTTGGCTCGATTGTCGATGCCCCCACTGCGGCTCTCTACATTCAGTATGGTGCAAACTTCATCGTGGGCCCCTGTATGAACGCTGAGGTTGCAAAACTTTGCAACCGCCACCTTGTGCCCTACGTTCCGGGTTGTGGCACCGTGACAGAGATTAGCTATGCCCAGGAGCTCGGGTGCGACATCACCAAGATTTTCCCAGCAGGTTGTGTGGGAGGACCCGACTTTGTGAAGAATATCAAAGCCCCCCTGCCCTGGAGTAACATTATGGCAACGGGTGCTGTGGAGCCTACTGAGGAGAACCTGGGAGCTTGGTTTGCTGCGGACGTATTTTGTGTAGGTATGGGCTCCAAGCTCTTCCCCAAAGCCGAGCTCAAAGCAGGTAATTGGGCAGCTGTAACGGAGAAGTGCTGTGAGGCTCTGGCAATTATTGAAAAAGTTAGAAAATAATTATAAAAGAGAAAAATATGAAAACGAACTACGAAATTAGATATGCAGCCCACCCCGAGGATGCAAAAAGCTACGATACCACTCGCCTTCGCCGTGATTTTCTCATTGAGAAACTCTTTGTGGCCAATGAAGTGAATATGGTCTATTCGATGTATGACCGTATGGTTGTGGGCGGTGCTATGCCCGTGGGCGAGAGCCTCAAGTTGGAGGCCATCGACCCCCTCAAAGCTCCCTATTTCCTCACTCGCAGAGAGATTGGTATCTACAATGTTGGTCGTGGCCGTGGCCGTGTGAGAGTGGGCGAGGAGTGCTTCGAGCTTGACTTCAAGGAGGCCCTCTACCTCGGCTCGGGCGATAGGGAGGTCTATTTCGAGAGCGTGGACGAGAAGGAGCCCGCAAAGTTCTACTTCAACTCGCTCACTGCCCACCGCAACTATCCCGACAAGAAGGTGACCAAGGAGAATGCCATTGTTGCCCATATGGGCTCGCTGGAGGGCTCCAATGACCGCAATATCAATAAGATGCTTGTTAATCAGGTGCTCCCCACCTGTCAGCTTCAGATGGGTATGACGGAGCTGGCTCCCGGCAGTGTGTGGAACACTATGCCTGCCCACACCCACTCCCGCCGTATGGAGGCATATTTCTATTTCGACATCCCCGATGAGCACGCCATTTGCCACTTTATGGGTGAGGTGAACGAGACTCGCCATATCTGGATGAAGGGCGACCAGGCAGTTCTCTCGCCCGAGTGGAGCATCCATTCGGCTGCCGCCACCCACAACTACACCTTTATTTGGGGTATGGGTGGTGAGAACCTCGACTATGGCGACCAGGACTTCTCGCTCATTACTGACCTCAAATAACGGAAGGAGAGAGTATGAAAGCCAATTTTTCGCTCGAAGGAAAGGTGGCACTTGTGACGGGTGCTGCCTATGGAATCGGCTTTGCCATTGCGGAGGCATTGGCCTCTGCGGGAGCCAAGATTGCCTTCAACTGCCGCTCACAACACCATTTGGATGAGGCACTTGCAGAGTATAAGGCCAAAGGCATTGAGGCTCGTGGTTACATCTGCGATGTGACCGACGAGAAGGGGGTGAAGGCTATGGTGGAGGATATCGCACGTGAACTCGGAACGGTTGATATTCTGGTGAACAATGCCGGAATTATCAAGCGCATCCCTATGCACGAGATGACCACCGAGGAGTTCCGCCAAGTGATTGATATTGACCTCACTGCTGCCTTTATTATGTCCAAAGCAGTGATTCCTGCAATGATTGCCAAGGGGGGAGGTAAGATTATCAACATCTGCTCGATGATGTCGGAGCTGGGTCGAGAAACCGTGTCGGCCTACGCTGCCGCAAAGGGTGGACTGAAGATGCTTACACGCAACATCGCCAGCGAGTATGGCGAATACAATATTCAGTGCAACGGTATCGGTCCCGGCTATATCGCAACGCCACAGACTGCACCCCTGCGCGAACTTCAGCCAGACGGCGAGCGTCACCCCTTCGACAAGTTTATCATCTCCAAGACCCCTGCGGCTCGTTGGGGTACTCCCGAGGATTTGATGGGCCCCGCCATTTTCCTTGCTTCGGAGGCGTCGAATTTCATCAACGGCCACATCCTCTACGTTGATGGAGGTATTTTGGCCTATATTGGAAAACAACCTAAATAATTGATTACTAGCAATATGAAAAGGTATGTAGTGATGCTTGCTTCGTTGCTTGCCCTGGTCGGTTGTCGACAGGAGAGGGACGAGGTGATTGTGGTAAACCACACAAACATTTCCCGTGTGGGAGAGATGATTGAGGTGGTGGCCGACCGTTTCGGTGTGGAGGAGGGAAAGAGCATTGTTGTGCGCAACGAGCAGAACAAAGTGGTCCCCTCGCAGCTCACCTACGATGGTAAACTTATCTTCCAAAGCGATGTGGAGGCAGGTGCAACCGCCCATTATACAATTACTTACGGCAAAGCCGGTAAGTTTCAGAACTACGCCTGTGGTCGTGTCTATCCCGAGAGGGTGGACGATGTGGCGTGGGAGAGCGACCTTATTGCCTATCGTGCCTACGGCCCCGCATTGCAGAAGAGTGGCGAGAGGGCCTTCGGATACGACGTGTGGGTGAAGAACAACACCGACCTCCCCGTGGTGGAGGCTCGCTATGAGAAGGAGCTCAACCCCGACACCAAGGCCCGCATTGCGGAACTTCGAGAGAGTGACCCCAAGGCTGCCGACGAGCTTTATGCCTCGGTGAGCTACCACAACGACCACGGCAATGGCTTCGATGCCTACAAGGTTGGTCCCACTCTGGGTGGCGGTGCAACAGCACTTATTAATGGTAAAGGTGGCATTGTTTACCCCTACTGCTGGAGTGAGTGCGAGGTGCTCGACAATGGCCCCTTGAGGTTCACGGTTCGCCTGAAGTATAATCCTACCACCATTGACGGCGAGGAGGTTACGGAGGTGCGCACCATCTCCATCGACAAGGGCGCTTTCCTCAATAAGACCACCGTGGTGTATGAGGGTGAGGGCCAAAAGGAGTTGAAGGTGATGGCCGGCATTGTGCTCCACGAGGAGGACGTTCGTGCCGCCTACGACCAGGAGAACTGCTATGTTACCTATGCCGAGGCTGTGGAGGCCCCCAATGGCGGCGAGCTCTATCAAGCCCTCCTCTTCCCCAATGGGTGGAATGGTGGCGAGAATAGGCTGTGGCGCAAGGGCGACGACCGCCCCGCAGGCACTTTTGGCCACACAGCTGCCTATAAAACCATCCGAGTGGGGGAGGCTATGACCTACTATTGGGGTGCGCTGTGGAGCCGCTCGACAGAGGTGGAGGTGCCCAACAAGGAGGCCTTCGGCAAGGTGATGGCTGATATTGTGGCAGCTCAGAAAGCACCCCTTACCGTGGCTACCGTTGTTTACGACAAGTAGAAAAAAAGTCTAATAACCAAATAATTACAAACACCTATGAGTACTAAAACCCAAGGCCGCAAGACCAACTACCGTTGGGTCATCTGCGCAATGTTGTTCTTTGCGACAACAGTAAACTACCTCGACCGTCAGGTGCTCTCGCTCACCTTCGAGGACTTCATCCGTCCCGAGTTTCACTGGACCGACTCGGACTACGGTAACATCACAGGTATCTTCTCGCTCTTCTACGCCATTGCGATGCTCTTTGCGGGCCGCTTTGTCGATTGGCTCGACACCAAGAAGGGCTATATGTGGAGTATCGGTATCTGGTCGTTTGGTGCCTGCGTTCACGCAGTGTGCGGTATTGTGACCGAGAGCATTGTGGGTGCCGAGAATTTGGCCCTGGTGACCAATGCCGAGCTTGTTGCACGCATTGCGCTGATTAGCTCCACCTTCTTCATCATTGCTCGCTGTGTGTTGGCTCTTGGCGAGGCGGGTAACTTCCCCGCAGCCATCAAGGCTACTGCCGAGTACTTCCCCAAGCGTGACCGTGCCTTTGCAACCAGCATTTTCAATGCAGGTTCGACCATTGGCGCCCTCATTGCCCCCTTCTGTATTCCCCCTTTGGCAGCTAAATGGGGCTGGGAGATGGCCTTTATTATTATAGGTGCGCTTGGCTTTGTGTGGATGGGCTTCTGGCAGTTTATCTACAAGAAACCCGAGCAGAACCCCGCTGTGAATGCCGAGGAGCTGGCCTACATCCTTTCGGATGAGGCGCCCACCGAGGTGAAAGAGGAGGCCCCCGTGGCAGCTGCCGAGGAGAAGAAAGTGTCGCTGTGGCAGTCGTTTAAGTACCGCCAGACCTGGGCCTTCATTGTGGGTAAGTTTATGACCGACGGTGTGTGGTGGTTCTTCCTCTTCTGGATGCCCTCCTACCTCAAGACCACCTATGGCTTGGCTTCGACCGACATTAAGTTCCAGCTTGCCCTGGGCGTGCTATACCTCATCGTTATGATTTCTATTGCAGGTGGTTACCTTCCTACACTGTTTGTGGATAAGAAGAAGATGGAGCCCTACTCGGGTCGTATGCTTGCGATGTTGATTTTTGCATTCTTCCCCCTCGTGGCACTCGCCGCACAGCCCCTTGCCCACGCTTCGATGTGGTGGCCTGTGGTGCTGATTGGTATTGCTGGCGCGGCCCATCAGGCTTGGAGTGCCAACCTCTTCTCCACCATTGGCGATATGTTCCCCAAGAAGATGATTGCAACCATCACCGGTATCGGCGGTATGGCGGGTGGTATTGGCTCGTTCCTGATTCAGAAGAGCGCCGGTGCGTTGTTTGATTATAGCGATAAGGTTGGTCTTGTTCTATTTGGCTTTGAGGGCAAGGAGGCAGGCTATATGATTATGTTCTCCTTCTGCGCTGTTGCCTACCTTATTGGCTGGGTTGTAATGAAACTCCTCGTTCCCAAATATCGCCCTATCGAGCTGTAAGGACGGTAGAACTATGTATAACAAAAGGAGCACCTTCGGGTGCGCCTTTTGTGTTGGTCGGTGATGTTGTGATTACTGTGCAGGAACTGCGGGAGTAGCGTTCTCGGGAATGCCGAGCTCCTTCTTAACCATAGGGGCGATGTCGGTCATCTGTGCCTTATCGAAGTATGCAAGCGAGCCGGCAGCCATATCGAACACGGCAATGTAGCCACCCTCGGCCGAAACCTTATCAATGGCCGCACGAGCCTTCTCAATAACGGGCTGCATAAGCTTATTCTGCTGATTCTGCATATCCTGCGAGCCGGCCTTGCCAAGCTCCTCATACCTCTGCTGGAGGCTCATAAGCTCCTGCTCCTTGCTCTGGCGGATTGCATCCGAGTAGCTGGCAGCGTTCTTCTGGTACTCCACAAGGCGGTTGTTGTACTCCACCTGGATAATCTCCAACTGCTCCTCCAGGTCCTTCTGGAGTTTCTCCAAACTAGCCTGAACATCGTTCAGCTCGGGCATCGAGAAGATAATCTCCTGCGAGTTTACATAGCCAAATTTGGGCTGAGCTTGTGCTACGGTGGTGGCGCAGAAGAGGGCAACCAGGCCGAGCGAAAGTTTCATCATAAATTTCATAAGTTTCTTGATGTGTGTTTATTATTTAACAAGTTTGATTATCTCCTCTGTAATGTCGATGGCGGGCGAGTAGTAGGGCAGGGAGGTGGTGGCAATGTCGATAACCATCTGGTAGCCTTTCTGTTCTGCATAGGTGGTGATAGCCTTCGTAACCTTCTCGTGGAAGGGTTTGAGCATCTCCTCCTGCTTCTTGGTCAGCACACCGTCGGTACCAAACACATTCTGCTGGTAGGTGGTGATTTTCTGCTCATTCTGGATGATGTTCTGCTCCTCGGCCTGCTGCTCCTCGAAAGTGAGGCCGCTCTTGGCTACCATATAGTTCTGATACATCTCCTCAACCTTCTCATAGGCCTCGTCGATATTCTTCTGATAGGAGGTGGCCAGCTCGTCAATCTCCTCCACGGCAGCCGCATAGGCATCCATCGACTGATATATCTTCTGCGAGTTTACCACTGCATAGTTCTGGGCCGAGGCGCACACTGCTGCCATAGCCATTGCAATTGTCAAAATGATACTCTTTTTCATATCGCTATAAATTTTTAAGGTGGTTAATATTTCACACTTTAGTGGCAGTTTAGAACTGCTGGCCAATGACGAAGTGGAATTGGCTGCCGCTCACATCGGCGCTGTTGTAGGGTTTGTCGAAGCCGTAGCCCCAGTCGATACCCAGCAGACCAAATACGGGGAGGTAAATCCTCACACCCGCACCCAGCGAACGCTTCAACTCAAAGGGGTTGAAATCCCTCCAAGACAACCAGCCGTTACCCGCCTCCGCAAAGAGCAGTGCATAAATCTGCGACGAGGGCTCCATAATGATGGGGTAGCGGAGCTCGGCGGTGTATTTGTTGTACACGTTTGCATAGGTGTAGTTGGTCGAACTTGGAGTGATGGTACCATCCTCGTAACCACGCAGCGAGATAATGTCAACACCATATACGTTATATCCCGACATACCGTCGCCACCGATGTCAAATCCCTCGAAGGGCGACTGTTTCTGGGGGTTGTAGTTACCCAAGTAACCCATCTCCGCCTTTGTCATCACAACAAGTTTGCCATCGTTGGTGAGGGGGTAGTACCACTTGTAGCTAAGCAACCATTTGTGATACTCAATCCACTTATACTTATCTTCGTCGCTCATTGTCGAGTAGTCCGCATTGGGGGTGAAGAGCGAGTAGGGGGGAGTGAGCGTCAGCGAGAACGAGAACTCCGAACCCCTTCGAGGATAGATGGGCGAGTCGGCCGAGTTGCGGGAGAGCACCGTGCGGAAGGTGACGATGTTTGCCCTACCGTTGTTAATCAGGAAGTAGCTCCAATCCTTCATCTCGTATGCCTGATATGCCAACTCATTGTAGATGGTGAAGTATTGGTCGGGCCAGGAGAGCCTGCGGCCAAGGCCTGCGCTTGCACCCATTGCCCTGAAATACTGACCATTATCCACCAAACCCGTGTAGGCGCTATAGTAGTTGGTGGTCTGCTCCGACCAATAAGCACCCAGCGTGAGCGAGTTGGGTTTCTTGCCACCCAACCAGGGCTCGGTGAAACTTGCCGAGAAGGAGCTGTAATAGGTACCGTTGGTCTGGCCACGGATGGAGAGCTGCTGGTTGTCACCCTGGGGGTAGGGCCTCCAGGCATCCTTGTTGAAGAAGTTGCGCATACTCATATTGGTGAACACAACACCGAGTGAGCCCACGAACATTCCGGCACCCCAACCACCGCTAATCTCAAACTTATCCGAGGCCTTCTCGCTGAGGGTCCAGTTTACATCCACCTCATTGTTGGAGCCCATCACGGGGCGAATGTCGGGGCGGATGAGGGTCTCGTCGAAGTGGCCCATTGCAGCCAACTGACGCATAGTCTGCATCAGAAGTGCTCGGTTGTAGAGCTCGCCGGGGCGAGTGTAAATCTCCCTACGGATAACCTCGTCGTTCACCTTGTTGTTGCCGGTGATGCCGATATTGTTGAAGCGGTACTGCTGTCCCTCGAAAATCTTAATCTCCAGGTCGATGCTGTCCGAGCCAATGATAATCTCCGTGGGGGAGATTTGCGATGCAAGGTAGCCTTCATTCTGGTAGAGCGCATTGACTGTCGAAACATCCTCGGGGTCGTCCTCTTTACCCACGCCAAGCCTCTCGTTGAGAGTCTTTTTGTCGTAGGCGTCACCCTTCTTGATACCCAAAATGCTATTCAGGTGCTCGGTGGAGTACTTGCTGTTACCCACCCACTTAATGTCACGATAGTGGAACTTGTTGCCCTCGTGTACGGTGATGGTGAGGCCGATGCGCTCGGGGCTGATGACATATATCGAGTCGCTCACAATCATTGCATTGCGATAGCCTTTCGAGTGGTAGAAGTCAATGATATTCTCGAAGTCCTCCTTGAGCTCATCCTCCCTCATTTTGGTGTTGTGGAAGATGTTGATGCTCTTCTGGTGGATTTTCTTCATCTGTTTGCGCAACTGCTTATCGGTGAAGACCTCGTTGCCCTCGAAGTTAATCTCGCCAATGCGTACTTTCTCCCTCTTATCCACCACGAAGGTTACATTTACAGCGTTGCGGACAACGCTGTCGTTCTCGATGCGGGGCGTTACCTCCACATTCCTCCATCCTTTGTGGATGTAGTTGTCTTTAATCTGCTTGATGCGTTTTTCGATGTTATAATCGGTGAGGGTTTCTGCGCCTCGCTTGAGTTTCAGGTCCTCAGTAAGTGTGTTGCTCGAGCTCTTGCTGATACCCTCGAACTGCCAACGGAAAATCCTGGGCCTCTCTGCCATTACAATGTGGAGATCCACGCTGTCCCCCACGGGAGTGGCAAAAATCTGCACATCCGAGAAGTACTGCTTGGACCACAGGCGGGTGATGGCATCGGAAATCTCCCTGCCGGGAATGGTAATCTGGTCGCCCACCGAGAGTCCAGAGGAGTTAATCTGCATCTGTGCGTCGAGGTATTTTATACCCTCAGCCTTAATGTTGCGGATGACATACTTCTTGGGGGCCGCATAGTCGGCCAGGGGCGAGGAGAGATCAACCGTTATCGAGTCTGTGGGCTCTTCGTTCTGCTCAACGGCCACAATTGCGGGCTCGGTACTCTGAGCCCACAACCCTTTGCCGACCACAAAAAGCAGCAACGAGGTGATAAGTAGGACTTTTTTATACATTGTCGAGTTGTTATTCTTCGTGTTTTGGTGTGCGTTTTTATTTGGGTTCAACAAGGCCGAAGCGGCGCTGACGGCCACTATATGCCTCGATGGCTTCGTGGAGCGAATCCTTATCGAAATCGGGCCACAGCGTGGGGCTGAAGTAGAGTTCGCTGTATGCCGACTGCCACATAAGGAAGTTGCTCAGGCGATACTCGCCACCGGTGCGGATAACCAGGTCGGGGTCGGGATAATCACTCGAGTAGAGGCTCTGGCTGATGGTGTCGGCCGTAATATCCTCAGCCTTCAGTTCACCCCTGGCAACCCTCTGGGCCATAGCCTTGAAGGTCTCGGTAATCTCGTGACGAGAGCTATAGTTGAGTGCGAAAATGAGGGTGATGCGCTCGCCCTCGGCAGTTTCGCTTTCAATCTGGTCGATGTAGTGGTTCACCTTCTCCGACAGAGCAGTGCGGTCGCCCATAATGCGGGCCTTGACACCCTGCGCCTTCAGTTCGGGGGTCTCGGCTACAACACTCTTGCAGAAGAGTTCCATAATGGCCTCCACCTCCTCTTTGGGACGACCCCAATTCTCAGTGGAGAATGTGTAGAGGGTGAGATACTCCACCCCCTCCATAACAGCAGCCTTGAGCACTCTGCGTACCGACTCAACACCTGCAATGTGGCCCTCGGGGCGCTCCAGGCCTCGCTGCTGTGCCCACCTGCCGTTGCCGTCCATAATGATGGCTACGTGGCGGGGAATTTTTATGTTTTTATCTGTTGCCATTCTTTTTCGGAGAGCTTAAAACGCACAAAGATATAACAAAGTTCTCTTTTTACAAATAGGTAACGGGAGGTATTCTTACGTCTTTAGGGTGTTGCAGGGGCTAATGTTTTGACTCTCTGCCATCCAGACCCCACATCATCTTTCTCTTTAACGTATCGTAGAAACAAATATTTTGCAGTTTCACCAAAAAAACTTGCTCTTCGGCACGAGTGATGGTGAGCGAAGAGCCACTGCGTATTGTGAAATTCTCATTGTCGATGGCGGCCACAGCCCAGGGGTCGCGCGATTCGATGGTGAGCCTCAGGCGACAATTGTCGGGCACCACGATGGGGCGCATTGTGAGGTTGTGGGGCGCAAGGGGGGTGAGCACTATGCAGTGGCACTCGGGGGCAAGGATGGGGCCGCCGGCGCTGAGAGAGTAGGCGGTGGAGCCGGTGGGGGTGGCGACAATCATTCCGTCGCCCCAATAGTTGGCCACCGTACGGCCGTCAATCTCCACTCGGGTGCCTATCATTCCCATATGTTGCCTCTGCACAGAAAACTCGTTGAATGCCAGAGGAAAATCTATGTCATCCTCAATATCTCCTTCAACTCGCAGAAGTGTGCGGCTCTCGGTGGTGTAGTTGCCCGCAATGAGCGCCGCAACCGCCTCCACGGCATCCTCCTGTTGCACCACTGCGAGGAATCCAAGGCGCCCCGAATTGATACCCAACACGGGTATGGGGCGACCGCCAATAGCCCTCACGGCGCTCAGCAGTGTGCCGTCGCCTCCATAAGAGATTACCACCGAGTCATCGGTGAGCACCTCCTGCATAGAGGTGTAAATATTCTCTGATGAGATGGTGTTGCCCTCTTGGCTGTTGAACCATTCGGCTGCACCTTCGTTCACGTAATACTCCACACTGCGGCCCTTAACTTCCTCTAACAGTGCAGAAAATCTCTCTTTTGATGTTGTTCCCGAGGGACGGGAGAATAAAATTATTTTCATTTCACAAAACTTTGTGATAACTTTACACTCGCAAAATTACCTAAAACTTCAGAACTAAACTAACTTTAACAAAAGTTACTATGACAAAATTGAGTGTAAATATAAACAAAATTGCCGTAATACGCAACTCTCGTGGCGGAAACTTGCCCGATGTGCTGCTTGCGGCGCAGAGAATTGAGGGTTTTGGTGCCGAGGGTATCACCGTACACCCCCGTCCCGACGGCAGACACATCCGCTACGACGACGTGAGGGAGCTCAAAAAACTCGTCACCACCGAGCTGAACATCGAGGGCAACCCCATCGACTCCTTCACCGACCTTGTGTTGGAGGTAGTGCCCGCCCAGGTGACACTTGTGCCCGATGCGGCGAATGCCATCACCTCCAATGCCGGCTGGGATACTATCGCCAATAGGGAGTTCCTTACTGCTAAGATTGCAGAGTTTAAGGCGAAGGGTATTCGTGTCTCGGTCTTTGTCGATCCCGTGCCCGAGATGGTAAGGGGTGCCAAGGAGTGTGGCGCCGACCGTGTGGAGCTCTACACCGAGGCTTACGCTCGTGATTATCACAAAGATAGGGAGGCTGCAATTGCTCCCTATGTGGCTGCTGCTGAGGAGGCTCGTAGATGTGGCCTGGGGCTCAATGCCGGCCACGATTTGAACCTCGACAACCTCGCCTATTTCTCCCAGCGTATCCCCTGGACCGACGAGGTTTCCATTGGCCACGCACTCATCTCCGATGCTCTCTACTATGGCCTGGAGAGCACCGTTCAGCAGTATCTCAATCAACTCAAATAACTACTCGTAATGACCGACCGTACACCTCTTTCGCTCCCCATTTTCCGCCAGATTACCGAGATTGTCGATCAACTTGGTGTGAGGGCTTATGTTGTGGGTGGCTATGTGCGTGATTTCTATCTCCATCGCCCCTCGACCGACATTGATGTAGTGGTTGTTGGCAGCGGTATTGAGGTGGCTAAAATGTTGGGCAAGAGGCTCAAAACCAAGGTGTCGGTATTCAAAACCTTCGGTACGGCGATGTTACACGACAACCAGGGGCGAGAGATTGAGTTTGTGGGGGCCCGCCGAGAGTCCTACTCGCCCGACAGTCGCAAACCTGCCGTGGAGGAGGGGACAATCGAGGATGACCAGTTGCGTAGGGATTTTACGATAAATGCACTTGCCTGGTCGCTCAATAGTGATACTTATGGCGAGTTGCTCGACAGCTTCGGTGGTATGGATGACCTTCGAGAGCTCATAATTCGCACCCCCACCGACCCCGATGTGACATTCTCCGACGACCCCTTGAGGATGATTAGAGGTATTCGATTTGCTACGCAGCTCGGCTTTGATCTTGCGCCCGAGACCTTTGATGCCATTGTTCGCAATGCCGAACGTATCAAAATCGTGTCGCAGGAACGCATAGCCACCGAGCTGCACAAAATTGTCGCCTCGCCTGTGCCATCCATCGGTTTTGAACTGCTCAGTTTGACAGGATTGCTCCCCTATATTTTCCCCGAACTCGAAGCTCTTAAAGGGGTTGAAGTAAGAGGGGGTAAGGCTCACAAAGACAACTTTGTACATACGCTGAAAGTGCTCGATAATGTGGCCAAGAAGAGCGACAATCTGTGGCTCCGTTGGGCAGCCCTGTTGCACGATATTGCAAAGCCTCGCACCAAGGCTTTTGACCATAAAGTGGGGTGGTCGTTCCACGGCCACGAGGTGGTGGGAAGCAAGATGATTCCCGATATTTTCCGCCGCTTGAGGTTGCCCCTCAATGAGAAGATGAAATATGTGCGCAAGTTGGTGTTCCTCCACCTTCGCCCCATAATTCTCTCCGAGGATGAGGTGACCGACTCGGCTGTGCGCCGCCTGCTATTTGAGGCGGGTGACGATGTGGAGGATCTTATGACTCTCTGCGAGGCAGATATTACATCCGGCATCGACTCCAAAGTGCAGCGCTATCTGCGCAACTTTGCTCTTGTAAGGGTGAAGATGAAGGAGATTGAGGAGAAGGATAGGATTCGCAACTTCCAGCCCCCCATTACGGGTGAGATAATTATGTCCACTTATGGCATTGAACCCTGCTCGTTGGTGGGTGAGATTAAGGCTGTGATTAAGGATGCTATCCTCGATGGCAAAATTCCCAACGACTACGACGCAGCCTTCGCTTTGATGGAGGAGATCGCGGCCGAACGAGGTCTTGTGAAAAAACAGTAAAACAGATAGTTATGGCTTTGGTCAATAATAACAGCGCCTATAAGGAACGCAACCTCGAATTTCTCGAAGAGTACGCCTCACGCCCCGGGGTGCGCAGCCTCTATGGCGGTGTGCTTTACCGTGAAATTACAAAGGGTAAAGGAGAGAAACCGACGGCTAAAAGTGTGATTACGGTGCACTACAAAGGTAGCCTCATAAATGGCAAGACTTTCGATGCCACCGAGAAGGGGCGGCCTGCAACTTTCCCCTTGCGAGGATTAATTGAAGGATGGAAAATTGCCCTCAAGGAGATGTCGGTAGGTGCTCGTTGGGAGGTTGTGATACCCTTCAACCTGGGCTATGGCTCAAGGCCTGCAGGGGCCATAAAACCCTTCTCAACCCTAATCTTTGATATCACACTTGTGCGTGTGGAGTAAAAAAGCACCCTTTGGGTGCTGATTTCCCAACTATTTATGTAACTTTGTCCCAGAAAACTACTAAAAACCAAAATAGACAGATGAAGAGATTTTTCCTCACCCTTCTTCTTGCACTCGCCACTATGGCCGCTTCGGCACAGGGTATCGACCGCCTCGGCATTGAGGTTCGTGGCGATTGGCAGTTTGATTCTGCTGTGGCAGAACCGCACCGTTTGAACAATTCAGTCTTTCAGGGAAAGTTTGCGAACTTCCGCATTGACGGCACTATTGCCGATGGTTGGAGCTACTCGTTTCGCTACCGAATGAATAAGGTGCAGGCCAATCCATTTGCTGCAACCGATTGGATTACTGTGAATTATTCTACCGATAAGTGGGAATTTTCTGCCGGTAAACAGGTCGTGGCTATTGGTGGCTATGAGTATGATCGTGCCCCAATCGATATCTATTTCGCCTCGGAGTATTGGCAGAACATTGCTTGCTATCAGTTTGGTGCAAGTGCTGCCTATAAGTTTGGCAACTCGTGGGGCTCGAAACTCCTCGGTCAGATTTGCCAGAGTCCCTATGACTTCAATGGTCAAGGTCTTTATGCCTACAACCTGATGTATGTGGATTCCCGCAACCTTTCATCGTTCAATATGCTTGAGTATGCGCCCGGAAAATTTATCGGTTATCTGGCACTCGGTACTCGAGAGGAGTTCGGTCCCGTGGTTATTGAGTGTGATGTTATGGATCGCTTCGATTTTGGCAACCTGTCTTCGAGCTTCTCGGCGATGTGGGATGTTAAATGGAATGTGAATGAGAAACTTAACATCTTCGCTCACGGTAGCTACGACGAAAATAAATCGGAGGTTATGATGGATCCCACTGTTCGTCCCGATACCTCTCTTTTGCACGTGGGTGGCGGTGTGGAGTACTTCCCCGCAGGTCGCAAGGATATCCGCTTTCACGCAGCAACCAGCTACGTGTTTGGTCAGCAGGGCTATGGTGGTGTCCTCCAAGATGGTGACTTTATGTTCCAGATGGGTGTCACTTGGCGCATCAATCTTCTCTCCAAGAACTAATTATCGACTAATCGTATTATATGGACAAAAACTACAACTCGCCAAAGCCCCCCAAGAGGGGATTTAGGATACCAAGCGGTATTGTTTGTTTGGTAATAATTTTCCTCCTGTTTGGCTACCTCGGCAACCGTATGGGCACCGCCAATATGCTTAATACGGTGATGAATACAGCCCACGATTTACTGCTCAATACCGTATTTTACCTGATGGCTATCTGTGTGATTACCGGTGCTTTGGGCCGTATCTTTGTGGAGTTTGGCGTGGTGAAACTCTTTGAGAAACTGCTCCGCCCACTTATGAAACCACTCTTCAACCTCCCCGGTGTGGCATCTCTCGGCGCAGTTGTAACCTTCCTCTCGGACAACCCCGCAATCATCTCCCTTGCGCAGGATAGGCAGTTTGCCTCCTATTTCAAGAAATACCAATACATCTCGCTCACCAACTTTGGTACCGCCTTCGGTATGGGTCTGTTGGTTATTGTCTTTATGATTGGTCAGGGCTTTTTTGTGGAGCCTCTGGTTGGTTTTGTGGGCGCAATGGTGGGCTGCTTGGTTTCCACCCGTCTTATGCAACGCTCTGTGATTAAGGCATACCCTAATTATCAATACGAGCCCGCAATTGTGGTGCAGGAGGAGAAGAAGGATGATACCCTTGAGTACCAGAAACCTATGTTCCAGCGTATTCTCGATTCGCTGCTCGACGGTGGTCGCACAGGTGTGGATGTGGGCCTTGCTATCATCCCCGGTGTGTTGATTATCTCCACTTTGGTGATGATTCTCACCTTTGGCCCCTCGGCTTCGGGCGCTTATACGGGTGCGGCCTATGAGGGCACTGAGTTGTTGCCCTATTTGGCAGCAAAGGTGAGCTTTGTTTTTGAGTGGCTCTTTGGTTTTGACGACCCCCACCTGATTGCTTTCCCCATCACCGCCCTGGGTGCTGTGGGTGCAGCCCTCGGCCTTGTCCCCAACTTTATTGAGGCCGGCTGGGTGGATGGCAATGCTATTGCAGTGTTCACCGCTATCGGTATGTGTTGGAGTGGCTACCTGAGTACCCACACCGCAATGCTCGACACTCTCGGCTATCGCAGCCTTACCTCCAAAGCTATTGGTGCTCACACCATTGGCGGCCTTGTGGCAGCTATTGTGTCTCACTGGCTCTATATGCTTGTGGCACTTATGATGTAGAACTTTGTTACTATTAATAAGGCGAGAGCCGATGCGTAGTGCATCGGCTCTCGTTGTTTTTGTGGACTATTAACTAATAGGTGAAAACCTCCAAGTGTGCTTTGTCCCAGCGGCGTGCCAAGAGGTCGTCGATGGGGATAAGAACATAGATGGTGCCACAGTCGTGGATTCTTAGGTTCCAACGATCCTCCTCCTCAATCTGAAGCAGTACAACTTCATTCGGATTGGCACATTCAATCTCCTCGTGTGCAGGCAGGCATAACATTCCAAAATCAAACCCTTTAGTCACATCGGTGAAGTCGAATGAAATCTTCTCCGCAGGGAGAAACGGGCCCTCCTGGTCGCCCTCCCACACAACGTGGTGTGTGACAAGTTGATTTTCCTCCGGGCTATAAATGATTTTGAGCTCGGGCTGCTGGTCGTAGCAGGCGTCGTAGTTGCCCAGGAAATACTCCATTTTTGGTATAAAGAAATATAGCATACCCTTGTGGGGCAGTAGGTTTGCGGGATCGTGCGGGGCGAGGTCTCGACACCTTATTTGACATAGGAAGTAGAGCGGGTCGCTGTATTTCACACGTTTGCCGTTCTCGTCAAAATCCACGCACTCGCCATAGGGGTAGGGCATACCCTCAGGCAGGTCGGGCTCTCCCCACCAGTGGCTCTTGCCTGTTAAATCCTCTGTAGTGGGTTCTATTTCCAAATATATAGCCATATGATAGTAGTTAGTTTTGAAGTTTGCAGTTTATAATGTCGATGGCCTCGGTTTTGCTGTGGGGCGAGAGCCAATGGGTTGAGGGGTCACGGCGAAACCAGGTCATCTGACGCTTGGCGTAACGTCGAGAGTTGCGCTTTATGAGCTCCACGGCCTCCTCCTTCGAGATTGTGCCATCGAAGTAGTCGAACAGTTCACGGTAGCCGACGGTCTGGAGCGATGAGAGGTGGCGGAGATGATAGACACCCCTCGCCTCGGCCTCCAGCCCTGCCTCCATCATCAAATCGACCCTGCGATTTATGCGGTCGTAGAGCTCCTCACGGGGCCAATCGATGCCAATCTTAACCACATCGAAGGGGCGTTGCTTGCGGGTGGCTGTGCGCTGTGCAGAGTATGGTTTTCCGCTCGCCTTGCAGACCTCCAGGGCCCTCACTATGCGTGCGGGATTCTTGCGGTCCACAACCTCCCAATAGTCGGGGTCGAGCTCTCGTAGCTCCTCTACAAGTTTCTCTAAACCATAGGTTTGGAGCTCCTCGGTTAGTTGAGCCCTTATCTCGGCAGTGTCGCAGGGTAGCTCGTCGAAACCCTCGCACAGGGCGTCGATGTAGAGCCCCGAGCCGCCCACGGCCACAACGACGCTGTGGCGACCAAAAAGCTCCTCCAATTTGGCCAGCGCCTCACGCTCGTAGCCTCCCGCCGAGAGTTCCTCTTCGGGCTGTCGGTCGGCAATGAAGTGGTGGGGAGCTGCCGCAAGCTCCTCGGGTGAGGGCTGGGCAGTACCGATGGCCATACCACGGTAGAATTGTCGAGAGTCGGTGGAGATGATTTCCGTGGCGTAGTGGTGTGCAAGTGCCACTGCGAGGTCGGTTTTCCCCGACCCCGTAGGCCCCAGAACTACCACCAAAAGTGGGCGTTTAGTATTCGTCGTCGTAGCCATCGTCGCTACCTCCGAAGTCACCAAAGTCATCCATCATCTCCTCAAAGATGGATTTCTCGCCGACACCTCCCGCCTCGGGGTCGTATTGGTCTGCGGGCTCGCCGTGTGCAAAAAGCGTGCGGGGATACTCCACACCCTCCTCGGCGTGTTTAGCCTCCAGGAGTTCGAGGTAGTAGGCACGGTCGCCAAACATATCGAAGAGCCAGATAAGGCGCTCGTGGTTGTCACGCACAAGCTGACCGAGCAACACCTGCTCCATAGGCAGAGGGCGGTCGCTGTCGTCGGCGTCGTAACCACCCATACCGTCGCCCATATCCATCAGTGTGAATTCACGGAGTTTGAGCCACTGGCGGTCGGAGAGGAAAAAGGAGGTCATACCCGAGTTGTCGTAGCCCAAATCGGCGCAGATGAAGTCGTTGAACTCCAAGAGGTTCATATCGTACTTCACCTCGTAGTCCCTAACAAATACATCGCTCTCGTCGCTGAGCATTCGGAATTTGAAAATCATAGACATAATTATTGTGTGTTAGTTTTTTCTGTAACCGCAAATATACAAATTTTGTGTGAAAATTGAAAATTATTCAGCAGACCGCAGTTGGCTGTCTAATTTTAAATTTCAAATTTGGCACCGATGTTGTTCTAAAGGTTATTTTGATGGGGTGGGGTGTTGCATTTCTGGAATAAATTTGTAACTTTGCTACCGATTTATCAAATAAGTGCGCCAAATCGGGCGACTTAATTATCTTATTGAACTTTTTGTTACCGTATTAAAGATATTATCCGATGCAAGATTTGGAGATACTGAAGAGCAAAAGCCTCTCGGAGTTGAGAGAGATTGCTCGTGCGCTGGGTCTGGATATTCGTGCCGGTAGGGAGAAACTTGTAAACCGCATTGTGGAGGCAGCCTCCACGCCCGCCGAAGAACAGCCCCAGGTGGTTACACGACGCCCTCGCAGGCGATTAACAGAGCCCCATAAAGTGACTTATCGAAAGAGTGATACCGAGGGTGACGAGGAGAGTGCTATGGATGCCGTGGCACCCCAGGATGTTGTTCCTCAGAGTGAAGTGGTTGCCGAGGAGATTGTGGAGGAGGTGAAGCCCAAACGTCGTGGTCGCCCTCGTAAAAATCCTCTGCCCGAGGAGGTTACGGCAGATGTGCCCGTTGCCGAGAATGCGCCCTCAGGTGAGGAACCCGCAGTGGAGGCTCCCGTGAAACGCCGTGGCCGCAAGTCCAAAGCTCAACTTGAAGCCGAGGCCGCAGCCGCTGCCGCAGCGCAAGAGGTAGCCCAGGCAGAGGTGGAGCCCGAAGCCGTAGAGGCTGCCCCCGAGGAGGATGAGGAGTTTGACATTATGCGTGAGGTGGAGAATGTTATTGTGGAGGGTGAAGGCGTGCTGGAGATTATGCCCGACGGCTATGGTTTCCTGCGCTCGGCCGACTACAACTATCTCAAGCCTCCCGACGATATCTATGTAGCACCCTCGCAGATTAAAAATTGGGGCCTGAAGGTGGGTGATACCGTCAGGGGTGTTATTCGTCCTCCCAAGTTGGGCGAGAAATACTTCCCCCTGGTAAAAGTGCTTGAGGTGAATGGTCTGGCTCCTGAGAACTTGAGGGACAGGATGCAGTTTGAGTATATGACCCCCCTCTTCCCTCAGGAGAAATTCTGCCTCACGGGCAATGGTCACAACAATCTCACCACCCGCACCATCGATATGTTTGCCCCCATCGGTAAGGGTCAGCGTGGTATGATTGTGGCACAGCCTAAGACGGGTAAGACAATGATACTCCAGGAGATAGCCAATGCTATTGCCGACAATCATCCCGAGGTGTATCTCATCGTGTTGCTCATCGACGAACGTCCCGAGGAGGTTACCGAGATGGCTCGCCACGTGAAGGCCGAGGTGGTATCCTCCACCTTCGATGAGCAGGCCAGCCGCCACGTGAAGGTTGCCGAGATGGTGCTCGAGAAGGCCAAAAGGATGGTGGAGTGCGGACACGATGTGGTAATCCTGCTCGACTCCATTACTCGACTTGCCAGGGCCTATAATACCGTGCAGCCCGCATCGGGTAAGGTGTTGTCGGGTGGCGTGGATGCCAATGCGCTCCACAAGCCCAAACGCTTCTTTGGTGCCGCACGTAAGACCGAGGAGCGTGGCTCGCTCACCATCATTGCTACCGCCCTGATTGATACCGGCTCCAAGATGGATGAGGTTATCTTTGAGGAGTTTAAGGGCACGGGTAATATGGAGCTCCAGCTCGACCGCAAGTTGGCTAATAAGAGAATTTATCCCGCTGTGGATGTGTCGGCCAGCGGCACCCGCCGTGAAGACCTGCTCACCAGCAAAGAGATTCTCCAGCGCACCTGGATTGTTCGTCGCCACTTGGCGGATATGACCTCGGTGGAGGCTATGGAGCTGATGATGAAACAGATGCAGAACACCTTAAGCAACGAGGAGTTGCTGATTACAATGAATAGTTAGACAACCTAAACAAATAAAGAAAGTATGAAGAAATTTTTGATAGCACTTGTGAGCATTGCGGCGCTGTTCAATACTACTGCCGCATTTAGTTGGGGCCCCACCGGTCACGATGTGGTGGCAGCCATTGCAGAGGCACACCTCACCCCCAAAACCCAGAAGGCGCTCGACAAAATTTTGGGCGGTCACTCGATTGTGTACTACTCCTCGTGGATGGATGGCATCCAGAACTCGCCCTATTGGGAGGCCGGCTACAAGCAGACCAAAACCTGGCACTATGCGAATGTCGATAAGGGTGAGACCTACCAGTCGATGAAGAAGAATGAGGCGGGTGATGTTGTTGTGGCAACCGAGAGGCTCGTTAGTGAACTGAAGAACAATTACGAGAACCTCACCGATAGTATGAGGGCTGACTATGTGAAGATGATTGTCCATATGGTGGGCGATATGCACTGCCCAATGCACGCAGGCCGCTTGAGTGACCTCGGTGGTAACCGCACCAAAGTTAGGTGGTTTGGCCGTAATACCAACCTCCACTCGGTGTGGGATAGTAAGATTGTTGAGTCGGCTCGCAACTGGAGCTACTCGGAGTGGCGTGACCAGCTCGACCGTCCCAATAGGGGCCAGGAGGATGAGTTCTATGAGAGCGTGAGTGGTGGTACCATTGAGGAATGGTTTGTGGAGACCGTTGAGAATGCGGCGGTTATCTATGAGTATGTGGAGGGCAAGGAGGAAAATCCAAACCTTTCGTACCAGTTTGTGCACGACTTTTCACCTATGCTGGAGAACCGCCTGTTGATAGGTGGCTACCGCCTGGCCTATGTGCTCAACTCGATTTTTGACCCCGAGGGTGTACAACCTAACGAATAAACGACTATATTTGTGGGCCGAAGTGTGGGAGTGAAACCCTGCTTGGCCCACATAATGCGGAAATAGCTCAGTTGGTAGAGCACTAGCTTCCCAAGCTGGGGGTCGCGGGTTCGAGCCCCGTTTTCCGCTCAAAATCAAAGGGATGGCAAAATGCCATCCCTTTGATTTTGACTGTAAGGTCTTCCGAATCCCGCGACCCCCAGAAGTCCCCCTTTACCAAAGGGGGATTTAGGGGGAATGTAAATATATCCCCCCCCCCGGGGGTGCTTCAGCACCCTCGGGTTCGAGCCCCGTTTTCCGCTCACGGACAAAGAGATAACCGATTTGGTTATCTCTTTGTCTGTTAATGGGGCTACGTAGTTCGAACCCGCGACCCCCAGAAGTCCCCCTTTTCTTGATGATTAATTGTGTTGTGGAGGGAGGAGTTTTCGCACGATTTGCGGATTGGGTGTAGTTTTTCTGCGAAATTATTTGTATCTTTGTGAATGACCGCCTTTTGTGAGATGAAGTGGCGGCTCATTGTCAATGAGAAAATGTTTAATCCAAATACCTTTTTAGTTATGAAACGTTTGTTTATTGCAGCCATATGTGCACTTGGTCTGACAGCTTGTAACTCCGGTGGCGACAAAGCTCTGGTACTCTATTATTCGCATACAGGAACTACTGAGCAGGTGGCTATGCAGCTCCAGCAAATGGTGGGAGCCGACATTGAGGCTATCGAGGTGGAGAACCCCTACACGGGCTCCTACAACGATGTGGTAATGCGTGCCGGTGAGGAGCGCAGAAGTGGCAACCTCCCCAAAATCAATCCTCTGAAAGCCGACCTGTCGAAGTATGACACCATCTATCTCGGCTATCCCATTTGGTATGGAACCTATGCAGTGCCCATCCTTTCGCTCCTGGAGGAGTATGATTTTGCGGGCAAGAAAGTGGTGACCTTCTGTACTTTCGGTAGTGGCGGTCTGGAGGCAGCAATCAGCGACCTTAAGAAGGCTCTTCCCAAAGCCGAGGTGGCCGAGCGTGGTTTCGGTATTCGTGCTGCCCGTGTTGCAAACACTGCCAAGGAGCTCAATAGGTTCCTCGTGGAGAACGGCTATGTGGAGGGCTATGTGGAGGCTCTGGTGGGATTCTCCGAGATGCAGCCCGTCACCGAGGAGGAGAGGGCGATTTTTGATGCCGCTTGCAGCAACTATCAGTTCCCCCTGGGTACACCTGTGTTGGCAGGTAGGCGTGGCACTCCCGACGGCGTGGACTTCATCTATCAGGTGGACAGCAATGGCGCCTTCTGCACAATCTATGTGACCATTGCCAACACTCCCGATGCTAAACCCGAGTTTACCCGAGTAGTGAGGTAGGCAGTAGAGATTGAACGAGTGGTGGCCGCCCCTTTGTGGACGGTCACTGCTCATTTATAGCGAGATATATCAATTGTGGAGAGCTATGAATTTTATCTCTTTAGGCACGAAAGGTGCCCCCATTGTGATGTTGATACCCGGCTTGGGAGTGTCCTATGAGATATTCTTACCCCTTGCCGAGTTACTGCGAGAGCGTTACGATGTGGTGGCTGTGGAGGTGGATGGGTTTACCCTCGGACGCCATACGGCCTTCACCTCTGTGGACGGCCAGGCATCGCAAATCATTGACCACATACGCCATAACTATGGAGGTCGCATCAACTGTATATATGGTCTTTCGCTCGGTGGCAAGATTCTCTCCCGCATTCTGGAGAGGGGCGAGGTGGAGGTGTCGCACGCCATTATGGATGCAGCACCACTTATGGCACTGCCGAGGTGGCTTGTGGGGCCCCTGCGCTATGTGCAGTGTATGAATGTGTGGACCTGCTACCATTGGCGTGGATTTTGGAATTTCGTTTTCCGCTCCCACTACTTCGATGTGCTGCTGGATGAGTGCCACAAGGTATATCCATTTGGTGGTGGGCGAGCGGTGCTCGATGGCTATAAGTCGGTCTATACAAGCACTTTGCAAACCATTTCGGGGCCCGATATACACTATTGGTATGGCACCCAGGAGGCTTTCGTGGCCCGTCCGCAGGTTAGGCACCTTTTGCGGCTGTGCCCCTCGGCCACGGTGGAGATTTTCAAGGGGTTGAACCACGGTCAGCTGCTTGTGGATAGGCCCGAGGAGGTGGCTCGACGAATAGTGGATATTGTGAAGTAGGTGCCTCATAAACGACAAAAGGACAACCAAAACGGTTGTCCTTTTGTCGTTTTGTAGTGGTGCTATTTGATGTTTTTAAGCGCCGAGAGGTCGTAGTAGGTGGGGGTGGGGATGCCCTCGGGGAATGTTACAACCGTGATACCCGAATCCTCCTCACCCAGAGGACGACCCGAAGCGCCCGATGTGGCCATCTGCATACCTTTATACTCTGCCCTCACGCAGTGGTGGAGGTGGCCCGAGAGTGCCAAATCGACGCCATACTGCTCAAAGAGGTCGAGGTATCGAGGACGCATAGCCTGGGGGATGTTTACACCAGCATCCTCCTCGTGGGGACTCTCCACAAAGAAGGGGTGATGGGCAGCAACAACAATAGGTAGGCCCCTCTCGGCTGCTCTCTGAAGAGCTTTCTTCATCCACTCGTAGTGATTATCCTCACCCTCGGCATCGCTCTTAACCAAGCATGAGTTGTAGCCAATGGCGGTGTAGCCACACCCCTCATACATAAATTTGTCGTGGCCATAGCGAGCAATATATTTCTCCATATCCTCGGGGGTTGCCTCGCCCACATCGTGGTTACCTGGGAGGAAGTAGAGGGGGATGGCGGAGTCGAAAAGCGAGTGCATAGCACGGAAACCCTCCAGAGCATTCTCATCGGTACGCCACTGCACATAGTCGCCTGTGAAGACCACAAAGTCGGGCTTCAGTTTATTGACCGCAGCGGCAATAATCTCCAGGTTGGCCTGCTCGGGCGAGAAGTCGGCCGACTCGGTGATGAAGCCGAGCTGGGGGTCGGAAATCTGCACAAAGCAGGGGGCTTTAGTTTGGGGTGAGCAGGCGGTGGCCACAAGTGCAAAGAGTGTGGCGGCCAGGAGTTTGGATAGTGCTTTATTCATTGTTTCGAGAATGTGTTGGTTTGTATTTCACAAATAATTGTTTCCCAAAGGTAGTGATAATTTTGTAATCTCGTCGAACAAAAACCGCAGAGGGTGGCAAAATGTTTGTCGGTTTCGCAAAAAAATCTTAATTTTGAGACGATTAATGCAATTTTATCACTACTATGGAAAATCGCACAACAAACCCCGAGCGCAAAACTCTGCTCTCAACCTATATTCCTAATCTTCGGCAACTTTCCGATAGTGAGCTTGTTGCCACTCTCCGTGGGAGTGTGAAGGAGAACCCTATCGACACGGTAAATTGGAGTGATTACCCCTATGCACCCCGTGTTACATTTCGCTTTGCTCACAGTGAGGATGCTCTGACGGTGATGTTTGAGGTGGAGGAGGAGCACCTGAGGGCTGTGACGCTCGACAACAACGGCCCCGTGTGGGAGGATAGTTGTGTGGAGTTCTTCGTGAAGAACCCCGTGGGCGAGGGTTACTTCAATTTCGAGATTAACTGCGTGGGTACGGCTCTTGCTGCCAAACGAAAAGCACGCAACGATGCGCAGATGTTCACCTCCGAGCAGTTGGAGTGTGTGCGCCGTTTCGGCTCGCTGCCCCACGAGGTTGTCGACTCGGTGGGTGAGGGCCAAAGGTGGTGGCTTGTGGAGGTTATCCCCTTCAGCGTTCTGGGCCTACAGAGTGCTCCAGAGAGGTTGGAGGCCAACTTCTATAAGTGTGGCGACGGATGCCGCAAGATGCACTTCCTCAGTTGGTCGCCTATTGCACTCCCTGAGCCCAATTTCCACTGCCCCGACTTCTTCGGCGAAGTGATACTCTCCAAATAGAAATGACAAATTAACACTAAAATACTATGCAGAACAAACTTATCGAGATTGCCAAGCAGTTTGCCCTTGAGGGTGAGATTGCTACCATCAAACCCCTTGGTGAGGGTTTTATCAATGATACCTTTGTGGTGACTACTGAGGGTGAGGCTCCCAACTATATCCTCCAGCGCAAAAACCACGTCGTTTTCCCCGATGTTCCCGGTATGATGGACAACATCCTGGCCGTTACCAACCATATTAAGGCAAAAGTTGCTGACCCTATGCGTGAGACCCTTACAGTGGTGCCCGCCAAGGATGGTAAACTCTATGTTAAGGATGGCGAGAATTTCTGGGCTGTATGCCTATTTATTTCTGACACATCGAGCTATGACCGTGCCGATTCGCCCGAGCTGGCATATCAGGGTGGTGTGGGTATCGGCCGTTTTCAGGCCCTGCTTGCCGACTTCGATAAACCTCTGAACGAGACTATTAAGGGTTTCCATAATATCCGCCACCGCTTCAATCAGTGGGATGCGACCATCGCTGCCGACCCCGTAGGTCGTGTTAAAGAGGTGCAGGAGGAGATTGGTTGGATTGAGAGCCGCCGTGAGGAGATGATGAAGTTCTGGTCGCTGGTGGAGGATGGCACCATTCCCACCCACGTTACTCACAACGACACCAAAATAAGCAACATTCTCTTCGACCGCCCAACAGGTAAGGTGCTTTGCGCCATCGACCTCGATACCGTTATGAGCTCCACATCGCTCAATGACTTTGGCGACGCAATTCGTTCCTACACCAATACGGGCGCTGAGGATGACCCCAATCTGGATAATGTGTCGATGAGTATCGATATGTTTCGTGCCTATGCAGAGGGTTACCTTTCGGAGCAGAAGTCGCTCTGCGCAAGCGAGCTGGAGTGGTTGGCATTCTCGGGTCGCTACATCACCTATGAGCAGGTGCTGCGCTTTTTGATGGACTACATCGACGGCGACAAGTACTACAAAACTGCCTATGCAGACCACAACCTTGTACGTACTCGTGCACAGTATAAACTCCTTCGCAGTATGGAGGAGCAGTATGTCGATATGTGCGCCATTGTCAAGGAGTTGAGTAAATAGTGAATATTCTACTGCCAGAGGGGTTTTCGCTGTGTGCGAAGCCCCTTTATTGCACTTTAGTATAGTACCAAACTTAAACCCTTGAAACCTATGAAAAAATATTTGTCGATGGCACTCATTGTGCTCTTCTTGATTCTCTCCGTGCTGGAGTTTATCCCCGTTCTTGTGTGGACTATTATGAATCTGGAGCTTTATATTTGGCTTTTTGCGGGTATAGGTCTCTACTTCCTTATTCGTCGTCTGCGCCTTATGAGGGAGAATGAGAAGTGGCTGCAGACAACCTCACATGAGCTGACGCACGCCATTGTGGGTATGATGTTTCTGCGCAAAATCCACTCGCTTCAGGCAGGAGAGGGTACAGGTGTGGTTCAGCACAGCGGAAAACGCACCTTTGGCAGCCTTTTCATCTCGCTTGCTCCCTATTGCCTCCCCATTTTCACCTACGGTTTCCTTATCTTCCGACTGCTGGGTGCCGAGGAGACCATCTTTGTTTTCGATATCATTGTGGGTATAACCCTCGGTTTCCACATCCTCTGCTTTGTCAAGCAGACCGGCAACTACCAGACCGATATTTCGAGCAACGGATTCATCCGCTCCTACCTCTTTATTGCGGGTCACCTCTTCTTCAATGCAACCATCATTTTGCTCAGTGTCCGTATGGGCGTGCTGGGGGCATTCGGCTACACCTTCTCCCACTTCTGGCAGGAGCTTGTAGGTTGGTGGCAGTTCATCTTCTAAGGAATTGATTTGCAGAAAGATGAAAAAAGCGGTGATATTCGACCTCGACGGTACATTGGTGAACTCCATAGGCGACCTTTGGGCAGGTGTGAATAGGGCTTTGGAGATGTGCGGCCTACCCACTCATCCCGTGGATGCCTACCGTTTTATGGTGGGCGACGGCATTATGAAACTCTTTGAGAGGGCACTCCCCGAGGAACTTCGCACTCAGGAGATGGTGTGTCGTATTCGTGATATATTTGTCCCCTGGTATGAGGTACATAATGTGGATCGCAGCCGTCCCTATGAGGGTATATGTGAGCTGCTTGGCGAGCTGAAACGTAGGGGCGTGAGGCTCGCTGTGGCCTCCAATAAATACCACTCGGCAACGCTGAAAATCATTGACCATTTCTTTGGCAAGGTGGGCTTTGAGGTGGTGCTCGGCCACCGAGAGGGTGCGGCCCGCAAACCCGACCCGCAGATTGTCGAGGTGATTCTCGACACTATGGGGCTGGAGCGAGAGGAGGTGCTCTATGTGGGCGACACGAATGTCGATATGCAGACTGCCCGCAATGCCGGTGTTGATTGCATAGGTGTGGCTTGGGGCTTCCGCCCTCGTGAAGAATTGGCCGCACATAATCCCCTGGCAATCATTGACTACCCCGCACAACTTGTGGAATACTTGTAGAGGGTGTGAAGTGTGGTTTCTATTTTTGTAAAATAAAACTATCTTTGCACTTTAGAATTTTGAACATTTTAAGAGTTGAAATGAACCATTTTCTGAAGATATGCGCACTTCTTGCGTTGCTCTTTGCGGTTGGTTGCCGTGGTAAGGAACCCGTGGAACCCATCGACCCCGTCATTGTGGGCCAAACCATTGTGAATGGTGCCGAGAATGTGTCGGCCGAGCCACAGGGTATCCTCATTCTTTTCGATAGAGATGTTGTACTCAAAGCCCCCGAGAGGGTGACTATCAGTCCCGAATTACCCTTTGAGGTAACGGTAGATGGCCCTAAATTGCGTATCATAACTCTTGAGAAGATGACCTACAAAACGGCCTACACGCTGACAATCGGAGAGGGCGTTGTGAAGGATAAAGAGACTGACGGCGTTAATGCTGCCCGCACCATCAACTTCTACACGGAGGAGGGGCCCTATGTTCCTCCCACAGAGCTCTCTATGCAGCTTGTGAGCCGCAATGCACTCCCCGAGGTGCAAGACCTCTATACTTACCTCTGGAACCTCTATGGCCACTACTCGGTGTCTGGTGCCAGGAGTTACGACGATTGGACAAGGGGCGAGTATGAGTGGGTGAAACAGTGGACGGGTTCGACCCCCGCAATGGCAGTTTTCAACTACAACATTCTCCATCGTTCGCCCTCCTCGGTGCTTGATTATAGCAATGTTGCCCCCATCGAGAAGTGGTGGGCCGAGGGCGGTATTGTGGCCGCCGATTGGTATTGGATGGTGCCAACTGCCGAGGGTGTAAGGCAATATACAATGCTCGGTAGGCAGACAACCCTGACGGTGGAGAATATGCTCACCGAGGGCACCTGGGAGAATGGCCAGATGAAGACCGACCTTAAGGAGATGGCAGATATGCTGTTGCTGCTGGCCGAGAAGAATATCCCCGTTGTGTGGCGCCCCCTGCCCGACGCTTCGTCATCCACCTCTACAGGCGTGAGCGATGCCTATTGGTGGGGTAATGGCGGTGCAGAGAGCTTTAAAATGTTGTGGACGACTATGTTTGACTACTTCGAGCAGCGTGGGGTGAATAATCTCGTGTGGGTGTGGTCGAGTCGAATGGGTGATTTCAACTACTATCCCGGCGACGAATATGTCGATATGATTTGCTGCGATATTTTCGGGCGTACGGCAACCTCAATTGAGGGATATTGGAACTCAGTCGAAGAGTATTTCCCCCATAAGATGTTGGCACTCGGCGAGTTGCGCTCGGTACCTGCTGTGGGCGACCAGATGAATATTGGTGCCCATTGGGCCTATTTTGCCCCCACGGCAGATATGAATAACGACTTTACGGAGAGCTATGCTCATCCCTATGCCACAATAGCGTGGTGGCAACAGACCCTCTCGGACGATAGGGTAATCACCCGTGAGGAGTTTATGCGCCAGCGTATGGCTATGCACAACAGCCTGCGTATAGCCCCCTCGGAGTAGATGTTGTTCAATGGGGCGACCAATCCCTACCACCGCAGTTTAAATATCCGAAGATTATTGAACCGTCCACATTTGGGCGGTTCATTTTTTTGTAATTAGGGTGCCCGGAGGAGAAAAATGTTGGGCTGAAATGAGGGTTTTCGGTAAAAAGTGGTATCTTTGCAAGAATTATTACCACTTATTTATAATAGGGATATGAAGATTGCTATTGCACAGCTCAACTTTTCGTGTGGACGATTTGAACTGAATCGTTACAAAATTATCGACGCCATAGCTCAAGCTAAAGAGCAAGGTGCTGACCTTGTGGTATTTCCCGAGGAAGCTATCTCAGGTGTACCCGCACACTCGCTCCTGGTGCGCAGCAGTTTCCTCGACCGTGCCGAGGAGGCTCTTGTGGAGATTGCAGCCTTCTCAGACGATATTGCTGTGCTCGTAGGTCTTCCCATTAGCAAGGGGCGTGGCACGGTGAGCGCCGCTGCATTCATCCAGAATCGTCGCATTCGTCGTTTTGTGACCCGCAAGTCGTCGCACGGCGATGTCGATGCAGCCTATATGTCGCAGGGCCGTGGCCACGAGTATATCACTATCGGTGGCGAGAAGGTGGCTGTGGCTATCGGTGGCGACTTTATGCTTGACCACGACTTCAGGGATGCTTCAACAGTGGTGGTTATGGGCTCCGACCGCTACCAGCAGGGACGCATCGAGCGTCGCTACGAGAAGTTGGCAGAGAAGGCCTTTATGGCCGATGCCAATGTGGTATTTGTGAACCACGTGGGTGGCTCCGGTGAGTTGGTGTACGACGGTTCGTCGGCCTTCTTCAACGCCCAGGGCAAGGCTGTCCACCTGCTCGGCAGTTTTGTGGAGGAGATAGCATTTGTAGATACCCAGGATACTGCGACAACCGTGGAGGTTCCCTATCAGGATAAGATTGCAAATGTTTATGGTGCGCTCAAGTTGGGTGTGGCCGACTATTTCGCCAAGAATTACACGGGCCGCAAGGCTTGTATTGTGATGACGGGCGGTATCGACTCCTCGGTGGCAGCAACCATTCTGGTGGATGCGCTCGGCGCCGATAGGGTGGTGGGCCTTCAGATGCCCTCCCGTTACAACTCAGACCACTCGGCAGAGGATGCAGATGAGTTGGCACGCAACCTTGGTATGGAGCTTCGCACCATCCCTCTCAGCGACATCTATCGCAGTAGCCTCGACACTATAGTGGCAGCCATCGGCGAGCCCGACAATCAGAAGTTGGAGAGCGATTTCCAGCTTCGTCTGCGCACAGCACTCTTTATGGCTGTGTGCGAAAAGTGGGGCTATGTGCCCATCAATAGCGCAAATAAAACCGAGCTGGCTATAGGAGCTCTCACTCTTTATGGCGATTCGAGCGGTATGTTGGGCATTATGGGCGACCTCTATAAGAGCGATGTCTATGCCCTGGCACGCCACATCAACTCCCGTGGCGAGGTTATCTCGGAGCAGACTATGCTCAAAACCCCCTCAAGTGAGATGCTTATGGCGGACGAGGGTGTGCAGCTTCCCCCTTACGATGTGATTGATGCAGTGCTCTACCGTATGCTCGAGAGGTGGCAGAACGAGGATGAGGTTATTGAGGCTGGCTTTGAGAAGAGTGATGTAAGGCTCATCCGCTCGCTGATTTACGCTGCGCTGGAGAAGATGCACCAATTCTGCCCCATCCTGGAGGTGTCTAATATGCCTCTCGACCGCAGCTATGTCGATTTGCCCATCTCATAAAGCGGTGCTTGGGGGTTAATTAACTTAAACAGAAAGTAAAAGGTTAGGAAAGTATGGCAAAGATAATGGAACACGACGCACGCATTGTGGCGGTTATGGCCGACCAGAAGTGCGTGGAGGCGGAGATGACGGTGAGCAGCGCTTGCGGCAGCTGTAAGGCAAAGGCCGTGTGCGGCGGTGCCGAGAGCGAGGTGCGCCGAGTGGTTGCATATACCTCACACCCCGAGATTTACAAGGTTGGCGACGAGGTAACCATCTCCATTGAGCAGATTATGGGCTATAAAGCTATTGTCCTCTCCTATATTGTTCCCCTTGTGGTTATGTTGGCTGCTTTGGCACTCACTTATGGGCGTTGGGGCGAACTTGTTGCGGGCCTTGTGGCTCTGGGCGCTTGTGCGCTTTACTTTGTTGTGCTCGCATTTTTCCGCAAGAGGTTGGAGAGGGTAATTGTGTTCAGCGTGAAGAATAAGTATTTTTAGAGTTATAAATCATCAGAAAGTAGATTAGTTCGTTATGGGAAACTTGGTAACTACTATTTTGGTTGTCAGTGGATTGGCGGCGCTATTGGCGCTTCTGCTCTTCCTCGTGGCAAAGAAATTCAGGGTGGAGGAGGACCCCCGCATTGATGATGTGGAGAAGATGCTCCCCGGTGCCAATTGTGGCGGTTGTGGTTTTGCCGGCTGCCGTGGTATGTCGGAGGCACTCGTTAAGCAGGAGGATATCTCGTCGCTCTACTGTCCTGTGGGTGGTGGCGAGTGTATGAAGAAGATTGCCACCTATCTGGGTAAGGCTGCCTCTGAGCGTGAGCCTATGGTTGCTGTTGTGCGCTGTGGTGGCTCGTGTGAGAACCGCCCCAGGGTCAATCGCTTCGATGGCGCACAGTCCTGCGTGGTAGCTTCGAGCCTCTATGCCGGCGAGACGGGTTGCTCGTTTGGTTGCCTGGGCTTGGGTGATTGCGCTTCGGTGTGTGAGTTTGGCGCTCTGCAGATCAATCCTGCTACGGGTCTTCCCGAGGTGGATGAGGAGAAGTGTACCGCTTGTGGCGCCTGTGTGAAGGCCTGCCCTAAGAGGATTATTGAGCTGAGGAAGAAGGCTCCCAAAGGTCGCAAGATATATGTGTCGTGCGTCAATAAGGACAAGGGCGCTGTGGCAAGAAAGGCTTGTAAGGTGGCTTGTATCGGCTGTGGCAAGTGTGCCAAGGTGTGCCCATTTGAGGCTATCACCGTTGAGAGCAACCTCGCATATATTGATTTCACCAAGTGTAAGATGTGCCGCAAGTGTGTGGCCGAGTGTCCCACAGGTGCTATCGTGGAGTTTGGCTTTCCCCCTCGCAAGGTAGCCGAAGAGCCACAAACCGCTAAAACAGAGTAGAAGAGTATGAAGACATTTCCTATTGGCGGTATCCATCCGTCGGATTGTAAAGAGTATAGTAAGGAGGCTGCCATTGAGCAGTTCCCCATCCCAGCTGTTGTAAATATTCCTCTGGCCCAGCATATTGGAGCCCCCGCCGTGGCTTGTGTGGCCAAGGGCGATAGGGTGGTGGTAGGCCAGGTGATTGCCAATGCGGGAGGTTTTGTGTCGAGCCCCATCCACTCCTCGGTGTCGGGTACGGTTACGTCCGTTGGCCCCGTGGCGGATGCGCAAGGTAATATGAAACCCACCGTGACCATTGCTGTGGAGGGCGACGAGTGGGCCGAGAGTGTGGACCGCTCGCAGACCATCGTGAAGAGTTCCAACCTCGACCCCAAAGAGATTGTGGCCAAGATTTCCCAGATGGGTATTGTGGGTATGGGCGGCGCAACATTCCCCACCCACGTGAAACTCTCCATTCCCGATGGCAAGAAGGCAGAGTGCCTCATAATCAATGCTGTGGAGTGTGAACCCTACCTCACTGCCGACTACCGTGTGATGGTAGAGCAGGGAGAGAGACTGCTGCTCGGTGCCAGGATTTTGGCCAAGGCTATCGGTGTTGATAAGATTTATGTGGGCATTGAGAATAACAAACCCGACGCTATTGCACACCTGGAGAAATTGGCAGGAGCCTACCTTGAGGTGGAGATTGTGCCTCTGAAGATGCGCTACCCCCAGGGTGGTGAGAAACAGCTTATTGCAGCCGTTACAGGCCGTCAGCTGCCAAGTGGCGGACTCCCCATCGATGTGGGTGCTGTGGTGCAGAATGTTGGTACCGCTCTGGCTGTGTATGAGGCAGTTATGAAGAATAAACCTCTGATTGAGAGGGTTGTGACCGTTACGGGCCCCAAATTGGCTGCGCCCAAAAACCTCCTTGTGAGGATAGGTACCCCTATGAGTGCTCTGATTGAGTACTGCGGTGGTATGGATGGCGTGGGCAAGGTGATTGCCGGCGGCCCTATGATGGGTCGTGCCGTGAGCAACATCGACGCTCCTGTGACCAAAGGTACCTCGGGTGTGCTGTTGATGCCCACCGAGGAGTCGCTGAGGCAGAAGGAGGGCGAGTGTATCCGCTGTGCAAAGTGTGTGGATGCCTGCCCAATGGGTCTGGAACCCTATATCCTCAATATCCTCACCCAGAAGCACGACTACGACGAGTTGGAGCGTCACTGGATTGCCGATTGTATTGAGTGTGGCTGCTGTACCTTTAGCTGCCCCTCCTACCTTCCCTTGCTCGATTGGGTACGCATCGGCAAAGCCGAGGTTATGAAACGCATTCGTGAGCGTAACGCAAAGAAGTAACGAACGAAAAATAGATAGAGAGATGAATAGTCAAAAATTGGTTATCTCGCCCGCACCTCACGTCCACGGCAGCAACGACACACGTCGTATGATGGGTGATGTGCTCATTGCCCTCGTGCCTGCACTTATCGTGGCGGCCCTTGTTTATGGCCTCCAATCGATTGTGGTTACCGCCTTTTCGGTGGCTGCGTGTGTGCTGGTAGAGTGGTTTATTCAGAAATTTATGCTCAAGGGCCCCTCGACGCTCGGCAACCTTTCGGCCGTGGTGACAGGTGTGCTTCTGGGTTTCAACCTCCCCGCCAACATTCCTCTGGGGTTGGTGGCTATTGCCGCAGTTGTGGCCATCGGTATCGGTAAGATGACCTACGGCGGACTGGGCAAAAATCTTTTCAACCCCGCACTTGTAGGTCGTGTGTTCCTGCTTGTGGCATTCCCCGTGGCTATGACCTCCTTCCCCGAGGCGGCAGGTGCGGTGAGTGGTGCAACCCCTCTGGCAATGGCCAAGGAGGCCCTGAAGGCCGGTGTGCCCGCTGTGGAGGTTATGCAGAGTGTCGATTTGAGCGCTATGAGCCTCGGTATGAAGAGCGGATCGCTCGGCGAGGTGTCGGTTGTGGCACTTCTGATCGGCTTTGTGTGGCTCTTGGTGCGCAGGGTTATCAGCTGGCATATTCCCGTGTGTGTGCTGGGTAGTATGGCTCTGTTCTCGACCATCACTTGGGCTTGCAACCCTGCGGAGTATATGTCGCCCCTGTTCCACCTGCTCAGCGGTGGTGCTGTGCTGGGTGCAGTGTTTATGGCCACCGACTACGTCACCTCGCCTATGACTAAGAAGGGTATGGTGATTTATGGTGTGGGCATTGGTGTGATTACTATGCTTATCCGCTTGTGGGGTCCCTATCCCGAGGGTATGTCCTTCGCAATTCTCATTATGAACTCTGTGGTGCCCCTCATCGATAAATATGTGCGCCCCAAACGTTTCGGTGCCCCCAAGAGGGTTAAATAACTAAAAAAGTGAAAGGAGAAGAGAGATGAAAAGTTCACTTAAAAATATGGTTTTGATGCTCTTTGTCATCACCCTAGTATGCTCGGCAGCGGTTGCCGGCGTATTCACGATGACCGCAGAGCCCATCGCAAAGGCCAAAGAGCAGAAGAATAGAGAGGCACTCCAACTTGTGCTGCCCGGTTGCGACGAGATTATGGAGGCTGTGGAGGCTGCCGGTTGCCAGGTGAGCATCGCAAAGAGTGACGAGGAGATTGTGGGTTATGCAGTTAAAAGTTCATCGCCCAATGGTTTCAACGGTAATATCGACCTTATGGTTGGCTTCCTGCCCGATGGTACCATAAATAATATAGCGGTACTTGCACAGGCAGAGACCCCCGGCCTGGGCGATAATATGAAGAAGCCCGATAACCTGCTTTTGAAGAGCTTCAAGGGTCGTAAGGCCGAGGAGATGAATATGACAGTAAAGAAGGATGGTGGCGATGTGGATGCACTCACTGCAGCAACCATCTCTTCGAGGGCATACTCCGAGGCTGTGGCACTCGCCTATGAGGCCTTCAAAATTGTGTCGGCCGAGAATGAGAAAGAGAAGTTCAATGTGGCAGAAATTCTTCCCGAGAACGACGATGTGTTCGAGAGCGAGATTGACGGCACGGTTGTTTATACCGCCACTAAGGAAGGCCACGCTGTGGGCTATGCCATTGAGGGTGTGTCGGATAAAGGCTTTAATGGAACCATCCGCCTGCTGGTTGCTTTCGATACCGTAGGCACCATTTTGGATGTTGTTGTGCTGGAGCAGAACGAGACCCCCGGTCTTGGCTCGAAGATGTGCGACGAGGATAACGCCTTGATTAAGAGTCTGAAGGGCAAGAGGGGCTCGAGGGTGAAATTTGCGCTCCGCTCGGAGGGCGGCTCGGTGGATGCCATCAGCCGTGCAACGGTATCGTCGAGGGCCTACACCGAGGCCGTGGCCGACGTCTGGGAGAGTTTTAAGAAAATTAACCTCTAATTCTTTGGAGAAGAAGTATATGGGAAAGAATTTGAAAATATTGACTGACGGCATACTCAAGAACAACCCAACGTTTGTGTTGGTGCTGGGTATGTGTCCCACTTTGGCTACTACCACTTCGGCTGCCAACGGTATGGGTATGGGCGTTGCAACACTCTTTGTGCTTGTGATGTCCAATATCGTGATTTCGCTGCTTAAGAATGTTATTCCCGATAAGGTGCGAATTCCCGCATATATTGTGGTTATTTCGTCATTTGTAACTGTCGTTCAGCTGCTTATGCAGGCTTATGTGCAGGATTTGTATAATACACTCGGCGTGTTTATCCCCCTGATTGTTGTGAACTGCATTATCCTGGGTCGTGCGGAGGCATTCGCCTCGAAGAATGGTGTGTTGGCCTCGGCGCTCGATGGTCTGGGCGTTGGCTTGGGCTTCACCCTGTCGCTCACGGCTATCGGTATTGTGCGTGAGGTGCTGGGCAATGGCCAGATTTTCGGCCTCGATATTTGGCAGGGTGGCGGTGCGCTCATCTTTGTGCTCTCGCCCGGTGCCTTCTTTGTGCTCGGCTACCTGATGGTAGTGTTCCGTAAATTAACCACCAAAACTAATTAGTAGATAGAGAGTTATGGAGATTTTTGCAATCATTATTGGTTCGATTTTTGCGAATAACGTTGTCCTTTCGCAGTCGCTCGGTATCTGTCCCTTCCTGGGTGTTTCCAATAAGGTGAACACCGCAGCAGGTATGGGTGCAGCCGTAACTTTCGTTATGGCCATTTCGTCGCTGGTGGTATATTTGCTGCAGTACTATGTGCTTGTACCTCTGGGCATTGAGTATATGCAGACCATTGTCTTTATTTTGGTTATTGCAGCCCTTGTGCAGATGGTGGAGATTGTGCTCAAAAAGATTTCGCCCTCGCTGTATCAGGCTCTTGGCATCTTTCTTCCCCTTATTACCACCAACTGTGCTGTGCTGGGTGTTGCTCTGCTGCTTGTGCAGAAGGAGTACAACCTTTTGGAGTCGGTTGTTTATGCCACCTCCATTGCTTTGGGCTTTGCGCTGGCACTTGTTATTATGGCGGGCCTCAGGGAGCGCTTGGAGCTCACCGGTGTGCCCAAAGGTGTTAAGGGTGTGCCCATTGCACTGATTACCGCTGGTATCTTGGCGATGGCCTTTATGGGCTTCTCTGGCTTGGTATAGTCCTCCGAGAATGGACAGAATAGAGTGGGGCGGCCTTTGTCGGGCCGCCCCACTTGTATGCTGATTAAAGGTTGGTTACAGGATTATTAGGCTGGCGGCCATCACAGCCATACCGATGAAAAGGCCATACAGGGCTGTGTGGTTCTCGCCGTAGTAGTGGGTGGCTGGGAGTAGCTCGTCGAAGGCAATATAAATCATAATGCCCGCCACAACCGCCATAATGCCGCTCACGAGTGCGGGGGTGATGAAGGGCATCAGTATGAGCCACGCAACCATAGCTCCCACTGGCTCGGCAAAGCCCGAAAAGAAAGAGTACCAAAAGGCCTTGCGACGGCTGCCCGTGGCGTGGTAGATGGGCACCGACACGGCAATACCCTCTGGAATATTGTGGATAGCAACCGCCACAGCAATGGCAATGCCCGCACCGAGGTCGGTGTAGGAGGTGACGAAGGTGGCGATACCCTCCGGGAAGTTGTGGATGGCGAGGGCTATGGCGCTGAAAATACCTGCGTGGCGTAACTTTCGGGAGGCGTGGGAGTGGTGCTGATTGTCGTCGCCCTGCATCTCCTCCACATTGTGGAGTTCGTGGGGGTTCTCGGCCTCGGGAATGAGGCGGTCAATCACACCCGCCAACAGTACGCCACCAAAGAAGAGTAGGGCGGTGATGCCGTCTGCTCGGGTGGAGGATGCGTAAACCTCCGAAAGTGAGAGCCTTGCGCCGTGCAACATCTCCATAAACGAGATGTAAACCATCACTCCCGCCGACAGACCCAGTGAGAAACAGAGGAACTTTTTGTTGGTCTTACGGGCAAAAAAGCCGATGATACTACCAATGCCTGTGGCCAAACCCGCAAAAAGGGTTATTAAAAGCGCCCAAAGTGTGTTATCGTTCATAGAATTTTTATTAACTTTGCAAATATATACTTTTTCCGCAAAAGGAGGAGAGGGTATGACTCACAATGAGAGTAAGTTTAACAAAATAATAGTATTCCTATGTGCCAGAACAACAAACCTCGTGTTACATTGCACGACAAAACCTTTGAACTCTCTATCCCCTATGCAGAGCTTAACGACGCAATCCAGAAGGTCGCCGACCAGATTAATGAGGACTACAAAGAGCTCGATACCCCTCTTTTCCTTGGTGTGCTCAATGGCGCCTTTATGTTTATGAGCGAACTGGTGCAGAAGATTGAGATTCCCTGCGAACTGTCGTTCGTGAAACTAGCTTCGTATGTTGGCACTTCATCTACCGGTAAAGTGCAGGAACTCATTGGCTTGCGTAATAATGTGGAGGGTAGGCACCTGATTATTGTGGAGGATGTGGTTGATACGGGCGAGAGTATGGAGCACCTGTTGCGCTCGCTTGCCGGCCACAAACCTGCAAGTGTAACCATCGCAACCCTGCTCTTCAAACCCACCAAGTTCTCTAAAGACTACGAGGTGAAATATCGAGCACTCGATATTCCCGATGATTTCATTGTAGGTTTCGGCCTCGACTACGACGAGCTGGGTCGCAATCTCAAGGATATTTATACTATTGTAAGCGAGTAGGAGACCTTGTCTAAAGTAGAGTGGGCGAGAGGCTGCGTATGAAAAAATTTCTCAAGAAATATTGGCATTGGGTTGCTGTGACCCTCATCTCCGTGGTGTTGATTCTCTTCAGGGCGGATCTCACTTTGGTGGGGTTGGTGCGCACCCAAAGGTCGGTGGAGCGATTGGAGGGTGAGATAGAACGCTATCGTTCGCAGATTGAGGAGGACAGCCTCTTCCTTGAGAGCATCAAGGACAATGAGGCCTTCGAGAAGTATGTGCGTGAACACCACCTGATGCACGCCGGTGATGAAGAGGTATTTCTTGTTGAATAATAGATGCTTATGGCTGCGGAGCTGAAACATAAGGTGGTGAAAGGTGTGGCGTGGTCCACTGTGGAGAAGATCTGTTCTGCTCTCCTTCAGTTGGCTGTGAGCCTTGTGCTGCTCAATCTTCTTTCGCCGGAGGATTACGGATTGATGGCCATTGTTGCCGCCTTTCCTGCCATACTGATGCCCCTTGTCGATAGCGGCTTTTCGCAGGCGCTCATTCGTAAAAAGGAGGTGGATGATATTGACTACTCCTCTGTGTTTTATGTCAATATCGTCATCTCGCTGTTGCTCTATGCTACATTGGTGGCAGTAGCCCCCTCTTGTGGTCGCTTCTTCGGTGCTCCCGATTTTGCGAGAATTGCCCCCGTGCTGTACCTGCTAATCCCCATCAACTCCTTTTCCAATATTCAGAATGCCATCCTGCAACGCTCGATGGAGTTTAAGAATTTGTCGCTCTATGTGCTTGTGGCTAATGCAGTTTCGAGTGCTGTGGCGATATGGATGGCCGTGGAAGGGTATGGTGTTTGGGCACTTGTGGGACAGAGGTTGGGCGTTGTGGTAGTCAAAACGGCCCTTATGTGGATGGGTAGCCGCTGGCGCCCACGATTGCTCTTCTCGATGGAGCGCATTAGTGAGATGTTTCGCTATGGCTCACGCATCCTGCTGAGCGACCTGGTGAGCAATGTTTATTACCAAATCTCAAACCTCTTCATCGGTAAGTTCTACACAAAGACCGACCTGGGCTACTACGATCGTGGTAATAAGATTAAGGAGATGCCTGTCACCTCAACCATTATGGCGGTGCTAAACGTTACATTCTCGGCATTCTCGAGACAGAAGGAGGATAAAGCAAAACTTTATATGAATGCCCGTAAAGTATATATACTCTGGGCATTCGTGATGTTCCCCCTGATGTGTGGGCTCATCGCCGTAGCAGAGGATATGTTCCGTGTCTTGTTGCCCGAAGTGTGGCTTCCTGCTGTTCCTTATCTTCGCATTTTGAGCGTTGCGGGTCTGCTTGCCCCCTTGTCTGTCATATCCTTCAACCTTGTTAAGGTGTGCGACGATGGCAATGTAATTTTCCGCATTGAGTTCATCAAGAAACTTATTGCTACCGCCATCCTCGCTATAACAATCCCCATTAGTGTTCCCGCCATTGCTTGGGGTCAGGTGGCGATATTTGTGTCGGATATGACCATCAACTGCCTCACTGCTCGTCGCTACGTAAAGGAGTGGAGCCTCTGGAGCAAGGCGAAAGATGCACTGCCTTATCTCGCCATTACGGGCCTTATGGTTGCCTTTATTTGGTTGCTTGGTGTTGCTGGGGTGGCTCTTGCCATCCCTCTGTGGGTAGTCTTTGTGGCAAAGATTCTTCTTGGTGGCGGTTTTTATGCTCTCCTCGCCGAGCTATTTCGCTTGGAGGCCTGGGGAGAGATGAAGGAGATTTTGGTGGGTTACTTCCCCCGCCGCAAGAAATAGTATTTGCACACGCTCTACATCCTCTGAACGGATGTATTTGATAGATTTGTGCTTGCCAAGGTACACAATTTACCTCGCTGGATATATCCAATCTTTTCGTAACAAGCATTGGAGGCTGTGTAATCTGCATTAGTGTATAATATAGGTATATACCCCATCTCTGACACTTTAAGCGATATTTGATACACAAGATTCTGGGCATAATGCCTCCTGCGTTCCTCTGGAAAAGTATACACATTGCTGATTAATGCGTATTTGCCGTTCAATTTGTAGGAGCCACAGGCTACTGTTTTCCCATTTGTGTTTTTCCAGAAAAAGAATCCTTTGGCCGTAATATAATTTCTCACTCTTCCCAGACAATGCTGATAAGAGGGTTTTGCCTCTCCGGTTTCCGTATAGAAATGTGGAATGATGGCAGCTGCCTCCTCTTCATCATCTGTGGTGCAGCAGTAAATGCCTCCATCAGAAATAGTATCCGGCACAATGGGGGAAGGGCAATCATATACAAACATATTCTTCAATATCCCTGCACTAACACCATCTCCGGCTGCTGCTCTTTTAATGAAATACTCCGCTAATTCATATTTTAGATTATATCTGTACCCGTTAACAAGAGGGCAAAGTTCGCAGACCAGTTTCCAAGCGTTTTCTTTCGCTTCATCAGTTGCGTTGTCTGGTGTCCAGATCCAAACGGGATAATGTGGTTCTGAATGACACAATATCAGATTGTCGTGGTTGCTCCTAATGAGGTCACACTCTCCTTTCAATATCTTTGATAGGACTTCAAAGGTGTAGTTATCTCGGTTGAGAAGTTCAAAATCTTTCTGATTAACAAATGAATCCATTGATTGAGAGTGTCAGTTATTAGAATACCACTTTGTCAATTTTAAAGAAAGGGACTGCACTTCGGCAGTCCCTTTTTCATTCAGGAGTAATTCGGTGGACTATTCGTAAACCTTGGGGGTGAGTTTGCCCTCCAGAACCCTCTGGGCATTCATTGCGAGTGCCTCGAGCTCGTTCTCACCGGGCATTACAACCACCTGGGCCATAGGCTCAATCATCTCCTTGATGTAGCCAACAACATTCCTGTCGTAGGCAATACCACCGGTGAGGATGACTGCATCCACCTGACCTTTGAGCACGGCAATCATCTGGCCGATGAACTTACCAACGCCATAAGCCATAGCGTTTGCAACGAGGATAGCCTCCTTGTCGCCTGCGTTGTAGCGGTTCTCAACCTCACGCATATCGTTGGTGTTCAGGTGTGCAACAACACCGCCCTTGCCATTAATCTTCTTAGCAATCTCTGCGAGAGTGTACTCGCCGCTCATACACATCTTTGCAAATGCGAGGGCGGGCATAGTACCTGCACGCTCGGGCGAGAAGGGACCCTCACCGTCGAGAGCGTTATTTACATCTACAACCAAACCTTTGCGGTGGGCACCAATCGAGATACCACCACCCATATGGGCAACAACCAGGTTCAGCTCCTCATAGGGCTTACCAATCTTGTCGGCATATACACGAGCCACAGCCTTCTGGTTCAGAGCGTGGAAAATCGACTGACGCTCCAACTCGGGCAGACCGGTGAGCCTTGCAACATCCTGCAACTCATCAACAACCACGGGGTCGGCGATGTAGGCGTGAACACCTGCAAGTTTTGCAATCTCGGCAGCGAGGAGTGCGCCAAGGTTCGATGCGTGGTGACCTGCGGGACGCTCCTTGATATCCTCAATCATCTGTGCATTAACCTCATAGGTGCCGCTGGGGATGGGTTTCAGCAGACCGCCACGGCCAATAACTGCGTCGAGCTCAGTGAGCTCAATGCCCGACTGTTTGATAGCGTCGAGAATAACGTCACGACGGAAATCAAGCTGGTCGAGGATGGTTTTGTAGCGACCAATCTCCTCGCTCGAGTGGCGAAGAGTGGTGGAGAAAAGCTCCTTGTCGTTCTCAAATACAGCAACCTTGGTCGAAGTCGAACCGGGGTTGATGGTCAAAATCTTAAACAATTTTTCCATATTGTGTAGTAGTTCTGTGTTAGGTTTCAATTATTTAGCCGAGAGGCAAGCCAGAGCAATCGAGTAGAGCTTGGTCTTGGTTGAGTCGCCACGGGAGGTGAGTACACAGGGAGCGCTGGGGCCGGCAACCATAGCTGCCAACTCGGCACCTGCAAACTTCGAGCAAGCCTTGAAGAAGATATTACCACTCTCGAGGTTGGGGAAGAGCAAGCAATCTGCATCACCTGCAACGGGGCCGGTGAGCTTTTTAATCTTCACGCTCTCGGGGTCGATGGCTACGTCGAGTGCCAAGGGACCCTGGAAGAGTGCCTTGCCAAGCTCGCCATTCTGACCCATCTCCGACAGAGCAGCAGCCTCCACGGAGCTTACAACCTTGGGCAGCAACTGCTCGCTGGGAGCGAGGAGAGCAACCTTAGGCATCTCGATACCGAGGTTGTTGGCAATCTCGATGAGGTATTTTGCAATCTGTTTCTTCTGGTCGAGCGAGGGGCAGGGGAGAACTGCAACGTCGCTCACTACGAGCAATTTGTGGTATGCGGGAACCTCCAGAACGGTAACGTGGCTGAGGGTGGTGCCGGCGGGAAGCAGACCCCACTCTTTGTTGAGAATACCCCTCATATACTTGTCGGTGGGAACCACACCTTTCATCAGCACGTCATACTCGCCGTTGTGAACAGCCTTAACGGCAATCTCCACAGCCTTTACATCCTCGCTCTCGGGGATGATGGTGTACTGGCTCATATCTACGCCCTCTGCCTCGCAGGATTTCTTAATCTCCTCGGGGTCACCAACGAGGGTTACCTCTGCCAAACCGGCCTTGATAGCCATATCGGTAGCGCCAATCGAGTGGGTGTCCTGACCGTAGGCAACAATCATTTTCTTTTTGCCACGAGCAACCGCTGCAGCAACAATGTCTTCCAGATGTTTAATCATAGTTTTAGTGTATTATGGATTGATTTTTAATTACTTATTTGCATTTTGGCTATTAGAGTTTGCTTACGATGTTGTAGGTGTCGGTGGCAATTACCAGCTCCTCGTTGGTGCCGATAACCACAACTTTAACCCTCGAAGTGGGAGTGGAGAGAACCTTGTCCTGACCCTTCACGCCACGGTTGGCCTCGGCGTCGAACTCGATACCCATAAACTCCATACCGCCGCATACATACTCCCTCATCTCGGGGCCGTTCTCGCCCACGCCGCCGGTGAATACTACCAGGTCGAGGCCGCCCATTGCAGCTGCATAGGAGCCCACAAGTTTCCTTACACGGTAGAAATATGCCTCCTGTGCCTCGGCAACAACGGTGTTGCCTGCATCGGCTGCTGCCTTGATGTCACGCATATCCGACGACAAACCGCCCGAAAGGCCGTAGATGCCCGACTCCTTGTTGATGAGATTCCAAATCTCCTCCATTGTCTTACCCTCTTTCTGGTGGATGAAGTTGAGCACGCCGGGGTCGATGGAGCCGCAGCGAGTACCCATCATAAGACCATCCACGGGGGTCAGACCCATCGAAGTGTCAACACTCTTGCCGTTGAGCACAGCGGTTACCGAACCACCATTACCGATGTGGCAGGTGACGATTTTCGAGTTATAGAAGTCCAGACCGACCATCTTTGCTGCCTCCTCGGCTACGAAGCGGTGGCTGGTGCCGTGGAAGCCATAGGCCCTCACACGATACTCGTCGTAGTAACGGCGAGGAATACCATAGAGGAATGCTTTGGCGGGCATAGTCTGGTGGAATGCGGTGTCGAAGTTGGCCACCTGGGGAATGCCGGGCAGCAACTCGTCGATAGCATAGATGCCCTTGAGGTTGGCGGGGATGTGCAGAGGAGCAAGGTCCACGCAGCCCTCCACCATCTTCCTTACGTCGTCGGTGATGAGGGTGCTCTCCTTAAACTGCTCACCGCCGTGAACTACACGGTGGCCCACAGCGTCGAGCTCGCTGAGCGAAGCGATGACGCCACTCTCGGGGTCGGTGATGGCCTTGATGATAAGGTCGATACCTACGGTGTGGTCGGGAATGTCGGTTACGGTTTTAACGGGCTCTTTGCCTGTGGGTTTGTGGGTCAGAACGCCATCCTCGATGCCGATACGCTCCACAAGACCTTTTGCCAGCAGGCTGTTGCCACTCTCTTTCATCTCGATTACCTGATACTTAATCGAGCTACTTCCGCAGTTAAGAACAAGAATTACCATTGTGTCTTTGTTTGTGATTTGTTTTTATGTTTATTGTTATCTATTTCAATTGTTTGGAGTTGCCACTCGGCTATTCGTACTTGTAGCCTACACCCTTGACGGTGACAATGTGGTCCTCGCCAATCTTTGTGCGCAACTTGCGAATGTGGACATCGATTGTGCGGTCGCCCACAATCACCTCGCTGCCCCACACTGTGGAGTAGATTTCCTCACGGGAGAATACTTTGTGAGGCTTGGAGTAGAGCAGGGCCATAAGCTGAAACTCCTTGCGGGGCATTACAATCTCCTTACCGTTTTTGATGACCACAAATCGTTCCCTGTCGATGGTGATGACATCCTTTGAAGCACTCTTTGCCACCACCTCTTCGCCCTCTGCCACTTCGGAGTGGGCGCCCGACTCGGAACGTTTGAGAATGGCTTTCAGTCGGCTTACGAGCAGCTTGGGGTGGATGGGTTTGGTGATGTAGTCGTCTGCGCCGAGGTCGAAGCCTGCAATCTGCGACTCATCCTCGCCCCTTGCCGATAGGAATACGACGATGGTGTCGGCCAGCTCTGGCATAGCTCTGAGCCTTCGGCAGGTCTCCATACCGTCCATCTCGGGCATCATAACATCCAGCAGCACGAGGTGGGGCTGGATGGCGTCTGCCTGCTCCAAGGCAATGACGCCATTGGAGGCTGTGCTCACCTCAAAACCCTCTTTTCGGAGGTTGTAGCCCACAAATTCGAGAATGTCGGGCTCATCATCAACAAGCAGTATCTTGTAGTCCATAGTTAGTTCTCCTTCAAAAACCCCGAAAGGTAGTTATTTTTGCACAAAGTTCCTACAAAACCACACCTTATTTAATTAAGATATTGAAAAAACTTTGTTTTGGTTGGAAAGTTCGGCAGGATGCCGTATATTTGTAGGTTATCTGTGCAGAAATGATTTGTGCACGGAAAATGTGTGAAATGCGTAAACCTTTACGATTATGACTACCGAGAAAATTAATTCTGTTCCCGAGGAACAAGTCGGCGTTGCCGAAGATGCGAAAATGTGTGCTACCCAAGAGTGTGCCGAGGAGGCCACTGTGTCTGAGAGCGAGGATGTTATGGAGAGTGAGAGTGAGACTGTGAGCTTTGCCGAAGAGGAGGCTGCAGCAGCTGCCGATGCTCCCGAGTTCAAACTCGAAAATGATGAGATGAGCGAGGATAATGGCGAGGTGAACGACCGTCTGGCTGGCTCGCTCGAGAGTGTTGCAGGTATGAACAAAAGTGAGCTTGTGGAGTACTTCGCAAACCTGCTGGAGGAGAGACCTGTGCAGACCCTGCGCTACGATGTGGAGGCCGTGAAGGTGGTCTTCTACAAACGTCACCGTGCAGAGGTTGATGAGATGAAACGTAAGTTTGTTGCCGAGGGTGGTGCCGCAGAGGAGTTTACAGCCCCCGCCGACAGCAACGAGATAAGGCTCAAGGAGTATTTTGCCATCTACCGCACCAAGCGTGAGGAGTATATGGCATTGCTTGAGCAGACCAAAGAGGAGAACCTCAAAGTTAAGCTCCAGATTATCGAGGAGCTCAAGGCTCTGGTGGAGAATGGTGAGATTGCCGGCCAGACCTTCCAGTCTTTCCGCCAGCTGCAACAGAGGTGGAAGGAGACAGGTATTGTGCCCCAGGCCAATGTGAAGGAGATTTGGGAAACCTACAACCTTCACGTGGAGAACTTCTATAACTTTGTGAAAATCAATAAGGAATTGCGTGATTTGGATCTTCAGCGCAACCTTGAGTCGAAGAGTGCCCTTTGTGAGGCTGCCGAGGCTCTGGTGGGTGAGGAGTCGATTTTGGAGGCTTTCCGCAAGTTGCAGGAGCTCCACGAGCAGTGGAGGGAGATAGGCCCCGTGGCTGTTGAGCACAAGGATACCATTTGGGAGCGCTTCAAAGATGCCTCCTCACGTATCAACCGTAGGCATCAGGAGTATTTTGAGGGTATCAAGGAGGAGCAGAAGAAAAACCTTGCTCTGAAGAGTGAACTTTGCGAGAAGGTCGAGGCCTACTGTGCGGCTATGCTCACCACCCGCAAGGAGTGGAAGAGGGCTTCGGAAAACTTGATTGAGATTCAGAAGGTGTGGAAAACCATCGGCTTTGCCCCAAAGAAGGATAATACTAAGATTTATGAGCGTTTCCGTGCCGCTTGCGACAAGTTCTTCGAGCTCAAAAAGGCTTTCTACGACAATATCCGTGTTGAGATGGCAAGCAACCTTCAGCAGAAGATTGAGATTTGTGAAGCAGCCGAGGCTATTATGGATAGCGAGCAGTGGAAGAAGAGCGCCGACGAATTGGTGGCTCTTCAGAAACGCTGGAAGGAGATAGGCCCCGTTTCTCGCCGTCACGCTGACGCTGTGTGGAAACGTTTCCGTGCCGCTTGCGACCACTTCTTCGCTCGCAAGAATGAGCACTTCTCGAGCATCGACGCCGAGTATGCCGACAATCTGGCCAAGAAGAGGGCGCTGCTCGAAGAGATTGAGGCATATGACATTACGGGCGGTTCGATTGAGAATATCAAGGAGTTTCAGAGGCGTTGGAGCGAGATTGGCTTTGTGCCCATCAAGGAGAAAGAGAACCTCCAGAAACGCTACCGTGCAGCCATCGACAGACTCTTTGAGGTTGTTCGCAGTGGCGATAGGGAGCGTGGTGTCGAGCGCTTCCGCAATAAGTTGAATACAATGAAGGGCAACGGCGGCAAGATGCGTAGCGAGAGGGAGAGGCTCTACAATAAACTCAAACAGCTCGAAAACGACATCCAGACCCTGGAGAATAATATCGGTTTCTTCTCTCGCTCGAAGGGCGCCGAGTCGCTCATCCGTGATGTGGAGAACAAGATTGAAAGGGCCAAGAAGGAGGCTGCCGAGGTGATTGAAAAAATCAACCTCATTGATAGTCAGCAGGAGTAGTAACGAATTTAAACAGAATATATTATGTTTGACAACGAGACAAAAAACACGAAGTATATATTCGTGACCGGTGGCGTAGCATCGTCGCTTGGTAAAGGCATTATTTCGGCGTCGCTTGCACGTCTGTTGCAGGGTAGGGGATACTCGGTAACCATCCAGAAACTCGACCCCTATATCAATGTCGATCCCGGTACTCTCAACCCCTATGAGCACGGCGAGTGCTATGTGACCGAGGATGGTGCCGAGACCGACCTCGACCTGGGCCACTATGAGCGTTTCACCGCCATCACCACCTCCCAGGCCAATAACGTTACTACCGGTAAAATCTACCAGAGCGTTATCAATAAGGAGCGTAGGGGTGACTTTTTGGGTAAGACCGTTCAGGTGATTCCTCACATTACTGACGAGATTAAGCGCCGCATTATGCTGCTCGGCAAGAAGGGTGGTTATGATGTTGTGATTACCGAGATTGGCGGTACCGTGGGCGATATCGAGTCGCTGCCCTTCATTGAGGCTGTGCGCCAGTTGCGCTATGAACTCGGTTATGGCAACTCGATGGTTCTCCACCTCACCCTGGTTCCTTATATGAGGGCTTCGGGCGAGCTGAAGACCAAACCTACCCAGCACTCGGTAAAACAGCTGCTGGAGAATGGCTTGCAGCCCGATGTATTGGTGCTCCGCTCGGAGGTTGAGCTCGGTCCCGATATCAGGCGCAAGGTGGCTCTCTTCTGCAACGTGTCGCCCAATGCCGTTGTGGAGTCGATAGACGTTCCCACCATCTATGAGGTACCCCTCAAGATGCAGGCACAGAAACTTGATGAGGTTGTTCTGGAGAAACTCCAGCTCCCCTGTGAGGGCGAGTCGGATATGACCACCTGGAAGGAGTTTGTGGAGAGGGTTAAGAACCCCAAAGATACGGTAAATATTGCCCTTGTGGGTAAGTATACCGAGCTCCCCGACGCATATAAGTCGATAGTTGAAGCATTTATTCACGCAGGCGCAGCTAACGAGGTGAAAGTCAAGGTGCAGTATGTTAATGCCGAGAAGGTGAACGACGATAATGCCGACGAGATTTTGGGCTGCTGGGATGGTATTTTGGTAGCTCCCGGTTTCGGTCATCGCGGTATCGAGGGTAAGATTGCTGCCGTGAAGTATGCACGTGAGCACAAAGTGCCCTTTATGGGTATCTGCCTCGGTATGCAATGTGCAGTAATTGAGTTTGCACGCAACGTGTTGGGCTATAAGGATGCAAACTCCACCGAGATGGAGACTCCTACCGAGCACCCCGTGATTGACCTTATGGAAGGACAGAAGAACGTTACCGACAAGGGAGGTACGATGCGTCTGGGTGCATATCCCTGCCGCATTATGAGGGATAGCAACCTCTATGCTGCATACGAGCAGGAGGTTATCTATGAGCGTCACCGCCACCGCTATGAGTTCAACGGTGCCTATCTTGCCGAGTTTGAGAAGGCAGGTATGAGGGCCACCGGTATCAACCCCGAGACCGGCCTTGTGGAGGCTGTGGAGGTGGTTGACCACCCCTGGTATGTAGGTGCACAGTTCCACCCCGAGTACAAGAGTACCGTTAAGCGTCCCCACCCCCTGTTTGTGGGCTTTGTGGCCGCTGCGTTGAAGAATAGGAAATAAACGATTAACAACTATAAATACACTTATTAGGAAAAGAAATGGATAAAAAGAGTATCATAGGCTTTGTCCTTATGGGCCTTATCCTTTTCGGATACAGCTGGTATGTTGGTAAGCAGTCCGAGAAGGAGCGTGAAGCCTATTATGCTGCTCAGAGAGAGCAGTTTATTGCTGACTCCATCGACCGTGCCGAGCACCCAGAGAAGTATCTCCACGAGCTCCAGGCAGCAAATGAGGAGGAGGCACGTGCGGCAGCTGTTGCCGAGTATCAGGAGCAGGCCAACCAGAGATTGCAGGCCGAGCTCGAGCGTAACTTTGGCGAGAGCCTCACCGCAGCTCTCCACGGCGAGGAGCAGATGTTCACCCTGGAGAATGAGGTTATGACAATGCAGATCTCCAACTATGGTGCAAAGGTGGCCGATGTAACCCTCAAGGATTACCGCAAATATAGCGAGAACGGCGAGGGCGAGTTGGTGAAAATGTTTGACCCCAAGAGCTCAAAATTCGACATTGGTTTCTATATGCGAAGGGGTTACAGTGAGAGCAAAATCAACACCGAGGGCTTCTATTTTACCACCCAGGGCGTTGAATATATCACCGAGGCTGATGGCTCTCAGTACCAGAGGCTTTCGATGAGGCTGCCTATGGACGAGAATGCCTACCTCGAGTTCCTCTACACTATGAGGCCCAACGACTATATGGTCGATTTCGATGTAAACTTCGTGGGTATGGAGGAGTGGATGCGCAACGCCACTTCGTTTGATGTGGCTTGGAATAATACCAGCTATCAGAACGAGCGTGGCTACCAGAATGAGAATATGTACACCACCGTGTCGTATCTCTTCCCCGACGACCGCAAAGTTGAGAAGCTCGGTATGGGCCAGATTGGCAAGCGTGGTGGCGGTAGTCGCAGCGAGAACATTAAGACCGAGTTTGAGTGGTTTGCCTTCCAGCAGCAGTTCTTCTCGTCGATTATGATTGCCCCCGAGGGCTTTAGTAATGGCGAGGTGGGTTTCGATACTTATAAGCCCGGCAGCGGCTACATCAAGGACTACTATGCGAGTGTGACCGTTCCCTTTGATTATGAGCAGAGTGGCTACAACTTTAAGTTCTACTATGGCCCCAACAAGTACTCGTTGCTGAAGGAGTATGACCTCGGATTGGAGAAACTTGTGCAGCTTGGTGGCCGCCTTGTGAGTTGGGTGAATAGGTGGATTGTAATCCCCGTGTTCGACCTTCTTGGCCGCTTTATTGCCAGCTATGGTCTTATCATCCTGCTGCTTACACTCTTCATCAAACTGATTATCTTCCCTCTCACCTATAAGTCGATGATGTCATCGGCCAAGATGAGGGCTATCCGCCCCGAGTTGGCAGCCATCCAGGCCAAGTATCCCAAGGCCCAGACCGACCAGAACGAGATGATGAAGAGCCAGCAGGCTACTATGGAGCTATATAAGAAGTTCGGCGTGAGCCCTATGGGTGGTTGTTTGCCTATGCTCATCCAGTTCCCTGTGCTGATTGCGATGTTTAGGTTCTTCCCCACAGCAATCGAGCTGCGTGGCGAGAGCTTCTTGTGGATGAAAGACCTCTCGACCTACGATAGTGTCCTGAATTTGCCCTTCAATATTCCTTGGTATGGCAACCACGTGAGCCTTATGGCCCTCATTATGGCTGTCACCCTGTTCTTCTACACCAAGCTTACCTATAAGGAGCAGGAGCAGCAGACCGCAGCCGCTCCCGGTATGGCGGGTATGAAGTTTATGATGCTCTACTTTACACCTATTATGATGCTGATGTGGATGAATAACTATGCGAGTGGTTTGTGCTACTACTACTTTGTATCGCAGATGATTACCATCATCCAGAACTATGCATTCCGCTTTGGTATCAAGGAGGATAGGCTTCGCGAGAAGATGCTTGCGAAGGCAAGGGCGATGGCTTCGGCTCCGAAGAAGAAGAGCAAATGGCAGCAGAGGCTCGAGGAGGCCCAGCGCCAGCAGGAGCAGATGCTCAAGGAGCGTGACCGCAAACAGTACCGCTCGAAACACTAATAGCTAAAATTTAGTATCCATTACAAGGGGAGTTGGCCGAGGCTGGACTCCCCTTATTGTTTGGTTGGTGAGTGGTAGGTGGCGATTTTGCGGCAATTTTGAATTATGAATTTTGCATTTTGCATTTTGAATTGTACTTTTGTGGGTTATTAACCCGCTAAAAAGAGAGCTAAAAAAGTGGCAACCAAAGAGAAAGCAAAACAGCCCAAAGAGACCCCACTGATGCAACAATATTTTTCGGTGAAGGCCCAGCATCCCGACGCAATTCTCCTCTTCCGTGTAGGCGATTTCTATGAAACCTACGGCGAGGATGCGCTGGAGGCTGCCGGCATTCTCGGCATCGCTCTCACTCGCAAAGGCAATGGCCCCGGTAACTACATCGAGATGGCCGGCTTCCCTTATCACGCCGTGAACACCTATCTTCCCAAGCTCGTGAGAGCCGGTCGTCGTGTGGCCGTGTGTGAGCAGTTGGAGGACCCCAAGAGCGTCAAAGGCCTTGTGAAACGAGGAGTGGTGGAGCTTGTAACCCCCGGCGTGGTGATGAATGAGAATGTGCTCTCGGCAAGGGAGAACATCTTCCTGGCAGCCATCCACTTTGGCGACAAGCGCAACGGCATAGCCTTCCTTGACCTCTCCACAGGCGAGTTTTACATAGGCGAGGGCGACGACCTCTACACCGATAAACTTGTGGCGGGCTTTGCCCCCAAGGAGATTGTATATCAGAGGGGGCTCGACGACCGATTTCGCAGGGCTGTGAGCGGGCAGAACTACTCCTATCGACTTGATGCGTGGGTGTGGAATGAGGAGAACGCCCGTAAGAGGCTCTGCAAGCAGTTTGCAGTGAAGAGTCTCAAGGGTTTCGGCATTGAGCGTATGGGGGTAGGAATCGCCGCCGCAGGTGCCATCATCCACTACTTGGATTACACGGAACATAAAGATACGGCCCATATAAAGACCATCTCCCGCATCGACCCCGATAATTATGTTTGGATTGACCGCTTTACTCTGCGCAACCTCGAACTGCTCTCGTCGGGAGGTACGGTGGGTGGCAGAGGGTCGCTTGTGGAGGCTATTGACCGCACCCAAACTCCTATGGGTGGTAGGCTCTTGCGCCACTGGATTTCGATGCCCATCAAGGATGTTGAAAAACTCAACACAAGGCTCAACATTGTTGAAACTCTCAAGGACGACCTCGAGTTGGCGGAGGCAGTGGGCGAGAGGCTGGCAGCTATCAGCGACCTGGAAAGGCTCTCCTCCCGCATTGCTACGGGGCGCATCACCCCCCGAGAGGTCAATGCACTCAAGGAGTCGCTGGGAGCCATCGAGGAGTTGAAACTCCTGCTGGAGGGTGTCGATAATCCCGCCCTGGCCACTGTGGCAGAGAAACTGATACCCCTTGAGGAGCAGCGCCAGAGGATTGGAGAAACGCTCTATCCCGACCCTCACAATAACCAGATACAGAAGGGAGGAATTATTGCCGGTGGTGTCGATTTGGAGCTCGATGAGATACGAAACATTGTGTTACACGGCAAAGACCGCATCGCCGAGATACAACAGGCGGAGAGTGTGCGCACGGGTATCCCCTCGCTGAGGGTGAGCTACAACAATGTCTTTGGCTACTACATTGAGGTGCGCAACACCCACAAAGAGAAGGTGCCTGCAGAGTGGATTCGCAAACAGACCCTCACATCGGCCGAGCGATATATCACTACAGAGCTGAAGGAGTATGAGGAGAAGGTGCTGGGTGCAGAGGAGAGGGTGCTCGCTATTGAGCTGCGCATTTGGGAGGAGTTGTTGGCCTACCTGACGGGGGCGTTGGCGGCTCTCCAGAGGGATGCGGCGGTTATCGCACACCTCGACTGCCTTGCGTCGTTTGCACGTGTAGCCGCCGAAAGGGGGTATGCAAGGCCCGAGATAGGGGAGGACAAGGTTATCGACATTAGGGATGGCCGCCACCCCGTGATTGAGATGATGCTTCCCGTGGGCGAGCAGTATGTGCCCAACGATGTGTGGCTCGACGATAAGGAGCAGCAGATAATGATGATTACCGGCCCTAATATGTCGGGTAAGAGTGCTCTGCTGCGTCAGACGGCCCTCATTGTGTTAATGGCGCAGATGGGGTCGTTTGTGCCCGCTTCGAGCGCACACATTGGCATTGTAGATAAGATTTTCACCCGTGTGGGTGCAAGTGATAACATCTCGCAGGGCGAGAGTACTTTTATGGTGGAGATGACCGAGAGTGCCTCGATTTTGAACAATGTCACAGACCGCAGCCTTGTGTTGCTCGACGAGATTGGCCGAGGAACAAGCACCTACGACGGCATTTCGATTGCCTGGAGTATGGTGGAGTGGCTGCACAATAACCCCCGAGGAAGGGCCAAGACTCTCTTTGCTACACACTATCACGAGCTAAACCAGATGGAAGAGAGCCTGGAGAGGGTGAAGAACTACAATGTGTCGGTGAAGGAGGTAAACCGTACGGTGCTCTTTATGCGCAAGCTCCAGAGAGGTGGTACGGACAATTCGTTTGGTATTCACGTTGCCCGCTTGGCAGGTATGCCTCAGAAGGTTGTGGAGAGAGCCGATGAGATTCTCTCTGTGTTGGTGGCTTCCCACGCAGACGATTCGCTGGCCGTGGAGCAGTCGGGCGGGTCGAAAGGTAAGGCGCAACCCAAGGTGAAGAGTGTGGCAACACCTCCCCAGCCGGCGGGTATTCAGCTCAGTATGTTCCAGCTCGACGACCCTGTGTTAGTGCAGATTAGGGACCGAATACGCGACCTCGATATCAATTCGCTCACACCGCTCGAGGCGCTCAATACGCTCAATGAGATTAAGAGCATCACGGGGCTTTAGTGGTCGGACTCAGGGGGAGTAAAAGGTGCAGGAGTGAGGATTGGTAAAAAAAATTGATAATTGTATTTTCTCCTCTTTCAAATCTCAAAATTAAGTTGTACTTTTGTGGGCAAATAAATGACTGAAGAAGCCGTGAACGTTTGCCGAAACATATCGAATGGTGGTCGCCAAGTGCGATGCGAGCGTTTCGTTAGGCATTCTGTCTTTGGTCGTTTTTGGAATATGAGGTAATTTGCTGTGGCAAGTTACCTCTTTTTTTATGCCTAATATAAATAATTTGGGAGCAAAACTATGAGTTGTTTAAAGAGTGTCAGTGTGCTTGTACGTGGAGCCAAGGTGTGGATAGAGGGAGCCTTCCTCAAACGAGATGTGCTCGTGGAGGATGGAAGGCTGGTGGAGATTTCCGACCACATCGACCCCAGAGAGGGTGTGAAGGTTATTGCGGGTGAGGGCAAACACCTTCTTCCCGGTCTTGTGGATCTTCACGTTCATTTCAGGGAGCCCGGCTTCTCCTATAAGGAGACCATAGCAAGTGGCTCGAGGGCGGCTGCTCGTGGCGGTTTCACCACTGTGTGCACAATGCCCAATCTTAATCCTGCTCCCGATAGCCCTGAAAATCTCCAGCAACAACTCGACATCATCGAGAGAGACAGCTGCATAGAAGTGCTCCCCTTTGCTACCATCACTCGTGGCCGAAGTGGCAGTGAGTGCGTTGATTTCGAGACTCTTGCTCCTCGTGTCGCAGGTTTTTCGGACGATGGCACGGGTGTGCAGAGCGGCGAGGTGATGGAGGAGGCTATGAAGAGGGTAGCTCCCACCGGTAAGATGATTGCCGCCCACTGCGAGGTGGAGAGCCTTCTGAATGGTGGCTACATCCACGACGGCGTGTGGTGCCGTGAGCACGGACACAGGGGTATCTGCTCCGAGAGCGAGTGGGCAGAGGTGAAGAGAGATATCGAGCTCTCGGAGCGCATAGGTTGCCGACTTCATATTTGCCATATATCCACCAAGGAGAGTGTGGAACTCATCCGCCAGGCGAAGAGTAGGGGAGTGAAGGTGAGTTGCGAGACTGCGCCTCACTACTTGGCACTTTGCGATGAGGATATGCAGGAGGATGGCCGCTTCAAGATGAATCCCCCGTTGCGTTCGAGGGAGGATATGGAGGCCCTGCGCCAGGGAGTGGTAGATGGAACTATCGATGTGATTGCCACCGACCACGCACCCCACTCGGCCGAGGAGAAGGGGCGTGGATTGGAGAAGAGTGCTATGGGTGTTGTGGGTATCGAGACATCGTTTGCTACGGTCTATACATTTATGGTTGGTGGTGGTTATATCACCCTGGAACGCCTGGTGGAGATTATGGCCGATGCACCCCGCAGGTTGCTTGGTCGTAGCGAAGCCATTTCAGTGGGCGGCAGGGCAAACCTCACACTTGTGGACTTGCGTAGCGAGTTTAATGTCTTCACTCGTGAATTCCTCTCGATGGGTAAGGCTACACCCCTGGCAGGTATGCGCCTCAGGGGCGAGGTGCTGCTCACCATTGCCGACGGCAGGATTGCTTACGAGAAGAATAAATTATAGCGACTATGTATAAGAGAAATATATATAAAGTAGTGTCGAACAAGCAGTTGACGGCCAAGAGTTGGCTGATGGTGCTCCAGGGCGACACACAGTATGTAACCCGTGCAGGCGAATTTGTGAACATCGCTCTGGAGGGTAAGTTTTTGCGCCGCCCCATCTCGGTGTGCGATTACGACGAAAAGACCATCACTCTGCTCTACGATGTTGTGGGCGAGGGTACCAAGGCTATGAGCCAGATGAAGGAGGGGGCAGAACTTGACCTTCTGACCGGCCTGGGTAATGGTTTTTCGGAGGAGCGAGAGTGCCGCAGGCCTGCATTGCTGGGCGGTGGCGTGGGGTGTGCCCCATTGTATAACCTGGCCAAAAAATTCTTGGCCCGTGGCGTGAAACCAGTGGTAATTCTCGGCTTCAATAGCGAGAAAGATGTGGTGTCGGCCGATATGTTTGAGGCTATCGGTGCGGAGCTCTACATTGCAACTGTGGATGGCTCGGTGGGCACTAAAGGCTTTGTGACCGATGTGATTAGGGAGCAGGGGCTGGAGTGCGACTACTTTTATGCTTGTGGCCCTATGCCTATGTTGAAGGCTCTGTGTAGGGGTGTCGAGTGGCCCGGTGAGGTGAGCCTCGACGAGAGAATGGCTTGCGGTTTTGGTGTCTGTATGTGTTGCAGCGTGGAGACCAAGAGCGGTAATAAGCGAATTTGCAAAGAGGGCCCCGTGTTCTATAAGGAGGATTTGATATGGAAGTAAAGAGAGATATGAGTGTGGTGTTGAGCGGTGTAAAACTCGACAACCCCGTAATTCCCGCCAGCGGATGCTTTGGCTATGGCTATGGTATGGCCGAGTTTTATGATATCAACATCCTGGGCTCCATATCGTTCAAGGGCACCACGAGGGATGCCCGCTATGGCAACCCTCTGCCCCGTGTGGCAGAGTGCACCTCGGGAATGATTAACGCCGTAGGACTCCAGAATCCCGGTATCGACGCAGTGATTGCCGAGGAGTTGCCCAAGATGAGGGCTGCCTTCAGAAAACCTATTGTGGCCAATATTAGTGGCTTTTCGATTGAGGAGTATGTGGAGTGTTGCCGGAAGATTGATGGTGAGGAGCAGGTGGAGATTATTGAGCTCAATGTGAGCTGCCCCAATGTCCACGGCGGCGGTATGAGCTTCGGCACATCGGCAGAGTCTGTGGCCGAGGTTGTGAGAGCCGTGAAACAGGTTGTCACAAAACCTCTGTATGTGAAACTGACGCCCAATGTGACGGATATTGTGTCGATTGCAAAGGCTGCAGAGGCAGCAGGTGCAGATGGCATCTGCCTGATTAATACAATGCTCGGAATGAGAATCGATACCCGCACACGCAAGCCAATCATAGCAAATACTATGGGTGGTTTTTCGGGCGCTGCTGTGTTCCCTGTGGCTGTGAGGATGGTCTATCAGGTATCGAAAGCCTGCAATATCCCCGTCATCGGCTGTGGCGGCGTGGAGACGGCCGGCGATGTCATTGAGATGATGATGGCCGGTGCTACGGCTGTGGAGGTGGGTGCTGCCAACCTGCGCAACCCCTACGCTTGCAAGGAGATTATCGAACAGCTCCCCGTGGAGATGGAACGACTTGGAATTGAGAAATTAACAGATATAATCGGAATCGTATGAACGCAAAAGATGTAATCATTGCCTGCGACTTTGCGTCGGCAGAGCAGACTATGGCTTTCCTCGATAAGTTTGAGGGCGAGGAGCGCAAACCCTTCCTTAAAATCGGTATGGAGCTCTACTATGCAGAGGGTAACGCCATTGTGAAAGAGATTAAGCGCAGGGGACACAAAATCTTCCTCGACCTGAAACTCCACGACATTCCCAACACCGTGCGCAAAGCTATGAAGGTGCTCTCGGCGCTGGATGTCGATATGGTGAATGTTCACGCTGCAGGTACTGTGGAGATGATGAAGGCTGCCAAAGAGGGACTTACCCGTGAGGATGGCACAAGGCCTCTGCTGATTGCCGTGACACAGCTTACCTCCACCTCGGAGCAGACTATGCAGGAGGAACTTCTGATTAATGCCACCATTGGCGATACGATTATCAAATATGCCAAAAATGCCAAGGCTGCAGGGCTCGATGGTGTTGTCTGCTCGCCCCTGGAGTCGAGTATCGTTAAGGAGGCTTGTGGCAACGAGTTTATGACCATCACCCCCGGTATCCGCTTTGCGGAGTCGGCTGCTGACGACCAGGTGAGGATTACCTCGCCCGCCAGGGCCCGCCAGCTCGGTTCGGACTACATCGTTGTGGGCCGTCCCATCACCGCTGCCGAGGACCCCGTGGTCGCCTATCGTAGGTGTGTGGCAGAGTTTCTTAAGTTGGACTAAATGAATAACATACAGCATATAAATATGACACGAGAGAAAAAAATTGCATCGGAGCTGCTCGGCATCAAAGCCGTCTTCCTCAGCCCCAATGAGCCCTTCACCTGGGCAAGTGGCATCAAAAGCCCTATCTATTGCGACAACCGCCTGATTCTCACCGCCCCCAAGACGAGGACGGTGGTGGAGAATGCTATTGCAGACACCGTTAAGGAGCGTTTCCCCGAGGTGGAGGTGCTGATGGGTACAAGCACTGCGGGTATTGCTCACGCAGCCATTGCTGCCGATATTCTCGATTTGCCTATGGGCTATGTTCGTGGTAGCGCAAAAGACCACGGCCGTGGCAACCGCATCGAGGGTCGCCTGGAGAAGGGTGCAAAAGTGGTTGTTGTGGAGGATCTTATCTCCACCGGCGGCAGCTGTATCGACGTGGTGGAGGCACTGCGAGAGGCGGGTGCCGAGGTGCTTGGTGTTGTAAGCATTTTTACATATGGTATGAAGAAGGGTTTGGAGAGGTTGGCTGCCGCAAATGTGACCAACTACTCGCTCTCCAACTTCGATACTCTTGTGGAAGTGGCAGTGGAGCAGGGCTACATTGCTGCCGACGACGAGGCTCGCCTGAAGAGGTTTATGGCCAACCCTCAGGACGAAAGCTGGATGCAGAAATAATGATAAAAATCAGATGAAAGGTTAGTTAAATTAAAAGTTTAATCCAAATTAAATAACAATAAGAATATGAGACACTTGATTGACCCCACCGACCTCTCTATGCAGGAACTTGACGAGATTATCAACCTAGCCCTCGACATCATCGATAATCGTGAGAAATACACCGAGGCCTGCAAGGGTAAAAAACTGGCAACACTCTTCTATGAGCCAAGTACTCGTACCCGCCTGAGCTTCACTTCGGCAATGTTGGAGCTTGGTGGTTCAGTTCTCGGTTTCTCGGATGCAAAGAGCTCGTCGGTAGCTAAGGGTGAGACCTGCGCCGATACCACCAAAACCATCAACTGCTTTGCAGACATCATCGCAATGCGCCACTTCGAGGAGGGTGCTGCTCTCGTAGCTGCTTGCAACTCCCGCATCCCCGTTATTAACGCCGGTGACGGTAGCCACAGCCACCCCACCCAGACCCTTACCGACCTTCTGACCATCAAACGTGAGGTGGGTCGTTTCGATAACCTCACCATCGGTTTCTGCGGCGACCTTCGCTTCGGTCGTACCGTTCACTCGCTCATCAAGGCTATGTCCCGCTATGAGGGTGTTAAGGTTGTGCTTATCGCTCCCGAGCAGTTGCGTCTGCCCAGCTATATGAGGCACGAGGTGTGCGAGAAGAACAATATCCCCTACAAAGAGGTTTCGTCGATGGAGGAGGTTATGGGCGAGTTGGATATCCTCTATATGACCCGTGTACAGAAAGAGCGTTTCTTGGATGAGGACGAGTTTGACCGCCTGAAAGATAGCTTCATCCTCGATCCCGCCAAACTTAAAAATGCTCGTCCCAATATGTGTATTCTCCACCCCCTGCCTCGTGTAAACGAGATTACTGTGGATGTGGATGCTGATCCCAGGGCTGCATATTTCCGCCAGGTTGAGAACGGCAAGTTCGTTCGTATGGCACTCATTATGAAACTTCTGGAGTGGGCTAAGGATGATAGCAAGACTATCGACCTTATTCCTGCCGACGCAGTTCGCAACGAGTATGTATGTAGCAACAAACGCTGCATTTCCAACCTCGAAAATGTTGGTACATTGTTCCGCCCCCGTACTGACAAACCCGGCAAGTTCCGCTGCGTATATTGCGAGTCGAAGGCAAAATTGTAGAATTTGTTAATAAGTTATTAATAACTTAGTTTTTTCACACGACAAAAAATCGTACCTTTGCAAGGTTAAATCAAGGGGGCGAAACGGCCTCCGATAAAAGGGAGTTACATTAATGAGGCATTTGCAAGAGATAGATATCTGTTCTCGTTTGCGACACGAGAGGGCGGGCACAAAATGTGTCGGCAGAGTGTTGTGGGGAGTACAAACAGCCCTTGCTGCGGAGAAATGTGCCCTCGAGTGTGCAAATGTTGCGACCAAGTGTGAACTGTAAATAGGAGATGACCGCCGACCTAAAACGTTGGCGGTCACTCTTTTATGAATATTATTAACCAAAAATATAAGTAAAAGGAGATGAAAATCGGTGTAGTTATGGGCTCAACCAGCGACTGGGGCGTAATGTCGGGAGCAACAGCTATTTTGGACCAATTTGGTGTGGAGTATGAGAAACGAGTTCTCAGCGCCCACCGCACACCCGCCGCACTCGAAGAGTGGGTGAGTGGTGCCAGGGAGAGGGGTATGGCAGCAATTATTGCAGGTGCAGGCGGTGCCGCCCACCTTGCAGGTGTTGTCGCAGCTTTCACAACCCTTCCCGTAATCGGCGTGCCCATCAAATCTCGTTCGCTCGAGGGTCTCGATTCGCTCCTTTCGATGGTGCAGATGCCTTCGGGCATCCCCGTGGCAACCGTGGGTATCGACGGTGCCAAAAATGCAGCACTGCTGGCTGTAGCCATGATGGCCGTAACTGACAGCGAGCTGAAGGCTAAACTCGACGAGTTCCGCAAAGAGCAAGCAAAAAAGGTTCTCGAGTCGGAGATTTAGTGAAGAGCGGGGCGGAGAAAAGAGAATAGAGGACATACGAAGCGAAGTCCAATGTAGAGCCCTGCACAATAAGCAAAACCCAAACAGAGATATTTGAGTTTGACATCAGACAATCCAAGGAAAATGAAAACCCACCGCATATTTGTAGAGAAACTTGAACCCTTCAGGGTGGAGGCCGAGAGCCTCAAGAGGGAGCTTAACAGCAACCTCCAACTCGACATCAAAGAGCTCAGGCTGGTATGTATCTATGACCTCTTCGGTTTTACCGACGAGCTCGTGGAGCAGAGTAGCTACCGAGTGTTTGGTGAGCGAGCAACCGACAATGTAACCTTCCAGGTAGAGCTCGATGGAGTCCCCCACATTGCCATTGAGTGCCTCCCCGGTCAGTTTGACCAGAGGGCAGCCTCGGCAGAGGAGTGTGTGAAACTCATTGAGCCCACCGCCAATGTGGAGATTCGCAGTGCCAAACTGCTGATTTTCGACAAGGGTGTAGGCCAGGCCGAGTTGGAGAAGATTTCTCGCTATACGATTAATGCTGTGGAGTCGAGAGAGAAGGATTTGTCGGTGCTTGCCCCCGCCGAGAGGGCTACCGCACGCCCCGTGGAGAGGCTTGAGGGTTTCACCAAGATTACTCGCCAGGAGGCAGACGCATATTGCAAGGCAAAAGGATTGGCGATGAATGGCGACGACCTGATGGAGGTTGTGGGCTACTTCTCGAAGGAGGGTAGGGAGCCCAATGAGACCGAGCTCCGCATTTTGGATACCTATTGGAGCGACCACTGCCGCCACACCACCTTCACCACCGAGCTCACCGACATCGAGGTGGAGGAGTCGTTTGTGGCCGACGATATTGCCGACGCCGTGCAGCTGTGGAAAAATATCCGCAAGAAACTTGGTAGGGAGGGCAAGAGCCTCTGTCTGATGGATCTCGCAACCATCGGCGCAAGGTATCTCCGTAAGCAGGGTCTGCTCGATGATATGGAGCAGAGCGAGGAGAACAACGCTTGCAGCATCTATGTTGATGTGGATGTGGATGGCAAGCCGGAGCGCTGGCTGCTGATGTTCAAGAATGAGACACACAACCACCCCACAGAGATTGAACCCTTTGGTGGCGCATCGACCTGTCTGGGTGGTGCAATTCGTGACCCGCTGAGTGGTCGTAGCTATGTGTATCAGGCTATGAGGGTGACAGGTGCTGGCAATATTTACCTTCCCGTGAGCGAGACTATGAAGGGTAAGTTGCCCCAGAGGGTTATCTCGCTGAGGGCTGCGGCCGGTTATTCGTCGTATGGCAACCAGATTGGCCTTGCCACAACCCACGTGAGGGAGGTGTACCACCCCGACTATGTAGCCAAGAGGTTGGAGATTGGCGCTGTTGTGGGCGCTGTGAAGGCTGAGAATGTAAGGCGTGAGAGCCCCGCCGAGGGTGATATCATCCTTATGTTTGGCGGCCGCACCGGCCGTGACGGTATCGGCGGTGCCACCGGCTCGTCGAAGGAGCACAACGCAAGTTCCATTGAGGAGTGTGGCAGCGAGGTGCAGAAGGGTAACGCCCCCGAGGAGAGGAAGATTGCCCGTCTATTCCGTCGCCCCGAGGTTACTCGTCTTATTAAGAAATCCAACGACTTTGGCGCTGGTGGTGTGAGTGTGGCTATTGGAGAGCTTACCGATGGTCTGGACATCTACCTCGACAGGGTTACAACCAAATATAGTGGTCTGAATGCCACCGAGATTGCCATCAGCGAGTCGCAGGAGCGTATGTCGGTGGTTGTGGAGGCCAAAGATAGAGAGGAGTTTGAGAAGTACTGCCACGAGGAGAATATCGAGGTGGTACACGTGGCCGATGTCACTTCGAGCGGTAGGATGAGGATGTTCTACCACGGCGAGGTTGTGGCCGACCTCTCCAGGGAGTTTATCGACTCGGCAGGTGCCAAACACTACGCAAAGGTAGCTGTGGGCGCTGTGGAGGAGAAGAATCCCTTCGAGCGCACCATTGAGGGCGAGAGTGTGAAGGCTAAATTCCTTAATCTCTTGGCCGATGACAATGTCACCTCGCAGAAGGGTTTGGTGGAGATGTTCGACTCGAGCATTGGTCGCTCCACGGTGCTTATGCCCTACGGTGGCCGCACCCAGCAGACCGAGAGCCAGGTGAGCGTACAGAGGCTGCCCGTGGGTAACCACACCACCAACACGGCAAGTATGCTGTCGTATGGTTTCAACCCCTATTTGAGCAGCTGGAGCCCCTATCACGGTGCTGCGTATGCAGTTGTGGAGGCTGTGGCAAAGGCTGTGGCAGCGGGTGCCGAGTATGATAAGATGCGCTTCTCCTACCAGGAGTACTTCGAGAAGATGTCGAGCCCCAAGGCGTGGGGTAAACCCCTGGCAGCGTTGCTTGGTGCACTGCGTATGCAGGTTGCATTGGGTCTGCCCTCGATTGGCGGTAAGGACTCGATGAGTGGTACTTTTGCAGATATCAGCGTTCCTCCCACTCTGGTTGCTTTTGGTGCAACCGCCGTGGATAGCAGGGTGGTAATTAGCCCCGAGCTGAAGGAGGGTGGCCACTACATCTATCTGGTACGCCATACCCCTCTGGACAACTTTATGCCCGACACTTCGGAGCTGATTGATATTTATGAAAACGTTCGTCACAAAATCTTCGCCGGTAAGATTGTAGCCGCCTGGGCTGTTGGCTTTGGTGGTGTGGCCGAGGCTTTGGCCAAGATGAGCTTTGGTAACCGTGTGGGTGCCGATGTGAAGGTGGTGGAGAGTGACTTGTGGGGTTGGAACTACGGCTCCATCGTTGTGGAGAGTACCGCTGAGCTCGACTTCCCCCACTTCGAGCTGCTGGGTGTTACCACCAACCAAGAGGTGCTCACCGTAAATGGCGAGAGTATCGCTATAGAGGAGCTTTATGAGGCTAATCGCAAGAGGTTTACCGAGATTTATCCCGACCGCAGCGGCGTGGAGGGTAGTGTGGAGAATGCAACTTCTGGCCCCTGCACCACCGAGTGGCAGGGCGAGGCTGTAGAGCACCCCGTGGTGTTCCTCCCCGTGTTCCCCGGCACCAACTGCGATTACGATATGGCCAAAGCGTTTGAGAGGGAGGGTGCCGAGATTCGTACCTCGGTGTTCTGCAACCTCTCGGCCGAGGATATCGAGCGTTCCACAGAGGAGATGGCTCGAGGTATCGACGAGTGTCACATTTTGGCTATTAGCGGCGGTTTCTCGGCTGGCGATGAACCCGATGGTAGCGGTAAGTTTATCGCAAGCGTTCTCCAGAATGACAAGGTGAAAGCTGCCATCGGCAGGCTCGATGAGAGAGGCGGTCTTATTATAGGTATCTGCAACGGCTTCCAGGCGCTGGTTAAGTCGGGTCTGCTGCCCTTTGGTAAGATTGGCGAGCTCACCCAGGAGTCGCCCACGCTCTTCCACAACGACATCAACCGCCACATCTCGCAGATTGTCACCACCAGGGTTGCCTCGGTGGCTTCGCCCTGGCTGAAGGGCTTCGAGGTTGGTGAGCTGCACTCGATTGCCGCATCGCACGGCGAGGGTAAGTTTGTGGCAAGTGCCGAGCTTGCAGCACAGCTGAGAGCCGCGGGTCAGATAGCCTTCCAATATGCCGACGCCCAGGGTAATGCAACGATGCACTCGCCCGAGAACCCCAATGGTTCTGTGGAGGCTATCGAGGGTATCATTTCGCCCGAGGGCCGTGTGCTGGGTAAGATGGGCCACTCGGAGCGCTTCGAGGAGGGCCTTATGAAGAACATTGCGGGCAATAAGGAGCAAAACCTCTTCCGCAATGCCGTAAACTACTTTAGGAAGAAATAATTTGAGAAAATAATATAAATCTAAAAAGTAAAATAGTAGCTATGAAACAGTTAGAGATGCTCTATGAGGGCAAAGCAAAACAGGTGTACGCAACCGATGAGGCAGACAAAGTGATTATCCACTACAAGGACGCCGCAACCGCTTTCAACAACATCAAGAAGGCAACCATCGAGAACAAAGGTGTGCTGAACAACAAGATTTCGACCATCGTATTCCACTATCTGCAGGCCAAGGGTATCCCCACCCACTACATCGAGACTATGAATGAGCGTGACCAGCTCTGCCTGAAAGTGTCGATTATGCCCCTGGAGGTTATCGTGAGGAATGTAATTGCCGGTTCGATGGCAAAACGCCTCGGCATTGAGGAGGGTACCAAGGCCCCCAACACCATCTTTGAGATTTGCTACAAGGACGACTCGCTGGGCGATCCCCTGATTAACGACCACCACGCTGTGGCTCTGGGTGCTGCAACCTATGAGGAGTTGGCAGAGATTTACGACCTCACTGCCCGCATCAATGAGGCTCTGATTGAGATGTTCGCAAGCGTTAATATTCGCCTTGTGGACTTCAAGATTGAGTTTGGTAAGACAGCCGATGGTAAGATTGTTCTGGCTGACGAGATTAGCCCCGACACCTGCCGTCTGTGGGATGCCACCACCAACGAGAAACTCGATAAAGACCGCTTCCGCAGGGATATGGGTAAGGTTATCGAGGCCTACGAGGAGATTAATGCACGTTTGAACACTATTAAATAAATCTGTCGGACGATGAACTCCGAAGAGAACAAACAGATGGGTGGCGAGAGGTTGCACGAGGAGTGTGGCGTCTTTGGTGTCTATGGTACACCCGAGGCGGCCAACCTCTGCTACTATGGTCTTCACTCACTCCAGCACCGTGGCCAGGAGGGTTGCGGTATTGTGAGCACCGAGGGTGGAGATCTCAACTATATCAAAGGCCCCGGCCTGGTGAACACCGTCTTCAACGAGCAAAACTTGGCAACGCTCAAGGGAAATATTGCCGTTGGTCAGGTGCTCTATACAAATGCGGGTGGCGGTAAGATTGGTGAGAATATTCAACCCATTGTATTCCATCACGGTACGGGTGACTTTGCCATTTCCTACAATGGTAAGTTGGTGAATGCTGCCCGCCTTCGCAAACACCTCGAAGATAGGGGTAGTCTGTTCCTCACCTCGTCGGACTGCGAGCTTATAGCCAACCTTATCAAGAAAGATGCTGCCCAGGCTCACGTGGACCGTATTCACTCCATAATTGAGGCGCTGAATATGGTGGAGGGTGCTTTCGCATTCCTCATTATGACCCCCAAGCGTATCTATGCGTGCAGGGATAAGCACGGCCTGAAACCCCTGTCGCTGGGTAGGCTCAGCGATGGTAGCTGGGTAGTGTCTAGCGAGACCTGTGCTTTTGAGGTTATTGGAGCCGAGTTTGTGAGGGATGTGGAGCCCGGTGAGGTGCTCTCCATTGACCACCACGGCATCCGTAGCAGCCACTTCTCGAGCTTCAAGCACTACAATATGTGTGCAATGGAGTACATCTATTTTGCCCGCCCCGATAGCGACATCGACGGCTGCAATGTCCACACATTCCGCAAGGAGAGCGGTAAGTGGCTCTACAAGGAGTCGCCCGTGGAGGCCGATATAGTAATAGGTGTGCCCGATTCGAGCCTTAGCGCAGCTATTGGTTACGCCGAGGCAAGCGGCATCCCCTATGAGATGGGCCTTGTGAAGAGTAAATATGTTGCCCGCACCTTCATTCAGCCCTCGCAGAGTATGAGGGAGAAGGGTGTGAGGATGAAACTCTCGGCAGTGAGGAGTATTGTTGGCGGTAAGAGGGTTGTTATGGTCGATGACTCGATTGTGAGGGGCACCACCTCGAAGCGTATCGTTCGCCTGCTCAAAGAGGCAGGTGCCACCGAGGTGCACGTGAGGATTGCCTCGCCCGCAATGCCCAAGCCTTGCTACTATGGCGTGGATACCTCTACCGAGGAGGAGCTTATCTCGGCCCAAAAGAGTGTGGAGGAGGTTGCCGAGTATATCGGCGCCGACTCGCTGGCATTCTTGAGCACCCAAGCCCTGATGGCCTCCGGCAATAGGAAGGAGATGTGTATGGCCTGCTTCGATGGCAAGTATCCCACCGATTTGTACCAGACTGACGAGGATGCAACACTCTACAAGCGCTATCAGATTAAGGCGTAAATGAGGGGTAGTGCGTAATCCGACAAATTAGAGAAAAACAGAGTAATATATAAAATTGAGATAAAAGACACTATGGCAAAGAGTTATGAGGCTTCGGGCGTAAATCTCGAGGCAGGCTATGAGGTTGTTAGCCGCATCAAGAAACACGTTGCATCGACCACCCGAGAGGGTAGTATGGGTAACATTGGCTCGTTTGGTGGAATGTTCGACCTCGGGTCGCTCGGTTATGAGCACCCCGTGTTGGTGAGTGGCACCGACGGCGTGGGTACCAAACTGAAATTGGCATTCGAGATGGATAAGCACGACACTATCGGCATTGATGCTGTGGCAATGTGTGTGAATGATGTATTGGCACAGGGTGCCGAGCCCCTCATCTTCCTCGACTATGTAGCAGTGGGCAAAAACCACCCCGCAACTGTGGAGGCTATCGTGTCGGGTGTTGCCGAGGGCTGCCGCCAGGCAGGATGTGCACTTGTGGGCGGTGAGACTGCCGAGATGCCAGGTATGTATGGCGAGGGCGAGTATGACATTGCAGGATTCACTGTGGGCGCTGTCGAGAAGTCCAAACTTATTGACTGCTCAAAGGTTTCGGTTGGCGATGTACTCGTGGGTGTCGCTTCGAGCGGTGTTCACTCCAACGGTTTCAGCTTGGTGAGGAAGATTGTTGCCGATAATAGCCTGAAACTCACTGAGAAATACGAGGAGACCGGCGAGCAGACCCTGGGTGAGATGCTGCTCACTCCCACCAAGATTTACATCAAACAGATGCATAAGGTCTTTGCCGAGGTGGATGTTCACGGCCTTGCCCACATCACAGGTGGCGGCTTCGACGAGAATATTCCCCGTATCCTGAAAGATGGTCAGGGCGTAGAGGTTAAGGAGGGTAGCTGGGAGATACTCCCCGTTTTCCGTCTGCTGGAGCGCTACGGCAAGGTACCCCACAGAGAGATGTTCAACATCTTCAATATGGGTATCGGTATGGTAGTGGCCGTCGAGGAGAAGGATGCCCAGAAGGTTATTGACATTCTCACAGAGTGTGGTGAGAGGGCAAGTGTGATTGGCTGCGTTATCGAGGGCGAAGGCGTAACAATGTTGTAGATGAAAAGGTTAGCCGTATTTGCAAGTGGCAGTGGTTCCAATTTTGAGGCCATAGCCGAGGGGTGTCGCAGTGGCGCAGTGGACGGCACTGTGGTGCTGTGTGTGTGCGACAAGCCCGGAGCCTATGTATTGGAGAGGGCAAAACGCTATGGCGTGGAGTGCTTGGTGTTCAACCCCAAAGAGTTTGGCTCCAAGAGAGAGTTTGAGCAGATGATTGCCGACAGGCTGGATAGTCTGGAGGTCGATTTAGTCTGCCTGGCGGGTTATATGCGCATCATTGGCGACGAACTGCTTGAGAGGTATGGCGGCTGCATCATCAACATCCACCCCGCACTGCTCCCCGCATTCCCCGGTGCCCACGGCATTAGGGATGCCTTTGAGTATGGCGTGAAGGTCTATGGGGTGACAATCCACTATGTTGATGCAACGCTCGACGGAGGTAAGATTATCTCCCAGGTGGCTGTTCCCTACGAGGGTGACAACATCGAAGAGCTGGAGGCTATGATTCACAAGGCCGAGCACAAACTTTATGTAGAAACGATAAATAAGATATAGAAACAACGAGAGATGAGAGCTTTAGTAAGCGTTAGCGATAAGAGGGGAGTGGTGGAGTTTGCCACAGCCCTTGCCGAGATGGGTTGGGAGATTATCTCCACCAGCGGCACTCTGGCTGCACTGCGAGGTAGTGGCCTGAAGGTTACCAATATTAGCGATGTTACCGGTTTTCCCGAGATTTGCGAGGGTCGAGTGAAGACTCTCCATCCCAAGGTGCACGGCGGTCTGCTGGCACGCAGGGACAAGGATGACCATATGGCACAGCTGGCCGAGAATGGCATTGAGACCATCGATATGGTCTGCGTAAACCTTTACCCCTTTGAGGCGACCATCGCCAAAGAGGGTGTGACTATGGAGGAGGCTGTGGAGAATATCGATATTGGCGGCCCCTCAATGCTCCGCTCGGCAGCAAAGAACTACGCTTCGGTGAGCGTTGTGTGCGACCCCGACGACTATGCAATGGTTTTGGAGGAGATTAGGGAGTGTGGCAATACCAAGCCCGAAACCCGCCTTATGCTCTCCGCCAAGGCCTACACCCACACAGCTCTCTACGACAGCCACATCGCAACCTATATGCGCAAGGCTGCAGGTATGAACGAGAAATTGTTCCTCAATTTCGACGCTGTGCAGAGCCTGCGTTATGGTGAGAACCCCCACCAGAAGGCAGCCTTCTATCGCAGCGGCGAGGAAGTTAGCTACTCGGTGGCCGGCGCACGCCAGCTGGGTGGCAAGGAGCTCTCCTACAATAATATTCAGGATGCAAATGCTGCTCTGCAGATTGTAAGGGAGTTTTCGGAGCCCTTCTGCGTAGGTCTGAAACATATGAACCCCTGTGGTGCAGGTGTTGGCGAAAATATCGCCGAGGCTTGGAAGAGAGCATACGAGGCCGATAAGGTTAGTATCTATGGCGGTATTGTTGCAATGAACCGTCCCCTCACCGGCGAGGTTGCCCAGATGATGAAGCCAATCTTCTTGGAGATTGTTATGGCCCCCTCGTTTGAGCCCGAGGCTCTGGAGGTGTTTGCATCGAAGAAGAACCTCCGATTGCTGGAGGTGAAGATGGATGGTGTGAAGGCCCCCCAGAAGCAGTATGTAGGCGTGACAGGCGGCCTGTTGGTGCAGGATGCCGATATGGAGTGCCTTGACATTACCGACCAGATGTGTGTTACCGAGCGCAAGCCCTCCGAGAGCGAGCTGAAGGATATGAACTTCGGTTGGAGGATTGTTAAACACGTGAAATCCAATGCCATTGTTGTGGTGAAGGATAGTATGACCCTGGGTGTGGGCGCAGGTCAGATGAACCGTGTAGGTTCGGCAGAGATTGCTCTGGAGCAGGCAAAGGCAGCAGGTGTCACCGAGGGTCTGGTGTTGGCATCGGATGGATTTCTCCCCTTCGACGACACTGTGGAGTTGGCCTCGAAGTATGGCGTGGTAGCTATCGTTCAGCCCGGAGGCAGCATCCGTGACGAGGACGCAATTAAGAAAGCAAACGAAAAAGGTATCGCAATGCTCTTTACGGGTATGCGCCATTTTAAACATTAATATGAAGAGTAAAAAGGTATTGGTTGTGGGTAGCGGTGGCAGGTGCCACGCAATTGTGGATGCACTCTCACGCTCGCCCCAGGTAGAGAAGATATATTGCGCACCCGGCAATGCGGGCATTGCCGCACAAGCCGAGAGGGTGGCTATTGGTGTGGAGGATGTGGAAAAGTTGGCAGAGTTTGCACAGCAGAACTCCATTGACCTCACCGTCGTTGGCCCCGAGGCAGCACTCGCTGTGGGTTTGGTGGATAGGTTTGAGGAGCTGGGCCTAAGGGCTTTCGGCCCCACAAAAGCTGCCGCACAGATTGAGAGCAGCAAGGAGTTTGCAAAACGACTGATGGCCAAATATTCCATTCCTACAGCTGGTTATGAGGCTTTCGATAGCTACGAGGAGGCCAAGGCGTATGTCTTTGGTCGCCCTCTGCCTGCCGTTATCAAGTATGACGGTCTGGCAGCAGGCAAGGGTGTTGTTGTGGCAGAGAGTTACGACGATGCAGATGTTGCTCTGAAAGATATGCTCCTTGATGAGAGCTTTGGCAAGGGTAGGGTTGTGGTAGAGGACTTCCTCGCAGGCCCCGAGTTTTCGTTTATGTGCGTGGTGTCGGGCGAGAAGGTCTATCCCCTGGCTATGGCACAGGACCACAAACGTGCCTACGAGGGTGATAAGGGCCCCAATACAGGCGGTATGGGTGCATATAGCCCCGTGCCTTTTGTGACTGCCGAGGTGGAGGAGTTTGCTCTGGAGAGGATTATGAGGCCCACCGCAAAGGCTATGGTGGCCGAGGGCGTACCCTTTAAGGGTGTGCTCTATGGTGGCCTGATTCTCACCGCCGAGGGCCCCAAGGTGATTGAGTTCAATGCCCGCTTTGGCGACCCCGAAACCGAGGTTGTACTGCCCCGCCTGGAGAGCGATATTTATGAACTGTTCGACGCTGCTATTGACGGCAGGGATTGCCAGACAAAGTGGAGCGAGGAGGCCCTGTTGGGTGTTGTCCTCGCCTCGAAAGGTTATCCCGGAAGCTACGGTAAAGGTGCAGTGATTGAGGGCCTCCAGGGTCTGAAATCGACCGTTTACCATATGGGTACAGCAGAGAAGGAGGGAGAGATTGTTACCGCCGGCGGCAGGGTGCTGATGGTTGTAGGCCGTGGGAAAGACCTCGCCGAGGCTCGCAAGATGGCCCTGGAGGATATTGCAAAAATCAAGTGCGACTCCCTCTTCTTCCGTAGCGATATTGGACACAAAGTTTTGGACTAAAAACACCTGTAATATATAATTATGATTATTAGTGGTAAAGAGTTGGCTGCCGAGATGAAAGACAAGATGGCCGCCGACGTAGTGAAATACACCGAGCAGTATGGTAGGGCTCCCCACCTTGTCGTAATTCTCGTTGGCGAGGACCCCGCAAGCGTGTCGTATGTTACCGGCAAAGCCAAAGACTCCCTTGAGGTCGGCTTCCGCAATACGACTATTCGTAAGCCCGAAACCATCAGTGAGGAGGAGCTTGTGGCACTTATAGAGGAGCTTAATAATGACCCCGAGGTAGATGGTATCCTCGTGCAGCTCCCCCTGCCAAAGCATATCAGCGAGAGCAGAATTATCGCCACCATCAGCCACGAGAAGGATGTGGATGGTTTCCACCCCCTGAATGTGGCCGCTCTGTGGCAGAAGCAGGGTGGTGTGGTTGCTTGCACCCCCAAAGGCGTGATTGAACTGCTTGACAAAGCCGGTGTGGAGATTGAAGGCAAGAGGGCTGTGGTCATCGGCCGCAGCAATATCGTGGGCCTCCCCGTATCGAAACTGCTGCTCGACCGCAATGCTACGGTGACTATCGCCCACAGCCGCACCAAAAACCTTGCGGAGATTACCCGCTCGGCCGAGATTTTGGTGGTGGCCATCGGCAAACCCAAGTTTGTGAAGGCCGATATGGTATCGGAGGGCGTTGTGATTATGGACGTAGGTGTCAATCGCGACCCCGAGACCGGCAAGCTCTGTGGCGATGTCGATTTTGAGGGTTGCCGCGAGAAAGCCTCGGTTATCACTCCAGTTCCCGGTGGCTGTGGCCCTATGACCCGCTGCTGCCTGATGGAGAATACCATCGAGTGCTACCTGAACCTTATGAATAAGAAGAACAAATAACAGATATAGTAAGCTATGATTGAGAGATATGGGCGCGAGGTAATGCGCCAAGTTTGGACCGAGGAGAATAAGTTTAACGCCTATCTGAAAGTTGAGATTTTGGCCGCCGAGGCGTGGCGAGAGCTGGGAGTAGTACCCGCAGAGGATGTGGAGAAGCTCTGGGCAAAGGCCACCTTCAACATCGACCGCATCAAGGAGATTGAGCTCCAGACCCGCCACGATATCGTGGCCTTCACCCGCACCGTCAGCGAGTCGCTGGGCGAGGAGAGGAAGTGGGTACACTATGGCCTCACAAGTACCGATGTGGTTGATACCGCCAATGGTTACCTCTTCCTTCAGGCCAACAAGATTATTGAGGAAGACCTCATTAAATATATGGAGGTGCTCAAAAAACAGGCCCAGAGGTTCAAATATACCCCCTGCATCGGCCGTACCCACGGTATCCACGCCGACATCACCTCGTTCGGCCTGAAATGGGTGCTTTGGTATGAGGAGATGAGGCGCAACCTGGAGCGCTTCCGTGCAGCAGCCCGTGGTGTGGAGGTTGGTAAGATTAGCGGCGCCGTTGGTAACTTTGCCAACATTCCTCCCTTTGTGCAGGACTACGTTTGCGAGAAACTCGGCATAGACAGCGCAAATATCTCCACTCAGGTTATCCAGCGTGACCGCCACGCATACTATATGGCCACCCTGGCAGTTATAGGCGCCAGCCTGGAGCAGATGGCTCTCGAGGTGCGCAACTTGCAGCGTACCGAGGTTCACGAGGTGGAGGAGGCCTTCGGCAAAGGCCAGAAGGGCTCGAGCGCAATGCCCCACAAGCGTAATCCCATCAGTAGTGAGAATATCTGTGGCTGTGCAAGGGTGATGAGGGGTTATATGGCAACCGCTTATGACAACGTGGCTCTGTGGCACGAGAGGGATATCTCCCACTCGGCAACCGAGCGTATCATTATGCCCGATGCCACCATTCTGCTTGACTATATGCTCAATCGTATGATGGGTATCTTGGAGAATTTGGTGGTATTCGAGGAGCAGATGAAGGCAAACATCTACCGCACCAATGGCGTAATCTTTGCGCAGAGGGTGATGAATGCACTCATCGACAAGGGTTTCTCGAGGGAAAAGGCCTACGACACTGTGCAGCCTGTGGCGATGAGGGCTATGGCCGAGGGTGCTTCGTATCAGTCGCTGCTGAAGGAGGAGCCCACCGTTATGGCAACCCTCACCGAGGAGGAGCTCGACGGCTGCTTCACCCTGGAGTACTATATGAAGAATGTGGATTATATTTACAAACGCAATAAAATTGAGGAGTAGAGAGATATGTCCGAAAGATTGGTTGTAATAGGGTCGCAATGGGGCGACGAGGGTAAAGGAAAAATTACCGACTATTTTGCCTGCCGTGCCGATATGGTAGTTCGCTATCAAGGCGGTAATAATGCAGGCCACACCGTGGTGTTCGACGGCAAGAAATATTCGTTGCAGAGTATTCCTTCGGGCATTTTCAATCCCCAGACCGTGAATGTTATGGGCAACGGTATGGTGATTAACCCCCAGAGCGTGGTGGACGAGCTTGAGAGGCTCCACTCGCAGGGTATCACCGACTACCAGCTCTACATCTCCGACCGTGCAGCAGTGGTGATGCCTTACCACTCGGCGCTTGATGGTGCTTATGAGGCGCTCAAGGGCGGTGCGCAGATTGGTACTACCCGCAAGGGTATCGGCCCCGCTTACTCGGATAAGTACAGCCGTGTAGGTATCCGTATGGGCGACCTGCTGGAGCCAGAGTACTTCGCCGAGAGGCTCAAAGCAGCCATTGAGGTGAAGAATATGGAGCTCGGTATGCTGGGCCTCGAGAAGTTCGACTTCGAGGAGGTATATAACCAGTATATGGCCCTGGCCGGCAAGATTGGCCATATGATTTGCGATACCTCGGCGCTGATTAACAAAGCGTTGGAGAGCGACAAGAAGATATTGTTTGAGGGTGCACAAGGTATGATGCTCTGCATTGACCACGGCACCTATCCCTATGTTACCTCCTCGACCCCCTCGTCGGCAAGTGTACCCGTGGGTGCAGGTATCTCGCCCAAGTGGGTAGATAATGTGCTCGGCGTGGCCAAGGCCTACTGCACCAGGGTGGGTGAGGGCCCCTTCCCCACAGAGCTGTTCGACAACCGTGCAGAGGAGATTAGGGAGCGTGGCCACGAGTATGGCACCGTTACCGGCCGTCCCCGCAGGGTGGGTTGGTTCGACGCCGTTGTGGCTCGCTACGTGAGCCGCCTGGCAGGTATCGACTCGTGGGCACTGATGCTTTTTGATGTGCTCTCAGGCCTTGATAAAGTGTCGATTTGTGTAGGCTATGAGGTTGATGGTCAAGTTATTGAAAATCCCCCAGCAACCATCGCCAAGCTCGCTCGCTGCAAACCCGTACTCATTGAGTTGGAGGGCTGGAATGAGGATATCACCAACGTCAAGAGCTTCGAGGAGCTTCCCGCAGCCGCACAGGCCTATGTGCGCAAGATTGAGGAGGTTACAGGTGTAAAGGTGGGCGTCATCTCCGTAGGTGCCGACCGTAGCAAGACCATCATTATTGACGAGAAACTGAAGAAATTTTAAAACCCATACAACTATGTCGTTTATTGAAGAGAAAATCGCTCAGGAGGGTATGACCTTCGACGATGTACTACTGATTCCTGCCTACTCAGAGGTGACCCCAAATATGGTGTCGCTTGGCAGTCGTTTTTCACGCAACATCCGCCTCAATATCCCTGTTGTTTCGGCCGCTATGGATACCGTCACCGAGGCAGAGATGGCTATTGCCATTGCTCGTGAGGGTGGTATCGGTGTGGTTCACAAAAATATGTCGATTGCCGCCCAGGCCGCACAGGTGAGGAAGGTGAAGAGGGCCGAGAGCGGTATGATTTACGACCCCGTGACTATCAGCAAGGAGGAGACCGTGGGCGATGCTCTGAGGCTGATGAAGGAGAATCACATCGGTGGTATCCCCGTAGTCGATAAAGAGATGAAACTCATCGGTATTGTCACCAATCGTGACCTTAGGTTCCAGACCGATATGTCGCTGCCCATCGCCGAGGTGATGACCTGCGAGAAGCTGGTGACTACCACCAATCCCAACCTCCAGGAGGCTTCGCAGATTCTGCTGAAGAATAAGATTGAAAAACTCCCCGTTGTGGATGATAATAACCGCCTTGTGGGCCTTATTACTTATAGGGATATCACCAAAATTCAGGACTATCCCAACGCTTGTAAGGATGATAAAGGTCGCCTGAGGGTTGCAGCCGGTGTGGGTGTAACGAGCGACACTCTGAAGAGGGTGGAGGCACTCGTGGAGGCAGGCGTAGATGCAGTGGTTATCGATACCGCCCACGGCCACTCTGCAAATGTTACCAACACTCTGAAGGCTGTGAAGGCCGCCTTCCCCCAGATTGACGTGCTGGTAGGTAATATCGCTACCGCCGAGGCTGCCGAGTATCTTATCAAGGCAGGTGCTGATGGTATCAAGGTTGGTATCGGCCCCGGCTCCATCTGTACAACCCGTATCGTGGCAGGTGTGGGTGTACCCCAGCTGACCGCCATTTTCAATGCCGCCAAAGTGGCCCACCAGTATGGTGTACCCGTGATTGCCGACGGTGGTCTGCGCTACTCGGGCGATGTTGTGAAGGCTCTGGCTGCAGGTGGCGACTGCGTTATGATGGGCTCGATGTTGGCCGGTGTGGAGGAGTCGCCCGGTGAGACCATCATCTACAATGGCCGTAAGTTCAAATCCTACCGTGGTATGGGCTCCATTGAGGCTATGGAGGCCGGCTCGAAGGACCGCTACTTCCAGAGCGAGAAGTGCGACTCGAGCAAGTTTGTGCCCGAGGGTATCGTTGCACGTGTGCCCTATAAGGGAACCCTGAGCGAGACTATCTATCAGTTGATTGGCGGTCTGCGTTCGGGTATGGGCTATTGTGGTGCAAAGGATATTGAGGCACTCCACAATGCCAAATTTGTGCGCATCACCTCGGCCGCAGTTGTTGAGAACCACCCCCACGATGTAACTATCACCAAGGAGGCTCCCAACTACACTCGTGGCGAGTAGAAAGAAATTTAAAATTCAGAATTCAAAATTCAAAATTTAGAGAGATATGAAACAGGATATGATTGTAATCCTCGACCTCGGTAGCCACCACAATACCGTGCTTGCCAGGGCTATCCGTGCGCTGGGCGTATATAGCGAGATTTACCCCCACGACATCACCGCAGCCGAGCTGAAGGCTCTGCCTGGAGTGAAGGGTGTGATTATCAACGGAGGCGAGAATAATGTTATCGACGGCGTGGAGATTGATGTGCTGCCCGAGATTTACGAGGCAGGTTTCCCCGTGATTGCTGCCGGCCACGACAAGGCCCTTTGTGAGGTAAAACTCGGCGCTTTTGCCGACGACGAGGAGGCTATTAAAGCATCCGTAAAGGATTTTGTGTTTGACACTTGCAAGGCCGAGGCTAACTGGAATATGACCAACTTCATCAGCGACCAGGTGGAGCTTATCCGCCAGCAGGTGGGTGATAAGAAGGTGCTTCTGGCACTCTCTGGCGGTGTCGATTCGTCGGTTGTGGCAGCTATGCTGCTCAAGGCTATAGGCAACAACCTCGTGTGCGTACACGTAAACCACGGCCTAATGCGCAAGGGCGAGAGTGAGGCAGTTGTGGAGGTGTTTGGTAAACAGCTCTGCGCCAACTTGGTATATATTGATGCCACCGAGCGCTTCCTTACCAAACTCGAGGGTGTGGAGGATCCCGAGCAGAAACGTAAGATTATCGGCGGCGAGTTTATCCGTGTATTCGAGGAGGAGGCCCGCAAGTTGGACGGCATTGATTTCCTCGGTCAGGGTACCATCTATCCCGACATCGTGGAGAGCGGCACCAAAACTGCCAAGATGGTTAAATCGCACCACAATGTAGGTGGCCTTCCCGAGGATATGCAGTTTGGTCTCGTTGAGCCACTCAAGCAGCTCTTCAAGGATGAGGTGAGGGCTTGTGGTGTAGAGCTCGGTCTGCCCTATGAGATGGTTTACCGTCAGCCATTCCCCGGCCCCGGTCTGGGTGTAAGGTGCTTGGGCGCCATCACTCGCGACCGCCTGGAGGCTGTTCGTGAGAGCGATGCTATTCTCCGTGAGGAGTTTGCAAAGGCGGGCTTGGACAAGAAAGTTTGGCAGTACTTCACCGTGGTGCCCGACTTTAAGTCAGTGGGTGTGAGGAACAACGCTCGCAGCTACGATTGGCCCGTGATTATCCGTGCGGTGAACACCATCGACGCAATGACCGCCACGATTGAGCACATCGACTGGGCAATCCTCGACAAGATTACCAAACGCATTTTGGATGAGGTGCCCAATGTAAACCGTGTGTGCTACGATATGTCGCCTAAGCCTTCGGCTACCATCGAATGGGAATAAAATCTCCATATAGAGGGTGAATATTTCACCAAACCGCAGAGAGCGGGCTCCTCATTTACGCTTAAGTAAACTCGGAGCCCGCTCCTTTGTTTGGCAAAATATTCCCTCCACTCTATGGAGTTTTATATACTTTGGGAGGGATTTGTGCTCCTTGTATTATCTCGTTATTTGCGTTTTACCGTCGTCATCAATACTTAACATCCGTGAGGAAAAGGCCGCTGGCGGGTGCGGAGGAGGAGCTACGGGAGAGGTCGCGAGAAGCCACAATCTCCTCAAACTGCTCGGGGGTAATCTTCCCTCGGCCAACATCCACAAGGGTACCCACTACAGCCCTCACCATATTGCGGAGGAATCGGTTGGCACGGAAGATGAAGACAATCATACCACACTCTATCTCAACCCATTCGGCACGGGTTATGTGGCAAATATTGGTGGTATTGTTGCTCCCCAACTTGGCAAAAGTCGTAAAATCCTCGGTGGTGAGCAGCGTGTGTGCCGCACGATTCATTGCCTCAATATCGAGTGGGGCGGAAAGTTGCCAGGTGGTAGCACGTGTAAAGGGATCTTTATGGCGCTGAATATAGTAGCGATACTCCCTCTCGGTGGCATCGAAACGTGCGTGTGCGTCGTCGGCCACGGGATAGATGGAGCGGAAAGCCACGTCCTCGGGCAGAAGTGCATTGAGATGATACACAACCGATTCGGGGTTGTCTATCTTGCGGGAGGTGTCGAAGTGGGCAACATAGAATGCTGCGTGGACACCTGTATCTGTACGACCCGCACCCACAACCTCAATACTCTCACGCAGAATGGTAGTGAGAGCCTCTTCGATGGTCTGCTGTACGGAGCGGGCATTGGGTTGGCGTTGCCAACCACAGTAGGCCGTGCCCTTGTAGGAAAGTTCGGCAAAGTAGCGCATAATATCTCTTTTTGCATTATTGTAGTGCAAAAATAAGGAAAAAATCCCTATTTTTGTACGAATATCCAAAAACCAAAAAGGAAAGTTATGAATGTTGCAATTATCGGCTACGGCAAGATGGGACGTGAGATTGAAAAGGTACTCCTGGAGCGTGGCCACCTTGTGGTGCAAAAGATTGATATAGACAACCGTGAGTCGGCTCTCACCGATAAGGGTGTGAAGGGGGTTGATGTGGCCATAGAGTTCACTTCGCCCGCAACGGCCTTTGATAACATCGAGCGTTGCTTGAGGTTAGGGGTGCCTGTGCTCAGTGGTTCAACGGGTTGGATTGAGCGTAAGGCGGAGATTGACGCTCTGTGCAACGAGTTGGGCGGCGCATTTTTCTACTCGTCGAACTACTCGTTGGGAGTGAATGTGCTCTTCAGGCTCAACCGTTGGCTGGCAAAAGCTATGGCAGCGTTTCCACAATATAGCGTGAAAATAGAGGAGACCCACCACATCCACAAACTCGACGCCCCCAGCGGTACGGCGGCTTCGCTTGCAGCAGAGATGGCCGAGGCGAGCGAGGGTAGGGTGGCAGTAGCCAAGGAGGATATCATCTCCTACCGTGAGGGCGAGGTGCCCGGCATCCACACCATTACTTACGACTCCGAGGAGGACACACTCTCGGTGAGCCACAGCGCAAAGTCGAGGCGTGGATTGGCTCTCGGTGCCGTGTTGGCTGCCGAGTGGTTGGTGGGCCGCAAAGGCGTCTTTTCAATGGATGATTTTTTGACTATTTAATCTACTGAATATGAAAAAGCTACTCAAAAATAGGTGGTTTAGGTTTGGCGTTGTAGCCATCATTTACACACTCTGGTTTGTGGTGTGGAACCGCAACCTTTGGTTCCTGCTGGGCCTCCCCATCATCTTCGACCTCTACATTACGGGATTTATGGCCCGCCTTGTACATTGGGAGCGCCACCAGGAGCGTAAACGTAATAACAAGACATACAGAGAGGTATGGAGTTGGATTGATGCCATAGTTTTTGCATTGGTATTTGCATCGCTAATAAATACCTACATCTTCCAGAACTTTGTAATTCCCACCTCGTCGATGGAAAAGACACTACTTGTGGGCGACTACCTCTGTGTGAGCAAGGCCACCTATGGCCCCAGGGTGCCAAATACCCCCCTCTCGCTTCCCCTTATGCACCACACAACTCCCTGGGGCACAAAGTCCTACTCGGAGGCAATCTCTCGTTCATACAAGCGTTTGGCAGGAGTGCGTGGCGTGGAGAGGGATGATATTGTGGTTTTCAACTTCCCTGCAGGAGATACGGTAATTCTGGAGCGTCAGAACGAAACATACTATGATATAGTGCGCCAATTTACCTCCACTTATGGTTCCAAGAGGGGTCGTGAGCTGATGGAGCAGAACTACACGGTAGTTTCACGCCCCGTGGATAAAAGGGAGCACTATGTGAAGAGGTGTGTAGCCATTGCAGGCGACACCCTGGAGGTGCGCCACGGAGTGCTCTACATCAACGGCGAGCCCCACAAAGCAGCAGAAAATCAGCAGTATATCTACTACGTTGAGACCTCCTCACCCCTTAGTCGCAAGAGCATCGAGAAGCTCGGAGTGTCGCCCGACGACCTCTTCTACTCCTCAGCGTCGGGTCTATACACTATGCCCCTTGCGGCTGATAAGGTTTCAATGTTGGAGCAGATGCCCAATGTGACCGCCGTTACTCGCCACGAGAGTACCGAGCCCCACCTGGCAATTTTCCCCAATAGCGAGCTCTACCCCTGGACAGAGGATAATTTCGGCCCGCTGTGGGTGCCTTCAAAGGGCGTGACTATTGCTTTGACGCTCGAAAATATCCCTCTTTATGAGCGAATTATCAAGAACTATGAGGGTCATTCGCTGGAGATTGTGGGCGATGAAATAGTGATTGATGGCGAGCCTGCCACCGAGTACACATTCGAGATGGACTACTTCTTTATGATGGGCGACAACCGCCATATGTCGGCCGATTCGAGGTTTTGGGGCTTTGTTCCCGAGGACCACATTGCCGGCACCCCCTCATTTGTATGGCTCTCGCTCGACAAACACAAACCCTTCCCCAGCAATATCCGCTGGGATAGGATGTTTCGCAGTCACAAATAAACCCCTATAAATCAGTGGCTAACGATACATACAAAACAGTTGTTGGCACCGCCGAGACGGTCATCAAGGAGCGAAGCAGCAAATTTCTCGCTCTGGCCTACCACGTGGAGTCGGCTGACGAGGTGAGAGAGATTATGGAGCCTCTGCGCAAGAAGTTCTATGATGCCACCCATCACTGCTACGCCTACCGCATAGGCCCCCACGGCGAAGAGTGGAGAGCCAACGACGATGGCGAGCCCTCGGGCACGGCAGGTAAGCCCATTTTGGGTCAGTTGCTCTCAAGGGATATCACCAACTGTTTGGTGGTGGTTGTGAGGTGGTTTGGCGGCACCAAGCTCGGTGTGCCAGGACTGATTGAGACCTATCGTGCATCGACTGCCGCCGTGCTCGACGTGGCCGAAATCGAGGAGCGCACGGTGGACCGCATAATCCACATTCGCTATCCGTTTGAGAGTATGAACGGTGTGATGAAGGCTGTGAAGGCCGTGGAGCCAAAAATTGTAGAGCAGACCTTCGACAATATGTGCGCTATGCGCCTGGCTGTGAGGCTCTCCTCGGCCGACGAACTCCTCGCCCGACTGGAGAAGGTGGAGGGAATAAACATTGAAGATGAAACAGAAATATAACTCCATATACATCAAGGGTGCGAGGGTGCACAACCTCAAAAATATTGAGGTAGATATCCCTCACAACCAACTCGTTGTCGTGACGGGCCTCTCCGGCTCGGGCAAATCGACACTCGCCTTCGACACCATCTTTGCCGAGGGCCAGAGGAGGTATGTGGAGAGCCTTTCGACCTACGCACGCCAATTCCTGGGACGTATCGAGAAACCCGATGTGGATATTATTAGAGGCATTGCCCCCGCCATTGCCATTGAGCAGAAGGTTAATTCTCGCAATCCTCGCTCCACGGTGGGCACCTCCACAGAGATTTACGACTACCTGAAACTCCTCTTTGCACGCATTGGCCGCACCTATTCGCCCATTTCGGGCCGAGAGGTTGTGCGCTACGAGGTGCAGGATGTGGTGGCACGCATTGCCGAGCACCCTGTGGGAGCTGCGGTGCTTGTTGCTGCACCCTTTGTTGTGAGGGAGTGGGAGAGTTGTGTTGAGAGAGTGATGGCCCTTATGGAGGAGGGTGTACAGAGATTTCTCCACAAAGGGGAACTTATGCTGGCCGAGGATTTTGTACAGACCATCGGAGAGGATACACGTGCCGAGGATGTGCTGGTGGTTGTGGACCGACTGCGTGCAGCGAGCGACGATGACACTCTGAGCCGTGCGGGTGACTCGGTTGCAAGGGCTTTTGAGATAGGTGCTGGGGAGTGTCGCCTTGTTGTGAACGGCGCAGAGGAGCAGTTCATAAACCGTTTTGAGGCCGACGGACTGACCTTTGAGCAGCCCACCGAGCACCTCTTTTCTTTCAACAATCCCATTGGCGCCTGCCCCGAGTGTGAGGGCTATGGCAAGGTGACAGGTATCGACGAGAACTTGGTGGTGCCCGATAAGAATAAGAGTATCTTTGAGAACGCAATTGCCTGCTGGAGAGGACAATCGATGGTGTGGTGGAGGGACCAACTCGTGGAGAACGCCCACCGTTTCGACTTCCCAATACATATTCCATATCACAAGCTTACCTACGAGCAGAAACGACTGCTGTGGACCGGAAACAGCTACTTCCACGGCCTCGATGACTTCTTCTGTATGCTGGAGAAAGAGAGGTATAAGGTGCAGTATAGGGTGATGTTGTCACGTTTCACGGGTAAGACACTCTGCCCCGTGTGTGACGGCTCCCGACTTCGCAAGGAGGCTCTCTATGTGAAAGTTGGCGGTCGCAATATTGCCGAATTGGTGAGGATGCCCATCGATAGGTTGCTCCGCTTTTTTGAGGAACTTCAGCTCACGGCCGACGAGATGGCCAAAGGCGAAAGGTTGCTCAAGGAGATTCGCACAAGGCTCGGTTATGTGGTGGATGTAGGTTTGGGATACCTAACCCTCGACAGGTTGTCTTCGACCCTTTCGGGTGGTGAGAGTCAGAGGATTAACCTCTCTACGTCGCTCGGCAGCAACCTCACAGGCTCGCTCTACATTCTCGATGAGCCAAGCATTGGCCTTCATCCGAGGGATACCAATCGCCTTATTTCGGTGCTTTGCAAATTGCGTGATATGGGAAATACCGTGATCGTTGTGGAGCACGAGGAGGAGGTGATTCGTGCCGCAGACCGCATTGTGGATATCGGTCCCGAGGCGGGCGAGGGTGGTGGAGAGGTTGTATTCAACGGCCCGCTGAACGACATTGATAGTGCCACAAGAAGCCTAACGGCCGACTACCTTCTGGGGCGCAAGAGTATTGCCGCACCCAAGAGTCATCGCGGTTGGAGCAACTCGGTGAGGATTGTTGGTGCAAGGGAAAATAACCTTAAAGGTGTGGATGTTACTATTCCTCTGGGAGTTATGACCTGCGTGACGGGTGTGAGTGGCAGTGGTAAATCCTCTTTGGTGGAGGGTATTCTCTACCCTGCACTGCGTCGCCACATATACGAAACGGGAAACAAACCCGGTGGATATGAGAGGTTAGAGGGCGATGTGTCGCTCATCCGCTCGGTTGAGATGGTGGACCAGAGCCCCATCGGCAAGTCGATGCGCTCCAACCCCGTGACCTATACCAAAGCATATAACGAAATCCGCCAACTATTTGCCTCACAGCCCTTTGCGGTGCACAATGGAATTACTCCGTCGCACTTCTCATTCAACCGCCCGGGGGGCAGGTGTGAGGAGTGTCAGGGCGAGGGCATCATCCGTGTAGAGATGCAGTTTATGGCCGATGTGGAGCTTAAATGTGAACATTGCGGCGGTAAGCGTTTTGGCGAGGAAGTGCTCGAAGTGAAATACAAGGGAAAGACCATCTCGGATGTATTGGAGATGAGCGTGGACGATGCCGTGGAGTTTTTTGGACAAGAGCAAACTGCTATTAACCATAGGATTGTGTCAATACTCAAGACACTTCAGGATGTCGGCCTTGGCTATCTGCGATTGGGTCAATCGACCTCCACGCTCTCGGGTGGCGAGCTTCAGAGGGTGAAGTTGGCCTCCTATCTGATGGGCGAGGATACCACCGAGGGAACAATGTTTATCTTCGATGAGCCCACTACGGGTCTGCACTTCCACGACATTTCCAAACTGCTCGCCGCCTTTGATGCGCTACTGAAGAAGGGCCACACGATTGTAGTCATTGAGCACAATATGGATGTGATAAAGTGCGCCGATTGGATTATCGACCTCGGCCCTGAGGCGGGCGATGAAGGTGGCAACCTTGTATATGCCGGCACTCCCGAGGGGCTCCGCAGGTGCAAGGAGAGCTACACGGGAAAATATTTAGTGGAACGAGAAAAGATTGCTAAATAGCTGTGAAAGAGGAGTTTTTTGTGCATACACTACCCAATGGCATACGCTGCGTGCTGAAACAGGTGCGCAGTGCAGTATGCTACTGCTCGATGACCATCGGTGCGGGCAGTAGAGATGAGCGAATGGGGGAGTTTGGTATGGCTCACCTCATAGAGCACACCCTCTTCAAAGGTACCTCAAAGCGCAAAGCCTACCAGGTAAACTGCCGACTCGAAAACCGAGGTGGGGAGATTAACGCTTTTACGACAAAGGAAGAGACCGTTGTTCACGCCACGGTGATGAAGGGCGACTTTGCAAAAGCTGTGGAGCTGATGGACGACATCATCTTCCACTCCACATTCCCCGAGTGCGAGGTGGAGAAGGAGAAGGAGGTCATCTACGACGAGATAAATATGTATAAAGACTCGCCCGACGAGCGCATATACGACGATTTCGAGGACCTGCTGTTCGAGGACTCCGAGATGGGGCACAACATTCTGGGACGAAAGCGCACCATTTCCCACATTGGCTCGGAGCAGATAAAAGATTTTGTTACAAGGAATTACACCACCGACAATATGGTGTTTGCCGCCATCGGCCCTATAACACCCCGGCAGTTTGTGGCAACCGTGGAGCGCTACTTTGGTGCCGAGGCCGCAACCCGCAAGGAGGGTGGGCGCAAGGCTCCTCAAATTGTGGCTCAATTCCAAAAAAGCATAAGCCACCCCTCACATCATCAGGTACGCTCGGTGGTGGGCACAAGGGCCTATGCGCTCAACGATAAGCGACGTTTGTCACTCATAATGATGACCAACATCCTCGGCGGCCCCTCGGCAGCATCGAGGCTAAATGTGGCTCTCAGGGAGCGTAACGCTCTGACCTACTGTGTGGAGGCGCTCTACACCCCCTTCAGCGATTGCGGTATGTTTACCATATATTTCTCGTGCGAGAAGGAGAAGTTGGAGCAGTGTCGCAAGATTGTGGCCGAGGAGATTGAGCGCATAAAGAGTGTGCCACTTACAACCCGTCAGTTGGCCATTGCCAAGCGACAATTCCTCGGGCAGTTCTCCATATCGGCTGAAAATAACGAGGCCTATATGCTGGGTGTGGGCAAAAGTTACCTAGTGTTCGACAGCGTCGATAACCTCGATGAGGTCTATCGCAAAGTGGAGGCCATCACCCCCGAGGATATCCGTTCCGCAGCACAGGAGGTACTCTCGGAACTGTCGTCGCTTACCTATATATAATATATGGATAATATGAACAACGAATTGGAGAGATATATGCGCAACCTCTCCTCACCCGAGGATGAGTTGCTCGCCGAGCTGGAACACGAGAGCAATATGCGTGTTGTGCAGCCACAGATGGTGTCGGGCCACATCCAGGGCAAGTTTCTGGAGATACTCACCCGTATGATTGCCCCTCGCAGGGTGCTCGAAATAGGCACCTTTACGGGCTACGCCACACTCTGTTTTGCTGCAGGTATGCCCGAGGATGGGGTGATTGATACCATTGAGATTGAGGATGAATTGGAGAGCATACAGACCGAGTTTTTCGGTCGCTCGCCCCACGGGCACAAGATTAGACGCCACACAGGTTCGGCGCTCGATGTGGTTCCCGGGCTGGGGGAGTGCTACGACCTGGTATTTATCGACGGCGACAAAAGGGAGTATCCTGATTACTACAAGATGCTGATGGACAATGGCTTGGTGCACTCAGGCTCCTACATCCTGGCTGACAACATCCTGTGGTATGGCAAGGTGACGGCCGAGAACATCAAACCCTCCGACCTGCAAACCCGAGGCATTGTGGAGTTCAACCGTATGGTCCACGACGACCCCCGAGTGGAGAATGTCATCATCCCCATCCGCGACGGAATAAACCTGATAAAAGTTCTATAATACACTAAACTACTACCTCTATGAAACGACTGCTAACCCTTCTTGCTGCACTGCTCGCCCTCGGCACAACTACTCTCTGGGCGGCAGACTACATCGTGATACGAATATCGAAAGAGATTGCCCTGCCTGTCAAGGTAAACACCTCCGATGGCACATATAGCCTAAACTCCTATGAGGTGAGAATGTCGGGCAATATCACCGTGCATAGTGCCTACGACGCCGGGGGCAACCAGATTATGATCCAGGGATCGACTTCGGGTGGCACCAATGAGCCCACGGTGAGGTATTACGACTTTACCCAGGTCTATCCTTCCTCGAGTAGCGCTACATCTTACTCATCGTCAAACTCTTACTCCAGCGGCGGCTCGCACAGTAATCCAATGAATAATTTTGTCAATGCGGCGTTGGATATGATCTATGTGAGCGGTAGTGGCGTACCCTATTTCGGCGTCGAAGTGGGCTACTCACACTTTTGCTCCAACTTCGTAAGGGCAAGGGCTGCCCTTGGTGGTGTTGGTGGTTTCTTGCTCTATGGCGGACTCGGTAAGGAGGGCGTTTTCAAGAAACAGACAGATGGCGATGTGTATTGGCACGTCGGTATGGGTGCCTATACGACGGATGGCGAGAACACCATTGAGGCGGGCATTACCTTTGGTACGAATCCTATGTGCAACAACACCCCTTGGGATGCTGATATCAATGGCGGCTGGGGCTTTGTGATGGATGCTCGCTATGGCTACTTCTTCCCCGACACCCGCTTTGGCCTCACTGCAGGTGCAGGTATTGGCGTCGGATTCCCCGAATCGGGTCAGGCAAAACTCCTTCTCGAATATCAGGTCGGCTTGGTAGTCAAGCTGTTTGCAGACTAATAGAAATACAAAAGGCGAGTTAAGAAACTCGCCTTTTATATTTGGAGGAACCGATTGACCTATACAAGGTTGAGTTCCTTTTTCATCTGCTCGATCTTGGCGTCGAGCTGGGCCGAAACTGCATCGTAGTCGGCCAACGATGCCAGGGGCTCCTTAACGCCAAAGTAGAACTTAATCTTGGGCTCGGTACCGCTGGGGCGAATCGAAAGAATGGTGCCATCGGCGGTAAGATACTGAAGTACATTGGATTTATCAATCTCCAGAGGTGTGACAGCACCCGTTGCAGGATTCAGTACGGTGGAGTTCTGATAGTCCTTGATAGACACAATGTCCGAGCCGCAAATCTGTTTGGGAGGATTGGCACGGAAATCAACCATCATCTGTTTAATCTCGGCAGCGCCCTCCTGGCCCTTGCGAACAACCGACACAAGACCCTCCTTATAGAAGCCATACTCTACATAGAGTTCCTTGATGAGCTGGTAGAGCGAAGTGCCGATGCTCTTGGCCCAAGCAGCAGCCTCGGCAGCCAGCGAGCAGGCCGAAACGCCATCCTTATCCCTCAGGAACGAGCCTGCAAGGAAGCCGAAGCTCTCCTCGCCACCACCAATATATACATTACCCTTGGCCTCCTCGGCACGGATAACCTTGGCGATATTCTTGAAACCGGTGAGACAGTCGAAGTATTCCACGCCGAAGCTCTTGGCAACATCTGCCATCATCTCACTAGTTACGATTGTCTTAACAATATACTGCTTACCATCGAGCATACCATTCTCTTTCCAGCGGCGGCACATATAATAAGTAAGGAGCACGCAGGTCTGGTTGCCATTGAGCAGCACAAAGTTACCACTCTCATCGGGCACAGCAATACCGATACGGTCGCTATCTGGGTCGGTTGCCATAACAATCTCGGCACCCTCACGCACACCCTGCTCGATAGCCATACGCATAGTGGTTCTCTCCTCGGGGTTGGGCGACTCCACGGTGGGGAAGTTACCGTCGATGGTCATCTGCTCGGCCACAGTCGAGATGTTAGTGAAGCCGTAGTTGCGGAGCGATGCGGGAACAAGTTTGTGGCCACAGCCGTGGATGGGGGTATAGACAATCTTCATATCGTGGAACTTGGCCACGGCCTCGGGCGAGAGCGAAAGGCCCTTAACCCTCTCAAGGTAGATTTTGTCGAACTCCTCACCGATAATCTCAATATTCTCGGGGTTCTTGCCCGAAATAATCTGATCCACGGAGGTAATCTTGTTCACCTCATCGATGATGTTCTTGTCGTGGGGGGCGATAACCTGCGAACCATCCTCCCAATAGGCCTTGTAGCCGTTATACTCACGGGGGTTGTGCGAAGCGGTAACCATCACACCACTCTTGCAGCCGAGCTCTCGAATAGCAAAGCTCAACTCGGGGGTGGGGCGGAGCGACTCAAAGAGATATACCTTGAAGCCGTTGGAGGCAAAAATGTCGGCGGTGCGCTCGGCGAACTCACGGCTAAAGTTGCGGCAGTCGTGGCTAACAGCCACCTTAATCTCCTGGCCCTCAAAGCATTTCTTAAGATAGTTTGCAAGGCCCTGGGTGGCCATACCTACTGTATATACGTTCATACGATTGGTGCCCACGCCGAGGATACCCCTCAAGCCGCCGGTACCAAACTCCAAATCCTGATAGAAACTTTCGGAGAGCTCCTTGGGGTCGTTCTCCATAAGATTTCTCACCTGCTCTTTGGTCTTTTCGTCGTAGTTTCCATCGAGCCACTTCTGTGCTCTGTCGAGAATGTACTGTTCCATAGTAAGTTACTTTATATTATAAGTTTTATTTATAGTGCAACTTTTGTCCAATATAAAATTGTAATAGGCAAAGATACAAAATTTTTCATCAATTCTCAATATCAGCACATTAAAAAGCAAGGAAAAAATGGGGGCAAAATCGCCATAGCAATTAAAACTGAAAAAGCAATAGATAAAAAATATTTTTTTAACAATTTTATACACAATTTTGTACTCGAAATCAGAGTACCCAAATCCGAATTATGATAGCAAACGCACAAACATATAGCGATATATGGCAGAACTGCTTGGCTCAAATCAGAAAGCAAACTTCTGAGGAAGAGTTCGTTAAGTGGTTTGAACCCATCGTACCCCTGGACTACGATGGCAAGACTCTGCGTCTGCGTCTGCCCAGCGAGGATTTCGTATTCCACATCGAGCGCAACTACATCCCTTCGTTGCGTCCCATTATCTACGCCCACTTCGGTAACAACACCAGCCTGCGCTACACCGTTCCCGCAGCGGAGCAGACTCCCCAGGAGCAGCAGAGGGCAGCAGAGGTTGCCACTCAGCAGATGGGCAAGGTCGTTGCACAGGGCGACACCTCAAAGATAAAGAATCCTTTTGTAATTCCAGGCATCCGCAAGCTCGAAATTCCTTCGCAGCTCAATCCCAACTACACTTTCGATACCTTTGTCGAGGGCGACTGCAACCGCTTGGTGCGCAGTGTGGGTATGGCGGTAGCTTTGGAGCCCGGCAAGAACACATACAACCCCCTCTATATCTTTGGCGATCCCGGTTTGGGCAAAACCCACATCGCACAGGCCATCGGTATGGAGATTAAGCAGCGTCACCCCGAGCTGCAGGTGCTCTATGTGTCGATGAACAAGTTTCAGGCACAATACACCACTGCCGTTCTGAACAAGGAGCCCAACGATTTCATCAACTTCTACCAGATGGTAGATGTGCTCATCATTGATGACATCCAGGAGCTTTCGGGCAACAAAGGAAGTACCCAGAACGCTTTCTTCAACATCTTCAACCACCTCCACCTCACAGGTAAACAGTTGATTCTCACCTCGGATAAGCGCCCCTCGGAGCTCTCCGACATCAACGAGCGACTGCTCACCCGATTTAAGTGGGGACTTGCTGCGGAGCTCAAGCAGCCCGACTTCGACACCAAGGTGAAGATTATTCACAACAAGGCAGACAAGCTGGGTGCAGAGATTCCCGAGGAGGTTGTAACCTACTTTGCGGAGAACATCAACGCCAACATTCGTGAGATTGAGGGCGCACTGTCGGCACTCGTGGCCAACGCCTCCTTCCTCAAGCGCAAGATTACCATCACTCTGGCCAAAGAGGTGCTGAAGATGTATGTAAAAATCAGCCCCAAAGAGGTGACCATTGAGCAAATTCGCAAGATTGTGTGCGACTACCTCAATATCGACGAGGATGTTTTCGACTCGCCCAAGCGTACAAGGGATGTGGCACAGGCTCGCCAGATTGCAATGTACCTCTGCAAGCAGCACACCAAATCGCCCCTCTCGGCAATCGGCGCTGCCATTGGCGGCAAGAATCACGCCACGGTGCTCCACGCCTGCAAGGCCGTAACCAACCTTATGGAGACCGACAAAGCCTTCCTGCAGATGGTTGAGGAGATTGACCGCCTCGTACAAGCCAAGTAGGAGAGGAGAAGAGATAATCGGAGAGATAAAAAAATGAGAGTAAAAAAACGCAACTGCCTTGTTTGGTAGTTGCGTTTTTTTTAGTAATTTTACGTGTAAATTACCGAAGAATGTTTTAACCTTAAATGAGTATGCTGAAGCTTGGAGAAAAAGCACCCGCCTGGGAGGGAGTTTCGCAGGAGGGTAAACCCATAAAACTCTCTGACTTTGAGGGCCGAAAGCTCATTCTCTATTTCTATCCCAAGGACAATACGTCGGGCTGCACGCTTGAGGCCAAAAGCCTGCGTGACGGCAAGGCAGAGTTAGCACGCTTGGGGTTTGAGATTGTGGGTGTAAGTCCCGACAGTGTGAAGTCGCACGAGAACTTTTGCGCCCGCCACGAACTCAACTTCCACCTGGTGGCCGACACCGACAAAAATATTGCAGAGGCCTATGGCGTGTGGAAGGAGAAGAGTATGTATGGCAGGAAATATATGGGCATCGTGCGCACAACCTTCCTTATCGACGAGAAGGGCCACATTCTCCACATCTTCGACAAGGTGAAAACCGCCACCCATTGGCAGCAAATTGCCGAGTGGGCCCAGAAAAATTTGACAAAAGATGAGTTACTATCCCAATATGCGACAAATATAAAATATTAGATACTATGGCAGAGAAAGTTACAATCAATCCCGACAAACAGAAGGTGCTGAGCGCTGTGTTGGACAAAATCGAGAAGGATTTTGGCAAAGGCTCCATTATGAGAATGAACAACGAGAGCATTGAGCCCGTGGCAGTTATCCCCACCGGTTCGATTACCCTCGACCACGCACTCGGAGTAGGCGGCTATCCCAAAGGCCGTGTGATTGAGATTTACGGCCCCGAGTCGTCGGGTAAGACCACCCTGGCAATCCACGCCATTGCCGAGGCTCAGAAGGCCGGCGGTATTGCAGCATTCATCGACGCCGAGCACGCTTTCGACAGCTTCTATGCAGCTAAATTGGGCGTGGATATCAGCAATTTGCTGGTGTCGCAACCCGACAGTGGCGAGCAGGCTCTTGAGATTGCCGAGACCCTCATCCGTTCGAGCGCCATCGATATTATCGTTATCGACTCGGTTGCCGCACTGACCCCCAAAGCAGAGATTGAGGGTGAGATGGGCGAGTCGAAGATGGGCCTTCAGGCAAGGCTTATGTCGCAGGCCTTGAGGAAACTTACAGCCGCCATCAGCAAGACCAAGACCGTCTGCATCTTCATCAACCAGCTGCGTGATAAGATTGGCGTTGTATATGGCAACCCCGAGACCACTACCGGTGGTAACGCACTGAAATTCTACGCAAGTGTACGTATCGACATCCGCAAAACTTCGGTTATCAAAGATGGCGACGAGCAACTCGGCACTCGCACCAAGGTGAAAGTTGTGAAAAATAAGGTTGCGCCTCCCTTCCGCAAAGCAGAGTTCGACATTATGTATGGCGAGGGTATCTCGAAGATTGGCGAGATTCTCGACCTGGGTGTCGATTTCGGCGTAATCAAGAAGAGCGGCTCGTGGTACTCCTATGCAGACAGGAAACTTGCGCAGGGCAGGGATGCCACCAAAGAGCTCCTCATCAACGACGAGGCACTCTGCGCCGAGGTGGAGGAGAAAGTTCGAGCAGCACTTAAAGAGGCTGGCAACAACTAATTGACCCACAAAGTGTTTGCTCGGCATTGTGTCGAGCAAACACCACCTATAATTCACGCTCCACAGCACCCTGCGGAGTCCACTCAAACAACTCTAAACTCACACTACTATGGCCGGCTACACAGCTGAAGACGAACAGATAATCGGTCAGCAATTTGACAAACTCCTGCTGTCGTGCAACAAGATTTGCAAGAGCGAGAGCGATTGGGAGATGATTAACAAGGCTTTCCTTTTGGCAAAGGAGGCCCACAAAGGTGTGCGTCGCCGCTCGGGCGAACCCTATATTTTGCACCCCATTGCCGTGGCGCAAATTGTTGTGAGTGAGGAGGGTTTGGGCGTTAAATCCACCTGCGCCGCACTGCTCCACGATGTTGTGGAGGATACCAGCTACACGGTGGAAGATATCGAAAATCTCTTTGGCCCCAAGGTGGCCTCGATGGTTGATGGCCTCACCAAAGTGGCCGCCGCTCTGAACGACGATGTGTCGGCACAGGCAGAGACATTCCGTAAAATTCTGCTCACCCTGTCAGACGATATTAGGGTGATTATCATCAAGATAGCCGACCGACTGCACAATATGCGTACGCTCGGCTCGATGCCTCGACACAAGCAGATTAAGATTACGAGCGAGACAATGTACCTCTTTGCTCCGTTGGCCTATCGCCTTGGTCTTTATGCAATTAAGACCGAGCTGGAGGATTTGTCGCTCAAGTATATGTACCCCGAGCAGTATGCCGAGATTGAGGCTAAAATGGCAGCTACAGCCACGGAGCGTAACGAGTTTATCGACCGCTTCATCAGCCCCATAAAGCAGAAACTCACCGAGGCCGGTATAGACTTCACGATTTCGGGTAGGGTGAAAACCGTCTATTCAATATGGTCGAAGATGCAGCGCAAGCAGATTCCTTTTGAGGAGATATACGACCTCTTCGCCGTGCGCATTATCTTCAGGCCCAACAATTTCGCTCCCGAAAAAGCGCAGTGTTGGCACATCTATTCACTCCTCACAGACATCTACGCTCCAAAGCCTGATCGTATCCGCGACTGGGTAAGTTTTCCCAAAGCAAATGGTTACGAGGCACTCCACGGTACTTTTATGCGCCCCGACGGCATTTGGGCCGAGGTGCAAATCCGCTCGGAAAGGATGGACGAGATTGCCGAGCGAGGTTTTGCCGCACACTGGAAATATAAGCAGGAGCACGACACCGAGGACGAGTTTGATAAGTGGCTGAAGGATGTTCGCCACGCAATGTCGCAACCCACAGGCAATGCGGCCGACTTCCTGGAGAACGTCAAGATGACGCTCTATATGAATGAGATGGTGATTTTCACCCCCAAGGGCGAGAGTCGCAAGTTCCCCATTGGAGCCACTGCACTCGACTTTGCCTACGACATCCACACAAATGTGGGCAATACTGCCATCGGCGCAAAGATTAACCACAAGATTGAGTCGATTTTCACAAAGCTCAAGAGTGGTGACCAGGTGCAGATTCTCACGGCAGAGACCGCCCATCCCAATATCGAATGGCTCGACCACGTGGGAACAATGAAGGCCCGACAGGCTATTATTACCTACCTTAAACGTGTAAGACAGAACAATATAGAGCGTGGTATCTCCATCTTTGACAGCCGTATGAGGGAGTTTGGCATCACCCCAAGTGCACGACTTTTCCGCAAGCTGCTCCCTGCATACGACTGCAAAAATAAGGATGAGTTCTACAGCAAGCTCGGCTCGGAGATTATCAACCTGAACGATATCGACCAGGTACTGCACCAAAACTCGCAGAATAAGGTGCTCAAATTCTGGACATTCGATTTCGCCGGCAATAAGCCCAAGGACATTGTGGTGAAGAAGCACGATGTTGACGACTTGAGCGAACAGAAGTTTATGGCGGCCGAGTGTTGCAATCCTATCCCCGGCGACAACATCACCGGCTATCGTGATCCACGCACCGGCGCAATCATTGTTCACAAAACCGACTGCAAGGATCTCATTGCTCTCGCTGCACAAAAGGGCGAGAACCTTGTGGGCAATATCAAGTGGGCCACATATAAGGCCGAATCATATCTGGCAGAGATTAAACTGCGAGGTTTGGATAGGGTGGGTATCCTCCGTGACCTCTCGCAGGTGATTACTGTGGAGCTTGATATCAACATCAGGGAACTTAAAATCCAGAGCCACGACGGTATTTTCGAGGGTAAAATCAGCCTGTATGTACCCGACACAGAGAGCCTTTACTCGCTTATCGACAAGGTTGGCAAGATTAAAGGAATTGATAAAGTAGAACGTGTTTAATTACTAATAATCAATTATATGGCAACAATTTTCAGTCGTGTAGCGCAGGGTGAGATCCCTAGCTATAAGGTAGCAGAAGATGAGAACTACTACGCATTTCTCGATATCAACCCTTTAATGGAGGGCCATACCCTTGTAATCCCCAAACGTGAGGAGGATTACTTCTTTGACCTCAGTGACGAGGAACTCGCAGGTATGGTTAAATTTGCAAGGAAGATTGCAGCTCGCCAGAAAGAGGTGTTCGGTTGCAAAAAGGTTGCAATGATCGTTCTCGGTCTTGAGGTTCCACACGCACACATTCACCTCATCCCTATGAATAGCGAGGCTGACGTGGATTTCCGCAAGGAAAAACTCCAGTTCTCCGCTGAGCAGTTTGCGGAAATTGCTGTTAAAATCAGGGTAGAGTAGGGGAGTACCCCACCATAATTGTTAAGCAAATTTACAAGGTGTTGCATTTTTATGCGACACCTTTTCTTTTCCACCAAACACACCTAAATTCTGAAATTCAAAAACTAAAATATCGAACTATAAAATATACATAATCAGCATTTTAACACCATTGAACTAAACTAAATTATAGGTGCAACATACAAAACCCGCCATTAAACGACGCAAATACATAAATTACGGCACGATACGCCAAATTAAATACTTATATTTCAGCAAGTTAATCACATTTATATAAACCTTTGATTTAATAGCGTAATTACATCAAATAAGGGTATTATTCAAAGTCTTCCATATACTTGCCTTCCTCAAAGCATTTGCGCAATTAAATAATTGTTATTACATTTGTAAAGCAATAAAATCACATATTATGAAAACAAGATTGGCATCCATCGTAGAGGCAGAGGGTCTAACAAAACAACAGTTCGCACAAAAGCTCGGCATCAGCCAGGCCGCAGTTACACATATTCTTTCCGGCCGTAACAGCCCAAGCCTCGAGATTATCACCAAGATTGCTGCAAATCTCCCCCAATACAATCTTCGTTGGTTAATCCTTGGAGAACTCCCCATACTCAATGCCGAGGCAGGAAATCGTACAAATCGTGAAATTATTAAAGAGCACGACGTATCCACCGCACACGAGAGTGCAATACAATCATTAGAACAGGATGTAAATACCCTCGCAACCTCCCCGGCCCGCCTTATCGTATGCTTCCCTGACAATACATTTAAGGAGTATACATCACGATAGCTACACAGAGAACGCTCTTGTAGCCATATATAATAACCAACTCGCAATGCAATTTACAACCCGTTGCACCAATAATATACCCGAGCCAAGCACCTATGCTATTATATCTACCGCATTGAACGGCTAATCAACCGCACATCGATGTAGATTCTCTGAAGCCCTAATCATCAAACCTCATTCAATACCAATGTCGCCTATAATTTTACCACATCATACCAATATATTCAGCCACACGGCAGCCACCACATCAAACCCTGCTTTACATAACGTATATATTTTGCGATATATGGATGCGTGGTGATTAGGCGGTAATTCACTGTAATATTGCACTTTAATTTCCTGATAAGTGTATTTTCATTACACAAGTATGCTTTGCTGTAATCATATTTTGGTTGCACGCAAATAATGTCGTTCGACACTTTGCCAGATTGTTTTGATACCATCTGCCGTAGCGACTTAATAATAACGCAGCATAACGTGCGAGGCAATCCATAGAAATATTAATCGTATTACATTTGTAAATTATATTAAGATTGTATCCAAATTAACAACTTTAAATTCTCATATACTGCATTTTATGTAATTTGCATTTGTAAATTGCTTATTTGGCGGATAATGTGAAAAATTATTTTGTACATTTGTATTCAAATATGGATTTAGGATGAAAATACTGCTTAGAATACTCGCAATTATAGCAACATTGTCTTGCGTCGCAGCTTGTGGAAGCAACGCAAATACAAAGCACAGCAAAAGCATATCTGTAACCATACCGCCGCTGCAAGGTGTTGTAAAAGAAATAGTTGGCGACGATTACGAAATTAATGTTATTCTACCCAAAGGTGCTACTCCGGAGAACTACTCCCCCACCGTTGCGCAGATGGCTGCCATCGAGCACTCCGAATACATATTTAATATAGGGACACTATCCTTTGAACAGCAGATTATCAACAAGCTGAAATCGGCTAAAAGCAGTAATATTCAAAGTGTTGCAGACGGGATAGAATTGATTGAGGGCGGTTGTAAACACGGCCACACACATCACGAACACCATCACTCACACGACCCACACGTGTGGCTGTCGATGGATGGACTGCTTGCTATCGTTGATAATATAGCCAGGCCAATTATTAACAATAATCCCGATTCCACAAGGTATGTGGCTAATTATGAGGCTATTAGGCAAAAATTAATTGTCAATAAGCAGCGATATGCCCAATTGCTCGATACGGCACCCCGCCACTTTCTGATTTACCATCCTGCACTGGGATATTTGGCTCAAGAGTTTGGTTTAGAGCAGATTGCGCTTGAAAATGATGGCAAAGCCCCCACGCCTGCCGGAGTTATTAACATTGTTAAAAAGGGAAATGCAGAGGGGTTGAAATATATGCTCTACCAAGCTGAATATCCGCTCGATGTGGTTAAACCTATTGCAGAGGTACTTGGTGTTAAACCCATATTAATCAACCCGTTGAGTAATGATATTATTAGCGAGCTCGACAGGATTATAAACATACTTGCAGGCAACTATGAGGAGTAATGAGATTGTAAAAATAGAGGGACTGAGCGTGAGTTACGAGGGCACAGAAGCGCTATGCGATGTAAACCTCTCGCTCTATGCTGATGACTTTGTAGGCATCATTGGGCCCAATGGTGGCGGCAAAAGCACTCTGGTGAAGAGTATTTTGGGGCTTATCCCCCACTCCGGCACTGTTGTGTTTGGCAGAGGCATCGAGGGTGGCTACCACATAGGCTATATGCCCCAGCAAAATCTCTTCGACAAGGCATTTCCAATCTCCGTAGAAGAACTCGTTATGAGCGGCCTTCAGGCGCAAAAAAGGCTTGGCAGGTACAATCGTGCTGATAAGAACAAAGCAAAAGCAATACTTGAGCAACTCGGCATTAGTCATTTAGGTGTTAGACAGATAGGTGAACTATCGGGCGGCGAATTGCAGCGTGCGCTTTTGGGCCGAGCTATCATTTCGGAGCCTCGCTTGCTTATACTCGACGAGCCCGCAAACTTTGTTGATAATAAGTTTGAGAACGAGCTCTACCACCTGCTGCGGGAACTCAATGAGCATATGGCGATTGTGGTTGTGTCGCACGATGTTGGCACTATCACCTCGTATGTGAAGAGTGTGGTGTGTGTCAATCGCACCGTGCATCGCCACGACACGGCCGAGCTCACGCCCGAGCTGCTGGAGAACTACCACTGCCCCATCCAGCTCGTCAGCCACGGCACAATCCCCCACACAATACTCGCCCACCACGACCACAGCGAACACCACCACCGAGAGTAACAACTTTCAGAATAACACAAAACAATAAAGGGGATGACCAAATTAGCAAATCAGTCATCCCCATTTTATATTCTGACTCTCGTTACAGAGAATAAGCAAGGGCGACACCTTCCGATGTCGCCCTACTCTATTCGTTGGAGAGATAAACTACTCGAACTTGCAGATCTCGCTCAGTTTGCCCCAGAGCTCCTCGGTGCGCTCAACGAGCTGTGCACGGATGTAGGCATAGTGTTTGCGAACAAGCGAGGGGTTGTGTTTCTCGGCGGGGTTGTTCACCAACTCCATCAGGTTGTTGCGCATATCAACAGCGCCCTGCATAATGGCGATAATCTCCTCGTGTTTGTCGCCGTGGAAACCCAGCGAAAGATAGCAATCATATACCACCTCGTTTACGGTGTAGTCAATCTCCTTTTTGATGTCTCTTAAACTTGCCATAATTAAAATATGATTTGGTGTTTGTGTTTGTTTCAACAAAGCAAAGTTAGCAATAAATTTGACACGATGTACTACCCTATTGAAATTATCTCAACAATTTTTCGTATATTTGTTACAGATAACCAACTTTTGAACCATTTTTAAGACTATGAACGAGAACAAATTTATGCGTATGGCCATCGAACTCTCCAAAGAGAGTGTGGCCCGAGGTGGCGGCCCCTTTGGTGCTGTCATCGTGCGCAACGGTGAGGTTGTGGCCACTGGTTCCAACAGCGTTACGCTGCTCAACGACCCCACAGCTCACGCCGAGGTGAGCGCCATTCGTGCAGCCTGTGCCGCCGTGGGCGACTTCAACCTCCAGGGGTGTGAGATATACTCCTCCTGTGAGCCCTGCCCTATGTGCCTGAGCGCCATCTATTGGGCCGGCATTGAGCGCATCTACTATGCAAACACCCGAGGCGACGCCGCCGAGATCGGCTTCGACGACGCCTTCATCTACGACCAGATACCCCTCGCCCCCACCGAGCGCACCGTCCCGTCGCTCCCACTTATGAGGGCCGAGGGCCTCGAGGCTTTCCGCCTGTGGCAGGCCAAAGAGGATAAGGTTGAGTACTAAAAACAAAAAGGTTGCCGGGTGTGGCAACCTTTTTGTTTTTAGTAATTCAACATTAACCGTTTGACAAGGATGTGCACAATCTCTCGGTTATCGGTATTTGGTTGGTTTAGGGCCGTTAGGGCCATTAAAGTCAATAGGGGGAAATTGTCTACAAGGAGTTATAGGAGTAATAGGAGTAATAGGAATTATAAGAGAGTCGGTTGATACAAAAAGTGCAGAGAGCGGAGCAAATGCAAGGCGTACAAGGAAACCACCTCCGCAGAAATACACAAAAAGTGCATATAGCGGAGGGATTTTTGTACCAAATAAAGGAGCGGCTCCGCAGTTTGCTTGGCGCAAATGAGGAAGCCGCTCTCTGAAATTTGGTGCTAAAAGCACCCGCTATATGCACTTTTTTTAGCTGCCGAAGTTATCGTACATAATATTCTCGGGTGGTACGCCCAGATTGTCGAGCATATTCACAACAGCCGAAATCATCATAGGAGGACCGCACAAGTAGTACTCGATATCCTCGGGTGCAGGGTGATTCTTCAAGTAGTTGTTATAGATAACGTTGTGGATGAAGCCAATATAGTTGGGATCCCAGTTATCATCGGGGCGAGGATCGCTCAAACCGATAGCAAACTTGAAGTTGGGGAACTCTTTAGCGAACTCCTCGAACTGATCCTGATAGAAAATCTCCTGTTTCGAGCGGGCACCATACCAGAACGAGATGGGCAGGTCACTCTTAACGGTCTTGAACAAGTGGAAGATGTGCGAACGCATAGGCGCCATACCTGCACCACCACCGATAAACATCTTCTCATTGGGGGTATCCTTGATGAAGAACTCTCCGTAGGGACCCGAAATGGTCACCTTATCGCCGGGTTTGCGCGAGAAGATGTACGACGAGCAGATACCGGTAGGCACGTTCATAAAGCCACCTGTTGCCCTATCGAAGGGAGGAGTAGCGATACGCACGTTGAGCATAATGATGTCATCCTCGGCGGGCTGGTTGGCCATCGAGTATGCACGGAAGGTGGGCTCGGGGTTGTTTGCCACCAAATCCCACATCTTGAACTTGGTCCAGTCGGCGTGGAATTTGGGATCGATATCCATATCGGAGTACTTAATACCCTCATACTTGGGAATATCAATCTGGATGTAGCCACCGCTCTTGAAGTTAAGCTTCTCGCCCTCGGGCAACTTAACAACGAACTCCTTCATAAAGGTCGATACGCTGCGGCACGAAACAACCTCGCACTCCATCTTTTTAACGCCCAGAACACTCTCAGGGATGCGAATGTCGAGGTCGTTCTTAACCTTCACCTGGCAACCGAGGCGCCAGTGCTCTTTCTGCTGTTTGCGGGTGAAGAAACCAACCTCGGTAGGAAGAATCTCGCCACCGCCGTCCAACACCTGCACTTTACACATACCGCAACTGCCCTGACCACCACAAGCCGAAGGAAGGAAAATCTTCTCCTGTGCGAGAGTGTTCAGCAACGAGTTGCCACTTGCAACTTTGAGGCTCTTCTGCCCCTCGTTGATATTAATCGTAACTTCACCCGACGAGGTCAATTTTGCCTTTGCCACGAGCAACAAAGCCACGAGCAAGAGCAACGACACGAGGAAGACCACGACTGCTACAATAATAGTTGTATTCATTTCTCTTCTGATTTGTTAAGTACTACATCTGGAATCCCGAGAAGATCATAAACGCCATACCCAGCAGACCGGTGATTACGAATGCCAGACCGGGGCCGCGCAGACCTTTGGGAACATTGGAGTAGGCAAGCCTCTCGCGAATGGCAGCCATCACAAGGATTGCAAGCCACCAACCAAAGCCCGAGCCAAAGCCGAATACGGCAGCCTCACCAACAGTCGCAAAAGCACGCTGCTGCATAAACAGAGCGCCACCCATAATCGCACAGTTTACAGCGATGAGGGGAAGGAAAATACCCAGCGAGTTGTAGAGCGAGGGGGAGAATTTCTCAACCACCATCTCCAAAAGCTGAACAAATGCTGCAATAACAGCAATAAAGAGAATGAAACTAAGGAAGCTCAAATCAACCTCTGCAAGCGAGGGCGAAATCCACGCCAAAGCACCGGCTTTGAGCACATAGTTCTCGAGAAGATAGTTCAGGGGCACAGTCATCAGCATTACGAAGGTAACAGCCAAACCCAAACCATTTGCAGTCTTCACGCTCTTCGAAACGGCAATGTAGGAACACATACCGAAGAAGAACGAGAATACCATATTGTCAATAAAGACAGACTGAATAAACAGTTTCAAAAGTTCCATATTCTATGCTCCTCCAATTATTTTTCCTGTAAATCTTTGTTAGCAGTGCGGTGTACCCAGATGATAACACCCACAATAATAAGTGCCGAGGGAGGGAACAACATCAAACCATTGTTCACATATCCGGCCCCATAGAAGCACTCGGGGATAATCTGGTAGCCAAACAGACTGCCGCTACCGAACAACTCCCTGAAGAATGCGATGAGCACCAACACGCCACCATAGCCAAGACCATTACCAATACCATCCAAAAGCGAAGGCAGAGGTTTGTTCGACAGAGCAAAAGCCTCCACACGGCCCATAATGATACAGTTGGTGATGATAAGACCTACATACACGGAGAGCTGTTTGCTCACGTCATACACATAAGCCTTCAGGATGTCGTTCACGATAGTCACCAGCGCAGCGATAACCACCAGCTGCACGATGATACGGATACGATCGGGAATACCATTGCGCAGCAACGACAATACAAGGTTCGAGAAAGCACACACAGCGACAACGGAAAGACCCATCACAAATGCGGGCTTCAGCTGGGTAGTAACTGCAAGTGCCGAGCAGATACCCAGAATCTGAACCAGAATAGGGTTGTTTTTTGCCAACGGATTAGTCAGCGACTGAAAAGTTTTGTTTTTCATCTTCTTACTCTGCATTTACGGTTACTGTTTCCTCTGCAGCGGGAGCTTTGCGCAACTTCATAAAGTTGTCGTAGCACTCGAGGCAGTCCTTAATCATATTCTGGAGGCCCTCCGAGGTTTTGGTACCGCCGGTCACTGCATCCACCGAGTGAGCTGCACCTTTGGCGCCACCTTTAACCACATAGATACCTACCATATCGTCACCCTCATAGATGGTCTGGCCGGGGAACTGTGCCTGATACTTGGGAGTGGCAATCTCGGCACCCAGACCGGGAGTCTCACCCGAGTGGTCGAAAATTACACCCTTAATAGTATTAAGGTCACCCTCCAGAGCTACATAGCCCCAGATGTCGCCCCACAGACCCTTGCCGGTAACGGGGAATACAACCTCACCGGTGGCTTTGTTCTCAAACACGGGATACTCACCTGCAGCGTAGCTTGCAGCCAGGCCGAAGAGTTTATCCAGGGGGCTGTCGGTGGTGTTAATCACCTCGCCTGCCTTGTTAACAACATAAGCCTCAATCACGCTATCATACGAACCCTTCTCCAAGCCGAGCGATGCAACGATTGCATCCTTCTTCTCGTTCAGGATATTGGCATTCTGCTTCTCCTTGAGCGAGAGCGAGGTGAATGCCAGCATAATAGCAACAATAACAACCATTACCGTAGAGTAGAATACGATATAGGCGTTGGAGTTTTTACCTCCCAAAAATTGCTTTTTACTCATAATTCTATCCTCCATCGGTTAAGCGTTAATACTCTTTTTAGCCCTGCGGTTGCGGCGGTTGATGTTGGCCTGAACAACGTAGTGGTCCACAACGGGAGCCCAAGCGTTCATAAAGATGATGGCGAGCATCATACCCTCGGGGTAACCGGTGTTGAACACACGTACGAGGATTGCCAATGCACCAATCATAAAGCCAACAATGAGTTTACCGGTGTTGGTCTGTGCCGAAGTAACAGGGTCGGTAGCCATAAATACTGCACCAAAGGCAAAACCACCAAGCAACAGGTGCTGCCAAGCGGGAAGGCTCATATAGAGCTCGGTTGCAGTCTGGGGCTCAGCGGGAGCCATCAGATTGAAAAGACCACCCATCACAAGGCCGCCAACGAATACGCTGAGCATAGTCCTCCAGCTTGCGGTACCGGTTGCGAGCAGCACGATGGCACCCAGCAGGATGCACAAAGTGGAGGTCTCACCCACCGAACCGGGAATAGTACCGATGAATGCGTCGAGCATCGACACATTGGTAGTACCCACATTTGCAAGCTCACCGAGAGGTGTTGCGCACGAACGAGCGTCGGTGAACCAAACACTCTCACCCGAGATGCTCGAGGTGTAGGAGAAGAAGATGAACAGACGAGCCAGCAGTGCGGGGTTGAAGATGTTCATACCGGTACCACCGAAAATCTCCTTGCCGATAACAACTGCAAATGCGGTTGCCAAAGCGGTCATCCACAGGGGAGTACCAATGGGGATAATCAGAGGAATCAGCATACCCGACACAAAGAAGCCCTCATTAACCTCCTCTTTGCGAATCTGGGCAAAAGCACACTCAATCGAAAGACCAACAACGTAGGTCACAATAATCGAGGGCAACATCTGCCAGAAGCCATACCAGAAGTTCTGCCAAATGGTGTAGTCGGCGCCGCCAATCCTCTGGAAACCAATGTTCCACATACCAAACAGGATGGTAGGAACGAGGGCGATAATCACCATAAACATTGTGCGTTTCATATCGTTGCAGTCACGCACGTGCGAACCTTTCTTGGTTACATCGGTAGGCACATAGAAGAAAGTCTCCATGGCCTCATAGAACGAATGGAGCCACGACAACTTACCGCCCTCCGAGAAAGTGGGGGCAAACTTGTCGAGCAATCGTTTGGGAAGTGGTGTATTATTCTGTTTCATACGCTTACATCTCCTTGATCATAAGGTTAATACCATCACGAACGAGAGCCTGGAGGTTCTGCTTGGAAGGATCAACGAACTCACATAGAGCCACATCCTCCTCCACGATTTCATAGATACCAAGGTTCTCCATCTTCTCGATGTCACCTGCCATAATAGCCTTAAAGAGGTACATAGGATAGATGTCCATAGGAAGATATTTCTCATAAAGACCCGTAACAACAAAGGGACGCTCGCCACCATTGACGCTGGTCGAAAGGTCATATTTCTTCTTGGGCATCAGCCACGAGAAGTAGGTGCGCGAAACGGAAAATTTGTTGAAGCGGGGAGCAAGCCAACCGATAAGCTCCAGCTCGCCACCCTCGGGAATAACGGTTACCTGCGACGAGTAGGGACCAACATAATCGTTGGCGGTAGCCTTAATACCCGAAAGTACGTTACCCTCAATGATACGGAAGGTCGAGCCGCCACCCTGGGGTTTGATGCGTGCGGGCATAATAACATCTGCAATCGAGCTGCCTACCAAACCACGAACATACTGGGGGTGAGCAACCTGCGAACCGGTAATAGCGTAGGTTTTAACCATATTAACCCTGCCCTCAGTGAAGAGGCGACCGATGATAGCAACATTCTGGATGGCTACGGTCCACACCTTCTCGCCACGGTTTACGGGGTCGATGTGGTGAATCTGAACACCTACGTTACCTGCGGGGTGGGCACCTGCAAAGTAGTGTTTCTCAACACCCTCAATACCCTCCAGGATGCTCTTCTGGCCTGCTTTCAGGCCGAGGTGAACTTTGGGGCAGAGTTTTTTGAGTGCGTCGAAACCGGCCTGAAGTGCCTGAAGGTCATCCTTCAGGGCAACATTCATATCGAGAGCGAGGGGGGCGCTATCGAAGCCCGAAACGAAGATGCTCTTGGGAGTATCCTTCGAGTCGGCGATAATGCCGTAGGGGCGCTGGATAACCATTGCCCACAGACCGCTCTCCAAGAGGGCAGCCACTACCTGCTCACGAGTTGCCTCTGCAAGTTTGGTGTTAAAAGTTTTGAAAGTTTGTTGAGCGTCGGCAGCTACCTCAATGGCAAGAAGTTTGCGTTTCTCACCACGACGAACTGCCGAAACGGTACCGCTTACGGGCGAAGTGAACATAACCTCGGGATGTACTTTGTCGTAGAACAGAGCATCACCAGCCTTCACTACATCGCCTTCGGCCACCAACAGCTTGGGCACAACACCCTCGAATGCAAGAGGAGAAACAGCGTAGCGCTCGCCCAGGGGGAGCTCCAAAACACTCTTCTCAGCCTCACCTAAGAGCTTGATGTCGAGACCCTTCTTAAGTTTAATGACTTTCGACATATCTGTTAAGATAGGTAAATAAGTTAATAAAAAATATTGGTTTGTTGTTAGTTTTGATTATTCAAAATGTTTTACCCCTAAATAAAACGCACAAATATAACCCTATTTTTTATAAATAGGTAATCTGCGTGTTATTATTTTCACACATTTTATTCACAAACAATTTTTTGTATATTTGCTGTCAGAATGGTACCACTAACCGACATACACACCCACAGCGACCACTCCGACCGCCTCTATGTGAAAAACATAAGGCTCGGGGGCGACGAAATCCCCTCCAATAAGGGGCCGTTTTCATTGGGTATACATCCGTGGGATGCCGCCCTACTCCACCCCGTTTTGGATAAATATTTAGCCGCCATACAAAAGTCAGATTACCAATTAGTTGGCGAGATAGGATTAGACAAGGTATGTGGTGTAGATTGGGGGCTACAGATGGAGGTTTTCGAGGCACAGGTTGCCGCTTCCACAAGGCCTATCGTTATCCACTCCGTGAGGGCGCATAGCGAGGTGTTGAAGGTTCTGAGACATAGTACCATACAGCCCGCCATTTTCCACAGCTTTGTAGGCTCGCCGGAGCAGGCATCCGAAATTATTGGACAGGGCCACCACCTCTCTTTCGGTTTCGGCTCGCTACGTTCGGCCAAAACGCTCCGAGCACTGCAAATCTGCCCTGCGGAGAGGCTTCTGATAGAGAGCGACACCTCCTCCACCCCCATTGCCGAGCTATACGCAGAAGTGGCGGCCATTAGAGGGGTGAGGGTGGAGGAATTGACAGAAACGATATACACAAATTTCAAACAGATAACAGAATGAGTTGGCAAGAGCGCACCCGCCTACTATTGGGCGAGGAGAAACTTTCTATAATCAACAATGCACACGTTTTGGTGGTGGGTCTTGGCGGCGTAGGGGCCTACGTTGCCGAGATGCTTGCAAGGGCAGGCGTTGGCCACCTGACTCTTGCCGATGCCGACACCGTTGGCGAGAGCAATATCAATCGTCAGCTCATTGCCCTCCATTCAACCATTGGTAGAGCTAAAACGGAGGTACTCGCTGAAAGACTGCGAGATATAAACCCAAATATCGAACTTACCATTCACACAGAATATATCCGTGACGAAAAAACTTGGGAGTTGCTCGACGAGGCAAAATACGACTATGTTGTGGACTGCATTGACACACTTTCGCCCAAGGCTAACCTCATTGTGGGCTCGCTCGAAAGGGGGTATAAATTGGTAAGTTCGATGGGTGCCGGAGCCAAAACAGACCCCACAAAAATAGAGGTCAAAGATATTGGCAAGAGCCACCACTGCCCCCTGGCTCATATGCTGCGCAAAAGGTTACACAAGCAGGGTGTGAGGAGCGGTTTTTGGGCTGTATTTTCTCCCGAGCCCGTGCGTGAAGGGGCGATGATTATTGCCGAGGAGACCAACAAAAAGTCCAACGTGGGCTCCATCTCCTACATCCCCGCCGCTTTTGGTTGCGTGTGTGCGAGCGTGGTCGTCAGAGATCTGCTCGGAGAAATGGAATAAGAGCATAACTATCTAAACTACTGAATGATATGAAAATTGTTTTTCTTGATGAGTACACACTCGGAGGGGCCAATCTCGACTCCATCCGCTCGCTCGGCGACTACGTCGGCTACTCCTCCACCCGCCCCGAAGAGGTTGTCGAGAGGGCCAAAGGTGCCGAAGTGGTGATTGTAAACAAAGTGGTAATTGGCGCCAAGGAGATGGATGCACTTCCCTCGCTGCGACTGATTTGCGTTGCAGCCACGGGTGTCAATAATATCGATTTAGAGGCCGCTGCACAGCGTAATATATTGGTACGCAACGCCATAGGCTACTCTACACACACTGTTGCCGAGGCCACATTCGGCAGCGTATTGGCGCTTCTTCGCCAGGTGACCTACTACGACCGCTACGTGAAGAGTGGTGCTTATAGCGCCTCGGGCGAGTGGGTCAATTTCGACCGCCCCACCCACCGACTTTGGGGTAAGAATTGGGGCATAATAGGTATGGGTAATATTGGTCGCAAGGTGGCGTCACTCGCCTCCGCCTTCGGCTGCAATGTAGCCTATGCATCCACCTCGGGAGCAAACCGCACGGAGGAGTGGGAGCGCAAAGAGTTCAGTGACCTTCTGGCCTGGGCCGACATTGTCAGCGTACACTGCCCCCTCACACCCACCACAAAGGGACTCATTGATACAGAGGAGATTGCAAAGATGAAAACCTCGGCTGTGATAGTGAATGTTGCGCGTGGCGGAATCGTTGTAGAGGAAGCCGTTGCCCGTGCACTTGATGAGGGACGCCTGGCAGGTGCGGCATTCGATGTCTATCCCTCGGAGCCTATGCCGGCCACCTCTCCCCTGCTCCACGTCGCCGACACCGACCGTCTACTGCTCTCACCCCACAATGCGTGGTCGGCAGTCGAATCGATTGATTGTCTGGTGGAGTGTATCGCCACAAACATAACGAATTATCAATCGGGCAAATAACAAAAAGAGCCCCTCGTAAGGGGCTCTTTTTAATTCTTCTAACTATCTGTTAACTAAACTTATAGGAGGTGATATTCCTAAAGCCGCGCAACAGCTCTTCGGCACTCATTCGCTTTTTGCCCGAGAGTTGCAACTCCTTCACATCAACCACACCATCGGCCACCGCCACACGGATATATTTGCGCTCGTCGGAGAGAATTGTACCAGGCTCGCACGCCACAGCGCCGGGGATGAACTCAACATCGAAAATCTTTGCCGTAAGATTCTCTGCCAACTGCGCCCACGCCGCAGGATAGGGCGAAAGACCTCGCACAAGGTTTACAACCTCCCTTCCGGGGAGCGAAAAATCGATATGGCAGTCCTCCTTGAAAATCTTTGGAGCAGGCTTCAACTCGCCCTCCACCATAGCATCCTGCTCAATGGGCTCAACATTGCCGGACGCAATTTTCTCCACCGTTTCGAGCACCAAATCGACACCGACATTCATCAGCTTATCGTGCAGAGTACCAACATTGTCGGAGGGCTCAATATCAACCTTTACTTGACCAAGCACTGCCCCCTCATCAATCCTGGGATTGAGCAAAAATGTGGTCACTCCCGTAACCGTTTCACCATTCATAATGGCACGGTTGATAGGCGCTGCGCCACGATATTGGGGCAGTAGCGATGCGTGCAGATTGAAGGTGCCAAACTTAGGCTCGGCCCAAATAATCTCGGGCAGCATCCTAAAGGCGATGACGATACCGAGGTCGGCATCAAGAGCCTTAAAAGCATCCACAAACTCCTCGTCACGTAGCTTGACAGGTTGCAGGATGGGGAGTCCGGCCTCCACGGCATAGCGTTTCACAGCGCTCTCATTCACCTTAAGACCCCTGCCAGATGGTTTGTCGGGCGTTGTGACCACAGCCACAACATTATATCCGCCCTCCACAAGGGCCCTAAGGGGTGCCACCGCAAAATCGGGCGTACCCATATATACTATACGCAAATCTTTGGAATTCATCGCTTTGGAGTTTTCAATAATATGTTAATTAATTCCTCTTGGCCTTCAGTGAGGCAATGTAAGTTTTAGCCTTATCGAGCTGTGCCCTATACCAATCGACATTGAAGAGGTTGGAGTCGTTGGTGGCTATTCGGGTGAGATAAAGCGCAATAGGAAGTAGTACAATGGCGGAGAACCACATACCGAAAGCGGCATTCCAAGTACCCTCCTTGGCCATCTTCTCGCCCGCAATACTAATCACATAGTATATCACAAAGAAGAGCACCGACACCACTACAGGCATCGCCAAACCACCCTTTCGAATGATAGCTCCCAGAGGGGCGCCAATAAGGAAAAATATGATTACCGAGATGGGAAGCGACACTTTACGGTGCCACTCAACCTGCGAACGATATAGCTTATTGAGAGAATCTTTAGCAGTATTCTCATTGCGATTCAGCGAGTTACGTGACATTCGGGCGCTACTTTTGGCCTTATTTACAATAACACTCTTCTCGGCCAGCGTCATAGTATCGAGCGCCGCTACAAAGTCGGCCTGACGCTTATACGAGTAGTCCACCTGCACCGTATCGAAAAGGCCAAACGCCGACTCATCACGCACCAGCAGATAGTTCTTCAGCAGGGGCTCATAGGAGCGTGCCGAGCCACGGTCGGACTCAATGCGGAGCGAGTCGATATCCACCTGCAACTCGCTGACATTCTTGGTCTGGTGGTTGCTAAAGAGGTTCATATCCGTGCGTGAAAAGTCGAAACCGTCGATGGCCAGCGCACCATTCTGCACCGCAAAGGTCTGGTGACGAACAGTATTCTCCGTGCTCCACTTATAGTTGCGAGTAGTCTCGTAGGTCTGACCATTGTAGAGTTTCACCATCAGAAACTTCTTATCTTCCGACATATAGATATATCCCGAGTCGGCCACGGTGGTGGTCATATTGCCGTTGCGGTCACGAGTATCGTAGATTAGCACATCCGTAAGTAGCTGTGTTTCGGGGTCTTGGTGGCCCACACGGATGTTCATATTGTCAATTCCGTTGAAGAAGATACCATCCTTAAACTCCATATTCTCCTTCTGCTGACGGATGTCGTAGATGATCGCCATCATCTTCTTATTGGAGTATGGCACAAGGTTGTTCACCACAAAGAAGCTCGCAACAGCCACCACCAACACCACACCCATCAGAGGTGAGAGGATGCGAGGAAGCGACATACCTGCCGACTTCATAGCCAACAGCTCGTTGTGTTCACCGAGGTTACCCATCGTCATAATGCCCGCAAAGAGAACCGCCAGGGGGATTCCGAGAGGCATCATATTGGCAGTGGCATAGAAGAGCAATTCTACTATCACATCGAAACTCAGACCTTTACCCACAAGCTCGTCGATATAGCGCCACACGAAATTCATCATAAGGATAAACATTACGATGAAGAACGAGAGCAGCATTGGGCCCAGGAACGACTTAAGAGTAAAGCGGTGTATGGTTTTCATTAGCTATTTGCGATGTGGTTTATGTCCTCTATGAGAGGACAAAGTTAGCAGTTTTACGATAAAAAGCGTCATAGAAAGCAAAATTATTGTGGTTGCGCCCACAGGAAACTCCATTTTGTAGGCCGCATAGATGCCTACGACGTTGCCCACAACGGCCAGCAGCGACGACCACACGCAGATTTTCATATAGGATTTGGTGAAGCACCCCGCAATGACGGGCGGCACGGTAAGCAGCGAGATAAGCAATACGATACCCACTATGCGAATGGAGAGCACAATAGTCACCGCAGTGAGCACGGTCATAAGCGCCAACAAGGCATCCACTCGGACCCCTTGGCTGCGTGCAAAATCACGGTCGAAAGCTGCAAAAACAATCTGCCTTCCGAGCACCAACATCACCACAAGCAACACTCCAACTAACGTTGCTAATCCTATTATATTAGAGTGACTTACGGTGAGGATGTCGCCAAAGAGGAAACTCATCAGATTGGGGGCATATCCGGGCGTTGCAAAGATAAATATCACACCCAGCGCCATACCCACGCTCCACACAATTCCGATGGCCGAATCCTCCCTAATTTTCCCCTTGGCACTCGCCCACTCCACACCCATAGCAGAGAGTACAGCAAATACCAAAGCGCCCCCAATGGGGTTGAGCCCATAGTGGTAAGCTATACCTATGCCGCCAAACGATGCGTGGGTAATACCGCCACTAAGGAAGACCATACGGCGTGCCACAACATAGGTGCCCACAATGCCACACGCAATGCCCGAAAGCACCGCCGCAAGCAGTGCTTCACGCAGAAAATCGTATGTGAGGAGTGCCGAAAAGAAATCCATAGTGGTCATTTTTTCAAAAAGCAGACAAAGGTACTCAAAAGTAGCGAAAAAATTGCTACTTTCGCACCAAATTAGTCACCACAAAAGTCAAAAATGAAGATTTGTTTCCATACATTGGGCTGCAAGCTCAACTTTTCGGAATCCTCCACCCTTGCCCGTGAGTTCGTGGAGGGTGGCCACGAGCGCACCGAGGATTTCCGAGAGGCCGATGTGTGCATCATAAACAGCTGCTCGGTTACGGAGCACGCCGACAAGAAGTGTCGCAACATTGTACGTCGCATCCACAAACTCAATCCTGAGGCAATTATCGCAGTCACAGGGTGTTACGCCCAGCTCAAACCCTACGAGATTGCTGCCATCGAGGGCGTCGATATTGTGCTCTCAAACAACGACAAGGGCGATATGTATCGCAAGGTGTGCGAGATTGGCCGCAAGGGTGAGCGTCAGGAGGTTACAAGTTGCTCGACGGAGGAGCTAACCCGTTTTTTTGCTGCCTACTCCTCGGGCGACCGCACCCGTGCCTTCCTCAAGGTGCAGGACGGTTGCGACTACTGCTGTAGCTACTGCACCATCCATAATGCCCGAGGTGCCAGCCGCAATATGCCCATCGCTGACCTCGTAGAGGAGGCACGAAAGATTGCCGCCGAGGGACACAAAGAGATTGTTATAACGGGCGTCAATACGGGCGATTTTGGCCGCACCACGGGAGAGAGTTTTGCCGACCTACTGAGGGCTCTCGACGGGGTGGATGGCATAGAGCGCTACCGAATATCCTCCATCGAGCCCAACCTGCTCACCGACGAAATAATTGCCATCTGCGCCGCCTCTCCCAAGTTCCAGCCACACTTTCACATACCCATCCAAAGTGGTTGTGACAGAGTGCTTAACGCAATGCGTAGGAGGTATAATACCGCAATGTTCGAGGCCCGTATTGAGGCTGTACGGAGGGCAATGCCCGACGCATTTATCGGCATAGATGTGATTGTCGGATTCCCTGGCGAAACCGACGAGGAGTTTCAGACCACTTACGATTTCTTGGAGCGTCTGGCCCCCGCCTTTCTCCACATTTTCCCCTTCTCGGCTCGTGCAAACACCCCTGCCGCAGCAATGAAAAATAAGGTGCAGGACTCGGTGAAAACCGCACGTGCAGCACGCCTTGAGGAGCTGTGCGAGAAGCTCCATCGCAACTTCTATGAGCGCTATGTGGGCACCGTTGGTACTGTGCTGTGGGAGAGCTCGCCCAAGGCTGGTCAGATGGTTGGTTTTACAGAGAACTACCTGAAAGTTAAGATGCCCTACGACGCTTCCCGCATAAATACCACCGAGCGAGTGATGCTCCAAAGTGTGGACGATTCGTGTGAGATGATGGGCGCAAAAGTTGAATAAAATTGTTATATTTGCACCTAAATTAATATACACTGGCAGATGAGAACCATTCGCAAACGCATTTCCATAGGTTTTTTGGCCCTCACCGTCGTACTCTTTTGTGCGGTGGTTATCAACGTCTTGGAGCTCAACCGTATGCGCACCGACACCGAGGAGATTATTGCCGAGGGCGTCCAGAGCAGTGAGTATGCCACCCGACTGCTGGGGGCTCTCCAGATGCAGAACCGTGCGGTGCTTAATATGGTGATTACCAACTCTTCACACCTCGCCGACGGATACCACGACGGTATCCTAGAGTTCAACTCCGCACTGCTGGAGGCAATGGAAAAGAATCCCAAGAGCAACTACCTACAAGCCATCTACGACACAAATATCACCTACCACTCCATCGTTGAGCAACACTCGCCCGACAATACAGAAGTGGCGGATATGGAGTGGTTTATGGAGTCCTACCTGAAGGCATATTATGCCGTAGATAGCGCCATTAAGTCCTATATGACCTCGCCCAAAACCTCGGTGGCAGTGCGTATGGCCAGCCTTGAGCAGAACACCTACAAGACAGTCACCCCCAGCGTACTCACTCTGCTTGTGGCAGTTATCATCATCGCCCTCTTCTACTTCTTCATCGACATCTACTACACCAAGCCCGTCAGGCGCATATCCAACTCGCTGGAGGGCTATGTAAAAAACAAGGTACCCTACACGCTGAAGATTGAGGACAAGAGCGAACTTTCGTCGCTCAACGACAATATCAAAGAGCTGATCAACCACACCCATAAACAGCAATAACGGAGCATTAGTGATATGAGATTAACGGTGGTTTTCAGATACATAGGTATGGTGCTACTCTTCGAGTCGGCATTTATGCTGCTGTCGGCCGGTGTGTCGTACTACTATGGTATGGATGGCGGCTTCACCCCTATGTTGCTCTCGTTTCTCTTTACAGCCCTACTCGGAAGTTTTCCCCTGGTATTCGTGCCCAAGAGCAGTCGACTCAGCTCCAAGGAGAGCTATGCCATTGTGATTGGTGCGTGGCTGATGTCGTGCGTGGTGGGTACTTTCCCATTTCTGCTGTGGGGTGGCGAGTTCTCGCCCATCAACGCCTGGTTTGAAAGCGTGTCGGGATTTACCGCCACGGGTGCCTCCATTCTCAACGATATTGAGGCCCTCCCACGAGGCCTACTCTTTTGGCGCTCCATAACCCATTGGATTGGTGGTGTGGGCGTTGTGATGTTTGCGCTGGTGATTATGCCTATGATTGGTCGCAGCCGTATGTCGGTTTCCAACCTCGAGATTTCGTCGATGGCAAAGGACAATTTCCGCTACACCTCAAAGACAATCATCAAGATTTTGATGGGTATCTACTTGGGAATGACCATTGCCAACTTTGTAGCCCTAAGACTTGCGGGTATGGGATGGTTCGACGCCGTGTGCCACGCATTTTCGACCATTGCCACAGGTGGTTTCAGCACCCGAAATGCCAGCCTGGGCTACTTCGATAGTGCCTGGATTGAAGGTATCACCATCTTCTTTATGTTCCTCAGCAGTATTCACCTCGGCATTACGTATGCAACCATTACGGGTGGACGCAACAATGTTTTCCGCACAGAGAGTGCCAAGTTTTATATTGGTATCACCCTGGTACTCTGCACAATATTGAGCATTAGTCTGTGGAGCAACGGACTCTATGACAACATTGGCGACTCCATCCGCCACGGCTTTTTCCAGGGAGTGTCGATTGTCACAAGTACGGGATTTGCCACGGCCGACACCACCATTTGGCCCTCGCTGTGCATCTGCATCCTCATCTACTTCTCGCTGCAGGGCGGTATGGCCGGCTCCACTGCGGGCGGTCTGAAGAGCGACCGAGTACTTATGGCTGGTAAGGTTATGAGGAGTCAGATTAAAATCCAACAACATCCGGGAGCCGTTATGCGCATCAAGTGCAACGGCAACACCCAGGAGCCCAGCATTGTACACTTCGCAATGCTCTACATCGTAATTTACGCTTTCATCATACTCATCGGCACATTGATAAACGCTGCGTGCGGACTCGATGTGGTGACAAGTTTCACCGCTTCGGTTGCCTCGATGGGTAATATTGGCCCTGGTTTCGGCGAGGTTGGCTCGCTCGACAATTTTTCTGCTATGCCAGTGATTGTCAAGCTGTTTAGCACCTTGCAAATGCTTCTGGGTCGTCTGGAAATTTTCGGATTGTTACACTTCTTCACAATGAGATGGTGGGTATAAAAAGAGCCATAATCACAGCAATCATCGCCCTGTGCACACTCCCCGTGGCTGCACAGAACACCCTCGGCACCATAGCCGAGCGACAGATACGCCAGCTCACGCTCCGCAGTGAGCGCATCGAGGCGCAACTGACCTCTGCCCGAGAAAAACAGGCCCTAACTCCTTGCGACTCACTGGCAAAGGCGATTTTTGAGCTAGAGAAACAGTCGGCAGCCATTGCCGCAACCATCGAGCGACTCTCCTCTGCTCCTCAAAAGCCGACAGAGGTGGAGCCCCAAACGGCACCAAACGAACCCAAAACTGTGGCAGAAGTTAAGGAGGAACCACAACCCGCCACCACTCCCGAACCTACACCAGAATCAGACTCCGAGCACCAATCGGAGGAGCCCATACAAACTTCGGAGCCGGAGGTCGCCGTGGATGAGGATAATGTTGCCGAAACACCAGCAACCACCGCTGTGCCCAATACAGAAGTTCCTGAACAAAAGAACGTTATTAGCGACGAGCTAAAGAAGATGTTTAACACTACAACTCGCCGCTATTCACTCATCGAGGGCGAGATTGCGCTGCTCATTGGCGACTACGAAAAAAGCTACAACGAGGCCAAACGACTGCTCAAAGAGTACGACAATGCCACAAGTCTTCAGGCACTCAACACCCATTTTGATTCATATAACAAAGCGGTGGAGGAGGGCAAAAAATTGGCTGACAAGATTGCCAACCGCAGCGACCGCCTCTTCGAGAGCAAGATGAATGCACTCTACGGATTTGCCGACTCGCTCAAGCTTGAGGGTACGAGGGAGAAATACACCGCCATTGCCGAGCAGACTGAGGCGACAATGAGTGCCAAGTTGAGCACCATCTGCACCGACCTCGACCTTGCGATGTACCCCCACAGACTGAAAACCACTATGGCTCTGCAGGTGGAGCTTGCACACCACCTTACGCCAGAGGATGCCGACTCTTTGGAGCTGACACTCAACAACTTCGACACACTCTACACTCTATTTGAGCCTCTTGCCAAACCCAAGCGCTCGGATGCAAAATTCGCCCCCGTGAAGGTCTCAAAGAGTACAAAATATGGTGCTGTGAGCGCTCTTCCCGTGCTGAAGGTTCCCGGAGAGGGCGAGCTCTACTCCATCACAGTTGCCAACTATGCGAGCCTACCTCCTTCGACCAAGGTGTTCCGCAATGCTACACCTCTCTACCGACAGCGCCGTGAGGATGGCCGCACATATATTTATATAGGCCTCTACCCCACTGCCCGCAGTGCCCAGGAGGATATTGAGTATCTGCGCAAGATTGGTTTCAAACAGCCCGAGCTAGTGATGTGGCGTGACGGTATACGTCGTGACGACTTTGTGGATCGAAGTGCCAAACCTGCTGCTCCTCGCAGTGCGATGTATCGTGTGGAGATTGCAGGGGCTCAAGGTGCTCTTTCTGATATAGTTGTGGGTGTCATACGAGGTGCTGCCCCTCGCAAGGAGATATCGAAATTCACCAACGAGGGAGCCACTGTTTACACCGTTGGCATCTTCACCAAGGAGGGCGAGGCCCAAGCGCTCGCCGCCGCTATTGGCAAGGCCGATGCCACCCTCTCGACCACCATCGTGGAGCTCGGCAAGTAGTCACAACGCTCCAATACAGCCGATTTAGGGCGCTATTCAAAATCACCTCCCGACCACTTCGGGAGGTGATTTTTTGCTGTTCAGTGGTGGGTGAGGCGAAAAATCATCGCTTTTTACAAAAATTCTTCATTTTTCTCTTGACTCGTACTCGAGGGCACGCTCTAACTTTGCACTCGCTAGCAAACAAATCGTACGACTATGAGTAAATTAACAAAGTTAAAAATCGGAGAGTTCTCACAGTTGATGCAAGTGACGGTAAAACCCCTGCGCCACTACGAACAAAAGGGGCTGTTGTTCCCCATCGATGTGGACGAGTGGACGGGCTATCGCTACTACAGCATCGAGTAACGCAAGAGGGTGTACCCAATGGGCACACCCTCTCCTATTTTCCTACGCCCCATTCCTCGGAGCGACGGTTTAACATTTACAAAATCTCCTCGGTTGCCTCCAGCAGACCCTCATACATTGTGGGGTGCGAGTGGACGGTAGAGGCAATCTGGCGGGCAGTAATACCCAGCTGTTTTGCCAGCGTAGGCTCGCCCAGCATCTCGGTGACGCTACCGCCAATGATATGAGCACCAAGGAGTTTCTCGCTCTTAGCATCATAAACAAGCTTCACAAAGCCATCCCTATCGCCGGCAGCCGTAGCCTTACCCGAGGCCATAAATTGGTATTTACCAACCTTCACCTCATATCCCTGCTCCACAGCCTGTTTCTCGGTGAGGCCCACCATTGCCACCTCGGGAGTGGTATAAACGCACGAGGGGATGGTGCTATAATCAACCCTATGGGGCTCCTCACCACAGATGGCCTCCACACACACTGTTGCTTCGGCCGAAGCCACGTGGGCAAGTGCAGGGCCGGCAGTGATGTCGCCAATGGCATAGATACCCTCCACCGAAGTGCGATAGAGGTCATCAACCACAATCTTATCCCTCTCAACCGCCACGCCAAGTTCCTCAAGGCCAAGGTTTTCGATATTGGACTTAACACCCACAGCCGAAAGTACAACGTCGGCCTTGAGAGTGTCAGCACCCTTCTTGCCCTCCACATCGACCTCGCAGCCATCCTCGAGCACACGCACAGCCTTCACAGCGGTACCGGTGAGCACGGTGGCCTTCATCTTACGGAACGAGCGCTCCAGAGTGCGGCTCACCTCCTCGTCGGCAACGGGGAGCATTGCGGGCAGATACTCAACAATGGTAACTTTCACACCCAGAGCGGCATACACCCAAGCAAACTCACAGCCGATAGCACCCGAGCCCACGATAATCATACTCTCGGGCAGCTGCTCCAGAGTGAGCGCCTCACGAGAAGAGAGGATGCGTTTGCCATCCACGGGCATAATAGGAATCTCCCTGGGGCGGGAGCCTGTAGCGAGAATGATGTGATCGGCCTCCACCTGCTCCACCGAGCCGTCGGCCTTTGTCACCTCCACAACGCCCTTGGCCACAACCTTACCGTGGCCCTCCACAACGTCGATACCGAGCTTTTTGAAGCTAAAGGCGATACCTTTATTCATCTGGTCGGCCACGCCACGGCTACGGGCAACAATCTTGTCGAGCGAGGGGCGCACGGTGCCTTCAAAATCGATGCCGTAGGCGGCAGCCGACTCCATATAGTGGTACACCTGGGCACTCTTGAGCATCGCTTTGGTGGGGATGCAGCCCCAATTGAGGCACACACCACCCAGCTCGGCACGCTCTACAACAGCCACTTTTTTACCCTTCTTGGCGGCCTTGAATGCGGCAACGTGACCACCGGGGCCACTACCGATAATTACAATGTCGTATTTCATATAGCAATTTTAGGTATTATGTTCATTATCAACTACTCGACAACCTTCAAAATGGGGTTGTCGTTGGCAATGGCTCGCAGGAATTTCTCCGAGTAGCCGGGCTGGTCGGGGAATGCGGGCTGCCAGGGGTGGTGACCATTGTTGAGGAAGATACCGTTCTCCGGATCCTGTTTCTTGATGTTGCCGTCGATATATTTAACCATCAGGTAGTCGTCGAGGTCGCTCCACTTCTCCCAGAGGTTCTGTGCGGTAGCCACCGAGTATTTGGTAGCCATCTTCTTCATCTTCTTTTCCGAGCCGAGCTGCGAAAGTGCCACATCCACAGCAGCCACCTCGGCAAGTTTGGTATATTCCCACTCGTCAATAACCTTACGCACCTCGCCACCTATATAGTCGTAGCGCAGGTAGGCAAACTGTGCGATGCGGTTGGTAATCCAGAACATCGAGCGGTCGCTATAGGTGAGGATGTTGGCAGTCTTCTCGCTCAAGCACTCAGGCACCTCGGTCGAGCCGCAATAGATGGGTGTAAGGGGCGAAGTTGCAGCATCGTCAGTACCAAACCAAATAACGCCACCCACGGGGTCGGGCAGCTGGGGACGAGCCTGTGCCACAAACCAGAAACCGGTCTGCTGGGTGGCAATAGCTCGCTCCTGCACATACTCCTCGCCATCCACCTCGAAGCCCATAGGCCTCCAGCGGTAGGGAACCTTGCTACCACCTGCGCCAATGTCGGTGGTCATATCCATCTTGGTACCCTCGTAGTGGTCACGCATCATATCGAACACGTCCTTGGGCGAGATTTTCCTGTTGGGCTTAACCCAGAGGGGCATACGATTCGAGGGGTTGTGACCCAGAGCGTAGTCCTCATAGGCCTCCATACCATCGGCAAAGCGGCGGAAGAAGCTCCAAACCCTTGCCTCGCAACCACGCATAGCGCTGAAATCCAGGGGGGCATAGGTGTCGCTGAAACTAAAATCGTCGTCGCTACCATCATAGAAACCCATCTCGCGTGCGAACGAAATAACATCCTCGGCATAGAGGCAGTTCTCGGGGTCGTTCTTGGGGAAGGTGGTGATGCGTGCGTGGTTGGCGTGTGCCGAGATGTAACCATCGGGAATGCGGCGTGCTACCCACACGATACCTTTGCGGCCGGGGCCTTTACCGATAAGCTCCATAATCCACACCTCCTCTTTGTCGGCAATGGTAAAGCTCTCACCACTCGAAGCATAGCCGTGGGTGTTGGCCAAATCAACGATGCAGTCGATGGCCTCACGAGCGGTCTTTGCCCTCTGAAGGGTGATGTAGATGAGCGAGCCATAATCCATACGACCCTCGGGATTCTCGAGCTCGGAGCGACCACCATAGGTGGTCTCGCCAATGATGAGCTGATGCTCGTTCATATTACCTATGGTCGAGTAGGTCTGTGCCACCTGGGGAATCTCGCCCAAATAGCGGCTTGTGTCCCACTCATAGACCTTCAGCATCGAGCCGGCTTTCCACTTGGCTGCGGGGCTGTGGTAGAGTGCACCATAGAGTTGGTGGGAGTCGGCGGCATAGGAGACCATATTGGAGCCGTCGGTCGATGCGCCACGGGTGACAATGAGGTTGGTGCAGGCCAGAGCGCTGCTCCACGCCACAAGGGCGAGAATAATTGTTGCAAAAAATCGTTTGTTCATCATTATTTGTGTTTTTAGAGATTAGTTTCGGTTGTCCAATCAACAAAAATAGAAAATATTCTGTAAATTTGCCAAACAAACAGCAATCAAAATGTCGGTAACAACACAAATAGAGCATCTTCACCGCACACTACCCGAGGGTGTAACCCTCGTTGCGGTGTCCAAATTCCACCCCGTGGAGGCAATTCGTGAGGCCTACGAGGCCGGTCAGCGCATCTTTGGCGAGAGTCGCCCACAGGAGTTGGTGGCCAAAGTCCCACAGCTCCCCGAGGATATCGAGTGGCATATGATTGGCCACCTCCAGACCAACAAGGTGAAGATGATTGCGCCCTTTGTATCGCTCATTCATTCGGTTGATAGCGAGCGACTTGTGGCCGAGATTAACCGTCAAGCAGAAAAGTGTGGCCGCACCATCGACATTCTCTTCGAGGTGCACCTTGCGGAGGATGAGAGCAAGAGCGGTTGGGACACTCGTGAGCTCCTTGAGTTTTTAGCCGGTGGAAATATGGCGCAGTTCCCCTTTGTCCGCCCCCGAGGAGTAATGACCATTGGTACGCTTACCGACGATATTGAGCTCAACAAGAGCGAGTTTCGCACCCTGCGAGCTCTCTTTGAGGAGCTGCGTGGTCTGTTTGGCCCCGAGTTCAACACGGTGTCGATGGGTATGACCTCCGACTACCCAGAAGCCATCGAGTGTGGCAGCACAATGGTCCGCATCGGCTCTATGATTTTCGGCGAGAGAGATTACAGCAAATAGCACTCAACTAAACATAAGAAAAGGCTCGGGGTTTCCGAGCCTTTTATTATATTGCGTAAATCAGTAACTACCTTACTCTCAAGCGTTGGCCGATACGTATGGGCGTGGAACTTTTAATGCCGTTAAGCTTGCACAAATTACCCACCGTGGTGCCATATTTCGCAGCAATTTTCGACAGATTATCGCCACTTTTCACCTTATAGTAGAGCACGTCATTCACGGTAGTTTTGGGCTTGGCTGCCGACTTTTCAAGATTATCGACAATCTCCTCCGACGAGAGAGGATTGCCATCCTTATCCACAAACATATCGCCCAGGTCACCCTCCTCCTCTTCGAGAGCCTCGGTGAGTTTGGAGGAGATATTGAAGTATCCCCTTTCGAGCACAAAGTTTTGCCACTTAAGGTCGCCCGTCGAGAAGTCTATGATTCGTTCGGGGTCAAATGTGAGGTCGGCATAACGCATCTCATAGTGGAGGTGGGGGCCACTACTGCGACCCGTATTGCCACCATAGCCAATCACCTGTCCTGCAACAACATAGTCATTCACACTCACATTCAGTTTGCAGAGGTGACCATAATACGTTTCGAGCCCGTTGGGGTGGCGAATAATCACCAAATAGCCATAGCCGCCCGAATTATAACGAGCGTAGCGCACCTTGCCATCAAATGTTGCGTAAATGGGCTCGCCCGTGGGCAGACCTATATCTATACCCTTGTGCATACCCCTCCGACGGGGGCCGTAGCGTGACGACACACGCCCCAACACGGGAGGATGATAGCCATCAAGCGACTCGATGAGTTCTATCTCCATACTCTCGGGCACATCAGAAATCTTCACATCTCGGTAGGCAAAAACCTCATTTGTCACCCAATGATCCTGATAGACACTCTGATTTACAAGGCTCTCATAATCGGGAAGATAGTACCCCCAAGTATTATTCGTGTAGGTGATAATTTTCACCCCCGGCGTGGCCGTATCGACCGTATCGATGGGGATGCGTGGAAGCTCCTCGAGGTTGTATTTGCGTTGTGCAGCCGAGGGAGCCGACACCGCCAGCGCCCCACAAACCATCGCAACAATCCACAACAATCTCTTCATATTCTCTCCCCTATTCTTCCTGGCTGCTAATCATCTCGGCAGCCTCGCAAAGCTGCTCGTAAAACTCCTCACCAAAACACCTCTCAATGGGTTCCTGGAGGGCTTTATAGAGTTTTACACCATTTTTCTTTCCGCACTCAAAAGCACAGCGACAAATATCCCAACGGTGAAGATTGAGGCCATAGGAGCCATTCGAGAACCTCTTGACACGGATGGGATAGAGGTGGCACGAGATGGGTTTTTTGAATGTGGTTTTACCATCTCGATAGGCCTTCTCAATGGCACAGAGAGTCAGGCCGTTCTCCTTAACGGAGTAGGCACACTCGGCATCATTCACCAAAGGAGTGCAATAATCGCCGTCCTCATCCACATACATAAATCCCTCACGTTCAATAACCTCCACACCCTCTGGGGTCATATAGGGCTTGTAGTTCTCATACTCCTCCTCAAGCACATCCACCTCCTCAATTTCGAGGGGTGCGCCCGCATTACCCTCCACACAGCACTCGCCTTTGCACTCCACAAGGGGGCAGCAAAACTCCTCGGTGAGGATGTCGGTGGAGATAATCTTGTCGTCAATCTCAATCATCGATTGCATAACTCATCTTCGATTATAAGGGTGAGAATATCGGTCATAGTCATACCCGCTGCCTTAATCTGCTTGGGCACGATGCTGCCGCCACTCATACCGGGAATGGTATTTATCTCAATCATCACAGGTTCTCCCTCGGGGGTAACAATGAAATCGACCCTTGCAAGACCCTTGCAACGACAAGCCTTGTAGGCGGCCAGGGTCATCTCATTGAGTTTGGCAGCCACCTCGGGAGTTATGTCGGCTGGGGTAATCTCGTCGCTCATACCTGCGGTATATTTGGCCTCATAGTCGAAAAACTCATTTTTGGCCACTACCTCGGTAATGGGGAAGAGATACTCCTGCTCAGAGGTTACGAGTACACCACAAGCCATCTCTCGGCCCGCAATAAACTCTTCCACAAGCACTTCGGAGCTCTCATCAAAAGCCTTGAAAATAGCGTCGGGCAGCTCCTCGGCGCTCTTCACCTTCGTTACACCACAGCTACTGCCGCTGGCATTGGGTTTCACAAAGAGAGGAAGACCCAGCTCGGCCACGATAGCCTCGGGAGCAATCCAATCATCCTCACCGAGAATGATTCCTTTGGCCAATCCAACGCCGGTCTCGGCCACAGCCCTCTTGGTGGACACTTTATCGAAAGTGATTACCGACGACACCATATCACACGACGAGAAGGGCACACCCATCATTTCCAGGTAACCCTGAATATGGCCATCCTCACCAGGGGTGCCGTGAATCATAATGTAGGCAAAGTCGAACTCAATGCGCTCATTCTCAACGGTGAGCGAAAAATCATTCAAATCAACCCTATACTCTCCTTTGTCGTTCCTATAAGTAAACGTGCGGCCACACACATCGATGAGCCACACATTGTAGCGCTCCTTGTCGAAAGCCTCCTCGACCTGGGCAGCGCTCTGCAAGGCAATCTCCCTCTCGGAGGAGTTGCCGCCTGCAAGCAGTGCAATATTTCTCTTCATATTCTTCTCTCTATGGATTGTAGTAATCTTTGTGGCGGAAGGCCAAAATATCCTCAATCATCTCAAGCCACTGGATTGCCTCGGTGTTGCCATCGTCCATACGCAGCACTGCACCGAAGTGATTTTTGGCAGCTCCAAAATCGCTCGCAGCAAAGGCTTTTTTGCCCTCTTCCAGCTCCTTTATAACATCCTGGTTCATATATAGTTCGTATTTTTTGATATATTCGGCCACACATTGGGGCACAAGGCTCTCCCACTCCCCTTCGGCGGCAATCAAATTTCTAATCTCGGTGGAGGAAACATCCATCATCGTTGCCCCTGTGAGCATCACAAATGGTTCCCCAAAATGGTCGTGCTCATTGCGGGGATAAATCAGGATTTTATTCTCCTTCACAATCCTCTCCCCCTCTCGCCAAGTGGCAATCGTAGCAGCCACATCGCCGCCACCCAGAATGGCAAATGTTCGCTCGGGGTAGAGTTCTTTGAGTCGCTCCAGAGTTTTAATTGTATAAGATGGGCGTTCCATCGAAAACTCCACGTCGCACACCTCCACACCTCGGATACCCTCCACAGCCCTACGGGCCATCTCCAGGCGGTCGCCCTCCGGAGCCAACCCTGCTGCGGCTTTATGGGGATTTTGGGGAGACACCACCAACCACACCTCATCGGCATAACCCTCATTCACAACATATTGAGCCACGCCAATATGCCCATTGTGAATGGGATTGAAAGAGCCGAAATAAAGAGCCGTGAGTGCCATCCCTCCCTTGTATTATTCAGCGATAAACCCTGTTACGATGCGATGCACCTCCTCGACAGCCATCTCGAGATTGTCGTTCACCACTACCCTATCAAACCTCTCGGCGTAGCCAAGTTCCTCGCCGGCCTTGGCAATACGTTGCTCGATTTTCTCGGGAGAATCTGTGGCACGCCCCACCAATCTGTTGCGCAACTCCTCAATCGAGGGGGGCATCACAAAGATGGAGAGAGCGCTCTCGCCAAAGATACTCTTAAGCCTTACGCCGCCCTTCACATCCACATCGAAGAGAATTGTATTTCCCTTCGCCCAAATACGCTCCATCTCGCTACGCAGAGTGCCATATTTGGTGCCGGCATAGACCTCCTCCCACTCCACAAAGGCATCTTCGGCGATTTTTGCATCAAACTCCTCGGCCGATAGGAAGTAGTAATCCTTGCCGTGCTGCTCCACACCACGGGGTGCACGAGAGGTTGCCGAGACGGAAAATTCTAATCCCCCCAACATCTCCATCAGTCGGCGCACAATGGTGGTTTTACCCGAGCCCGAAGGTGCCGAAAATATAATCAGCTTTCCCATTTACAAAATATTGAGTACCTGTTCTTTAATCTTCTCAAGCTCATCCTTCATCTTAACCACCAGAATCTGGATTTCGGAGTCGTTGGCCTTGGAGCCCATAGTGTTGATTTCACGACCCATCTCCTGTGCCACAAAACCAAGTTTGCGACCCACGCTATCCTCGCCCATAGCCACCTCACGGAAGTAGTCGCAGTGCTTGTCGAGCCTTACTTTCTCCTCTGTGATATCGAGCTTCTCAAGATAAAAAATCATCTCCTGCTCAAGGCGATTGGCGTCGTAGTTTACGGCCAACTGTGCAAGTTGGTCAAGGATGCGCTGTTTGATAACCTCCGTGCGGCGCACCTCAAATGGGATAACGCTCTGCTTATACTCCTGAATAAGGTCCACACGGTGCAGGAGATCGGCAATGAGAATTGCACCCTCCTGCTCACGGAACTTGTCGTGGGCAGCCAGAGCCTCATCTACGGCCTTCAGAAGAGCCGCACCCTCCTCCTCGCCAACCGAATCCACGTCGCTCGACACCACCTCGGGCATACGCATTACGGAGGAGAGAATCATTGCATAAATCTCGCTGCTCATACCCAGACCCGACTGCGACGAAAGCTCCACAAGTTGCTTTGTATAAGCCTCAAACAACTCGGGATTAATAGCAGCGGTAGCAGGCTTTGTGGCGGTAGTCTCAACCGTAATAAAGATGTCGGTTTTACCCCTCTGGAGCACCTTTGCGGCACGATTGCGAATCTCATACTCAAACTGGCGATAGCGTGCGGGGAGCTTCACCGAGAGGTCGAGTTGTTTGCCGTTGAGCGAGCGTGTTTCGACAGTAATTTTGCGGTCGGAAGTATTGATTTCGGACTTACCGAAACCCGTCATTGACTTAATCATTGTATCTATGTTTGGTTCTAGCCGACAAAGATAGGTTAATTTTTCTTACAATGAGACAAAAATAAAGAGGGTTTAGGTTGTTTTACTCCAAAAAATGGCGTATATTTGCGGATGCAATCGTAGATTGGAACAACAGTTAACTTTATACTAACTTTTTAACCTATTCAAATCAAAATGGTAAAACACAATTTCAACGCAGGACCCTCTGTTCTGCCCGACGTAGTTATTAAGAAAGCAGCTGAGGCTGTTTTGGATTTCAACGGCAGCGGCCTTTCGATTCTCTCGATTTCGCACCGTACCAAAGACTTTGACGCAGTAATGGACGAGGCTAAAGCCCTCTTCCGCGAGCTCCTGGAGATTCCTGACAACTATCAGATTTTCTTCGTTGGTGGTGGCGCAAGCACCCAATTCTTCCAGATTCCTTACAACTTCTTGGGCACCAAAGCAGCTTATGTAAACACCGGTGTGTGGACCAAGAAGGCTATCAAAGAGGCTAAACTCTTCGGTAAAGTTGAGGTTATCGCCAGCGGCGAGGAGAGCAACTTCTCGGCTATTCCCAAAGGCTACACCATTCCTACCGACTGTGACTATCTCTACACCTGTATGAACAACACCATCTACGGTACCGAGAATCACATCGACATCGACTCGCCCATTCCTCACATCTGCGATATGAGCTCGGACATCCTGAGCCACCCCGTTGATGTATCGAAGTATGCTATCATCTACGGTGGTGCACAGAAGAACCTGGCTCCCGCAGGTGTAACCTTCGTTATCATCCGTGACGATATGTTGGAGAAAGTTGTTCGCGAGGTTCCCAGCATGGTTCACCCCAAAACCCACACCGACAACAACTCGATGTACAACACTCCTCCCGTATTCCCCATCTACGTTCTCTTGGAGACCTTGCGTTGGATGAAGAGCATCGGTGGTATGAAGGAAATGTACCGCATCAACTGCGAGAAAGCAGACCTTCTCTACAACGAGATCGACCGCAACGCCCTCTTCCGTGGCACCGCTGCTAAGGAGGATCGTTCGAGGATGAACATCTGCTTCGTTATGAATCCCGAGTACGAGGAGCTGGCAGGTGAGTTTATGGAGTTTGCTAAAGCTCGTGGTATGGTTGGTATCAAGGGTCACCGCTTGGTTGGTGGTTTCCGTGCCAGCTGCTACAACGCACTTCCCATCGAGAGCGTTAAGGCCCTCGTAGAGTGTATGCAGGAGTTTGAGAAACTTCACGTTAAATAAGAATCCGATTTAATCACCTAAATCAAATAAAAGTCCACGGTATGCCGACAGTTGTGCCATATACATTTGAGCATAAAAGGGAGCGTGCTGTGGACTTTTATGGCTTAATAGAACCTATGAAAATTTTAGTAGCAACAGAGAAACCTTTTGCAAAAGCAGCCGTTGAGGCAATTGCCAACGTAGTAAAAGAGGCAGGTATGGAGCTGGCTCTCCTTGAGAAATACACCGAGAAAGCACAGCTTTTGGATGCAGTGAAAGATGCCGACGCACTTATCGTTCGTAGCGACAAGGTTACCGCCGAGGTTATCGCTGCAGCTCCCCAGCTGAAGATTGTTGTTCGTGCAGGTGCTGGTTATGACAATGTTGATTGCGCAGCCGCTTCGGAGCGTGGTATCGTTGTTATGAACACCCCCGGCCAGAACGCAAACGCCGTTGCAGAGTTGGCTTTGGGCCTTATGATCTATATGTCTCGTAACACCTTCAAACCCGGCACCGGCAAAGAGGTTAGCGGCAAGAAGCTCGGCATCCACGGCTACGGCAACATTGGTCAGATTGTAGGCCGCTATGGTAAAGCTCTGGGTATGGAGGTTTACGCACTTTCGCCCTCGATTACCGATATGAGCATCTTCGAGAACAACGGCGTAACCCGTGTTGAGACCGCCGAGGAGCTCTACAGCAAGTGCGACTACATCTCGCTCCACATCCCCGCAACTCCCAAGTACCTCAAATCGGTTGACCGCCACCTGCTGGAGAGTATGCCCAAAGGCGCTATCCTGGTGAACACCGCCCGCAAGGAGGTTATCAACGAGGAGGACCTGATGGCAGTTCTGGGTGAGCGTGAGGACCTGAAGTATGCCAGCGATATCGCAGCAGCTTGCCAGGCTGAGCTCGTGGAGAAATATGGCAACCGTGTATTTGCAACCCCCAAGAAACAGGGTGCAGAGACCGCCGAGGCTAACTACAACGCTGCAAAGGCTGCAGCCAGCCAGATTGTAGATTTCTTCGTAAACGGCAACCGCAAATTCCAGGTTAATAAATAGTCACACCCAATAAAGCATAAGATAATATGGTAAAAATTAAAGCTTTTTGTGGTGTGCGTCCACCACAGGCATTGGCTAACGAGGTAGCATCTCGTCCCTACGATGTGCTCAACTCGGTTGAGGCTAAGGCAGAGGCAGGCGAGAAGAGCCTCCTCCACATCATCAAACCCGAAATCGACTTCGACCCCATTATCGACGAGCACGATGAGGCTGTTTATGCCAAAGCCGTTGAGAACTACAAGAGCTGGAAGGAGAAAGGTTGGCTCGTGAAAGAGGAGAAGGAGTGCTACTACATCTACGCACAGACTATGAACGGCAAACGCCAGTATGGTCTGGTTGCTTGCTGCCACTTCCAGGACTACCTCGAGGGTCGCATCAAGAAGCACGAGCTCACCAGGGCCGACAAAGAGGAGGATCGTATGAAACACGTTAGGGCACAGAGCGCAAACCTCGAGCCCGTATTCTTCGCCTACCCCGAGAGGGAGGATATGAATGCCATCGTAAACCGTGTGATTGCCGAGGCTCCCAAGTACGACTTTGTGAGCGAGGACGGCGTAGGTCACACCTTGTGGCTCATCGACTCCGACGAGGATATCAAGAATATCACTGCAATCTTCGAGCAGATTCCCGCACTCTATGTAGCTGACGGTCACCACCGTACCGCTGCTGCTGCAGGCGTTGGCAAGGAGAGGATGTTGGCTAACCCCAACCACACCGGCGAGGAGGAGTACTGCTACTTCCTGGCTGTTATCTTCCCCGATGCACAGCTCAACATTATCGACTACAACCGTGTGGTTAAAGACCTTAACGGCCTGTCGAAAGAGGAGTTCCTCGCAGCAGTTGAGAAAGACTTTGTTGTTGAGAAGAAGGGGGCAGACATATATAAGCCCAATGCTCTCCACAACTTTGGCCTCTACTTGGATGGCGAGTGGTACTCGATGACCGCCAAAGAGGGCACCTACGACGACAACGACCCCATCGGTGTTCTGGACGTAACCGTGCTGTCGAACCTCGTGTTGGACAAAGTGCTGGGTATTAAGGACCTCCGTAGGGACAAACGCATCGATTTCGTTGGTGGTATCCGTGGCCTTGGCGAGTTGCAGAAGAGGGTTGATAGCGGTGAGATGAAGGTTGCCTTCGCACTCTATCCCGTTTCGATGCAGCAGCTCATCGACATCGCTGACAGCGGCAACATTATGCCTCCCAAAACCACTTGGTTTGAGCCCAAGTTGCGCAGCGGTGTTGTAATCCACGAGTTTTAGGAAAGTAGAACCAAACATACCTATTAATTAATATAACTACTAAACAGTATGGCAAAAATCAAGGGAACAATCGTTGTAGATACCGAGCGCTGCAAAGGCTGCGAGGTATGTGTTGCCTCTTGCCCCTGCGACGTTTTGGCACTCTCGCCCAATGTCAATGGCAAAGGCTATAACTACGCCCACATGGCAAACCCCGACAACTGCACCGGATGTGCTAGTTGTGCAATTATTTGCCCGGACACTTGTATCACAGTTTACAGACAAAAATTCGAGTAGCTATGGGAGAACTTAAATTGATGAAAGGCAACGAGGTTATCGCAGAAGCTGCGATTCGTTGCGGAGCCGATGGCTATTTCGGCTATCCTATTACCCCCCAGAGCGAGGTAATGGAGACACTTATGGAGCGCAAACCCTGGGAGACTACCGGTATGGTGGTTGTACAGGCCGAGAGCGAGGTATCGTCGATTAATATGGTTTACGGCGGTGCAGCTTGCGGTAAGAGGGTTATGACCTCTTCGTCGAGCCCCGGTATCAGCCTTATGTGCGAGGGTTTGACCTACCTGGCAGGTGCAGAGCTTCCTTGCGTTGTTGTGAATGTTACTCGTGGCGGCCCAGGTCTTGGTACCATCCAGCCCGCACAGAGCGACTACAACCAGGCAGTGAAGGGTGGCGGCCACGGTGACTATAAGATTATCGTTTTGGCCCCCGCATCGGTTCAGGAGATGCACGACTTCGTGTTTGACGCATTCGACTTGGCATTCAAGTATCGCAACCCTGTTATGATTCTTTCGGACGGCGTTATCGGCCAGATGATGGAGAAAGTTGAGCTCGCCGAGCAGCGTCCCCGCTGGACCGACGAGGAGATTGTGAAGATGCACAGCAGCTGGGCTTGTACCGGTAAGACTGCTGACCGTGAGGGCAATATCATCACCTCTCTGGAGCTCGATCCCTATGCACAGGAGCAGTTCAACTACAAGATTTTCGAGAAGTACGCCCGCTGCGAGCAGGAGGATGTACGCTTCGAGGAGTATATGTGTGACGACGCCGACTACCTCATCGTAGCCTTCGGTTCGTCGGCCCGTATCTGCAAGGAGACCATCGCTATTGCCCGTGCAAATGGCCACAAGGTGGGTCTTATCCGTCCCATCACCCTCTGGCCCTTCCCCAGCAAGAAGATTGCCGAGGTTGCCAAGAAGACCAAAGGTGTACTCGTTGCCGAGCTGAATATGGGTCAGATGGTTGACGATGTAAGGTTGGCAGTTAATGGTGCCGTGCCCGTTGAGCACTACGGCCGTACCGGTGGTGCAGTTTACACTCCCGATCAGGTTTATGAGGCACTGAAGAACAAAATCATTAAATAGCAGATCGTTATGGCAGAATATATTGTTGAGAAAACCAAAGAGAATTTGGTATATTCCAAGACTCCCGTCTTGAAAGACAACGTGATGCACTACTGCCCCGGTTGTAGCCACGGTACTATCCACAAACTCATCGCCGAGGTAATCGACGAGATGGGTGTTCAGGATAAGACCATCGGTGTATCGCCCGTAGGTTGCTCGGTATTTGCATACAACTACCTCCACATTGACTGGATTCAGGCAGCCCACGGCCGTGCAGCAGCTGTTGCAACCGCCGCACACAGGCTCTATCCCGAGAAACTCGTCTTCACCTACCAGGGTGACGGTGACTTGGCCGCTATCGGTACCGCCGAGAGCATCCACGTATGTAACCGTGGCGAGAGCATCGCAGTGTTCTATGTAAACAATGCGATTTATGGTATGACCGGTGGTCAGATGTCGCCCAATACCCTCATCGGTATGAAGACCGCAACCTGCCCCTATGGTCGTGATCCCCAGTTGCACGGTTATCCCTACAAGGTTGCCAACTTTGTATGCCAGCTTCCCGGTGTGTGCTACGTAACTCGCCAGAGTGTTCACACCCCCGCAGCTGTTCGCAAAGCAAAGAAGGCCATCCGCAAAGCTCTGGAGAACTCGCTGGCAGGCAAAGGTTTGTCGTTTGTTGAGTTCGTTGCAACTTGCAACAGCGGCTGGAAGATGAGCCCCGTTCAGGCCAACAAGTGGATGGAGGAGAACTTGGTTGCCGAGTATCCTCTTGGTGACATTAAAGACGAATAACCCCTAAAAACAGACTTTAGAGATATGAAACAGGAATTGATTATCGCAGGTTTCGGTGGACAGGGTGTCCTCTCGACCGGTAAAATTTTGGCCTACTCGGGTATGTTGCAGGGTTATGAGGTTAGCTGGCTGCCCAGCTATGGCCCCGAGATGCGTGGTGGTACTGCCAATGTGACTGTTGTTGTTAGCGACCAGCCCGTTAGCTCCCCCATCGTGCAGATGTGCGACACCATCATCGTTCTGAACCAGCAGAGCTTGGATAAGTTCGAGAATAGCGTTCGCCCCGGTGGTAACCTCATCTACGATACTAACGGTATCACCCACCACCCCACTCGTAAGGATATCAACATCTACACCATCAATGCTACCGAGGAGTGCGCCAAGATGGGTAATGCTCGCCTTTTCAACACTATGATTTTGGGCGGCTACCTGAAGGTTTGCCCCATTGTAGATATGGAGTATGTGAAGATTGGTCTTAAGAAATCGCTTCCCGAGCGTGCTTGGAAGACCCTTCCCGCCAACGAGCAGGCAATCATTCACGGTGGTGAGATTATCACCCTCGTACACAAAGCCGAGTAAGAGTAACTTCCGGTCAAATATGATATAAATAATCTATTTGACCTCTTAAAACTTCAGCGTGAGGGGCGACGCAAATGCGTTGCCCCTTTTATTTGTGATGTAATATTAGGGGCGTTAGGGACAATAGAGAGTATTGGGGATTATAGGGGGTTTAGAGAGAGGCTCCTATTACTCCTATTACTCCTATTACTCCTATTACTCCTATTACTCCTATTACTCCTATTACTCCTATTACTCCTATGCTCTACCCCAGATAGGAATTATGGGAGTTATAAGAGTTATGGGATTATTTCCCTAATGTCCCTTATGTCCCTAATGACACTAAATACAACCAATAACCAATAACCAATAACCAACAACCGACAACTGACAACTGATAGTCCGGGGTTATTCGGAACATTGTACGACACTCCACTTTGTGGAGTGGTAAAAAGGTAAGAGCCAACCTCTTAAGCTCGCATAAAAGAGGTTGGCTCTTACTTTTTTGATACCTACCGCAGGGAGGCGTACAATGTAACGCAAACTCTGCACTAAAAGTTTTTGGTGCCACTTTTTACAAAAAGCGGCAGTCGTACACTGTACGGCGTTCGTACACTGCCTACTAACTATTTGAGCTCCACGAGAGCCTTGCCGGTCATTTCGGCGGGCTGTGCGAGGCCCATAAGTTTGAGCACGGTGGGTGCCACATCGGCCAGCACACCATTCTGCACGCTTGCCACACGGTCGGACACCACGATGATGGGCACGGGATTGAGCGAGTGTGCGGGGTTGGGGGTGCCGTCTGGGTTGATGGCGAAGTCGGCATTGCCGTGGTCGGCGATGATCACCACCTCATAGCCGTTCTCAACTGCGGTGGTTACCACATCCTTCACGCAACCATCCACAGTCTTAACAGCGGTGTGGATAGCATCCCACACGCCGGTGTGGCCAACCATATCGCCGTTGGCGAAGTTGAGGGCGATGAAGTCGAACTTCTGCTTTTTGAGCTCCTCTACGAGTGCCGAAGCCACCTCGGGGGCACTCATCTCAGGCTGGAGATCGTAGGTTGCAACCTTGGGCGAGGGGATGAGGATGCGGCTCTCGCCGGCAAACTCGGCCTCACGACCACCATTGAGGAAGAAGGTTACGTGGGCATACTTCTCGGTCTCGGCAATACGCAACTGACTGAGGCCCAACGACGAGACATACTCGCCAATGGTATTCTCCACATTATCCTTGTCGAAGAGGATGTGCAGACCCTCGAACTTGGCGTCATAGGGGGTCATACAGCAGTAGTAGAGGGGAAGGGTAGTCATACCCTCCTCGGGCATATCCTGCTGGGTAAGTACAATGGTAATCTCCTTTGCACGGTCGTTGCGGAAGTTGAAGAAGATTACCAGGTCGTTTGCCTCAATAAGGCCGATAGGCTGGTCGTTCTCGTCGACAGCCACGATGGGTTTCACAAACTCGTCGGTCACACCCTCGTCGTAGCTCTCCTGCATAGCCTCCACCATATTTGTGGAGTGCTTGCCGAGGCCTTTTACGAGCTGGTCGTAGGCAAGACGAACCCTCTCCCAACGTTTGTCGCGGTCCATAGCATAGTAGCGACCGATGATGGAGGCGATTTTACCACCGGTTGTCTGGAGGTGGCTCTCGAGAGCCTCAATGTAGCCCTTACCGCTCTGGGGGTCGGTGTCACGACCATCCATAAAGCAGTGTACAAAGGTGCGGTCAGCAAGTCCATAAGTAGCAGCTATGTCGCAGAGTTTGTGGAGGTGCGACTGCTGGCTGTGGACGCCACCATCGCTTACAAGGCCCATAAAGTGAACCTTCACACCCTTCTCTTTGGCATACTCAAATGCGGCCTTCACCTCACAGTTCTCCATAATGGAGTTGTCACGGCAGGCACGGTTAATCTTCACCAAATCCTGATATACCACCCTACCTGCGCCGATATTGAGGTGGCCCACCTCCGAGTTACCCATCTGGCCCTCGGGCAGACCCACATTCTCACCATCGGTGCGAAGCTCGGCATTGGGATAGCGAGCCTCTAGGGAGTTCATAAATTCGGGCTGGGCCGAGTAGATAACATCACTCTTGGAGTGATCACCCTTGCCCCAACCGTCGAGAATCATCAGCAATACTTTCTGTGTCATTGTCTTCTATCGTTGTATTTATCCTAACCTAATCTTTCAAAATTATTTGTTCACGATGGCGAGAATCATCTCCTCGGCCACAGCGATAGCCCTCTCCAGGCCCTCGGGGTTCTTACCACCTGCAGTTGCATAGAAAGGCTGACCGCCACCGCCACCCTGCATCTCTTTTGCAGCGCCACGAACGATATCACCTGCTTTCACACCTGCCTTCACAAGATTGTCACCAACAGCCACAGCCAACATAGGCTTACCACCCTCACGGCTACCCACAACGATAGCCACATCGGGATTGGCGGTGCGCAGAGCATAGATAGCATCCTTGAGCATATCCACGGGCATCTCCACCACCTTGCTTACCACAGCGCCCTCGCCAATGAGTTTGCCAATCTCGGCAGCAACACCCTTGGCCTTCTCTGCACGGAAGCCCTCAATCTCCTTGCGGAGCTCGGTGTTCTCCTCCATCATCTTGCGGATAGCCTGAAGGAGTGCGGGCGAACCCACAGTCTTCTGAATCTCCTTGAGAGCCTCCTCGGTTTTGTAGCCCTCCTCCTCGGCTACGCCACCAGCGATAGCCTCAATACGGCGGACACCTGCCGAAATGGCACTCTCGGCCACAATCTTAAACTGACCGATAACACCGGTTGCGCTCACGTGGGTACCGCCACAAAGCTCCACCGACTCGCCAAAGCGAATCATCCTCACCTTGTCGCCATACTTCTCGCCGAAGAGCATCATAGCACCAGCCTTCTGTGCCTCCTCAATGGAGCACTCACGGTTCTCGTCAAGAGCGTAGTTGGCACGAATCATACGATTAACAGCCCTCTCTACCTGGCGCAACTCCTCGTCGGTCACCTTCTGGAAGTGCGAAAAGTCGAAACGGAGATACTCGGGACATACGAGCGAGCCTTTCTGCTCCACGTGGCTGCCGAGGATATCCCTCAAAGCCTTGTGCATAAGGTGGGTTACGGAGTGGTGACGGGCCGAAGCCAAGCGGCTCTCCTCATCAACAACTGCCACAAACGCAGCCTCCACACTCTCGGGAAGCTCGCTAACGATATGGATCGGAAGACCATTCTCCTTGATGGTATCGAGAATTGCAAACCTCTTGCCGGCTGCCTCGATGTAGCCCTTGTCACCCACCTGACCACCGCTATTGGCGTAGAAGGGGGTGCGGTCGAATACGAGCTGATAGAGGGTCTTACCCTTTGTGGTCACACGGCGATAGCGAACAACTTTCACCTCGGCGGTGAGGTTGTCGTAGCCCACAAACTCGGTTGTCGCACCCGCTACGAGCTCCACCCAATCGTCATTCTCCTGGGCTGCAGCGTTGCGGGAACGTGCTTTCTGTGCCTGAAGCTCTACATCAAAAGCAACCAAATCAACCTCCATACCATTCTCCCTTGCGATGAGCTCGGTGAGGTCGATGGGGAAACCGTAGGTGTCGTAGAGGGTGAATGCCGACTTACCGTCGATAGTCTTACCACCAGCAGCTGCGGTCTTCTTCATAACGCCATCGAGCAGGTTGATACCGGTGGCCAGAGTTTTGAGGAAAGCGCTCTCCTCCTCGCAGATAACACTGGTGATGAGGGTCTGCTGTGCCTTCAGCTCGGGGAACTGCTCGCCCATCTGCTCAACCAAGCCGGGAACGAGTTTACAGATGAAGGGCTCATTGAAGCCGAGGTAGGTGTAGCCATAGCGCACGGCACGACGCAAGATGCGGCGGATAACGTAACCGGCCTTCACATTGCTGGGCAGCTGACCATCAGCAATCGAGAAGGAGATGGTACGCAGGTGGTCTGCGATAACCCTCATAGCCACATCAGCCTTCTGGTCGTCGCCATAGCGCTTGCCCGAGAGGGCAGCAATCTCGCTGATGCGGGTCTGGAATACATCAGTGTCGTAGTTGCTCTGCTTATTCTGGAGCACCATACAGAGGCGCTCAAAGCCCATACCGGTGTCGATATGTTTGTGGGGCAGGGGCTCCAGCGAGCCATTAGCCTTGCGGTTGAACTGCATAAACACAAGGTTCCAAATCTCGATAACGAGGTGGTGACCCATATTCACCATCTCACTGCCGGGCTTTTCCTTCCTCTCCTCCTCACTGCGGAGGTCGAAGTGAATCTCGCTGCAGGGACCGCAGGGACCAGTCTCACCCATCTCCCAGAAGTTGTCGTGCTTGTTGCCAAGGATGATGTGATCCTCGGGCAGATACTGCTTCCACAGGTCGAAAGCCTCCTGATCCATAGGTACACCATCCTCGGGTGCGCCCTCAAAGACAGTGGCATAGAGCCTATCCTTGGGCATACCATAGACCTCGGTGAGGAGCTCCCAAGCCCAATCAATAGCCTCTTTCTTGAAGTAGTCACCAAACGACCAGTTGCCGAGCATCTCGAACATAGTGTGGTGATAGGTATCGTGTCCTACCTCCTCAAGGTCGTTGTGTTTACCCGACACACGCAGACACTTCTGGGTATCTGCCGCACGGTCCATAGTCTTGGTGGCGTTACCCAGGAAGATATCCTTAAACTGGTTCATACCTGCGTTGGTGAACATAAGTGTGGGGTCGTTTTTCACAACCATAGGTGCCGAGGGTACAATGGTGTGACCCTTGCTCTCGAAGAACTCGAGGAATTTTTTCCTAATCTCGTTTGATGTCATCATAGTGCTATATTGTATTATTACTTTGTTACCTATTATTTAAGTTTGCAAAAATACATATTTCTCGCTAATTTTGCCACGTTTAAGAGCGCAAAATTCGCCCAATGAGTGAAAAAGAGTACAAATTCAACCCCCAGACACTCGCCTATGAGCCCGTGGAGTGTCCGCCACGCCTGAAGAGGTATCGTACCATCAGGCGTGTGTTGCTCCTTTTCATCGCAGCCGCCACCCTCAATTTGGTCTTCTCGATGACCTACTACACCCCAAAACTCCACCGACTGGAGGAGCAAGGCGAAGCCCTCTCCGGGGAGTTTGCCGTGCTCGGCGAGCGCATTGCGGCAAGCGGTGAGAAGATTGACCAGATGCGCCAGAGGGACAACAATGTATATCGCTCACTCTTCGGTGCCGACACCCTCACAATTGCGGGCACCTACACCCCCTACCCTGCCTCAACCTACGAGAGTTACACGGACGACTATGGCGGCATTGTGCGCAATGCGTGGATGGCTCTCGACGCCCAGAGCCGACAGCTCTACCGCCAGAGCCGCTCGCTCGACGAGTTGCAGCTCCTCTCCAAAGATAAGGAGAAGATGGCTGCCTCGATTCCCGCCATTTGGCCCATCAACAAGAAGGATTTGCGTGGCCCCATCGGTGCCTATGGCCGCAGGCTCCACCCCATCTACAAACGCTACATTCAGCACAAAGGAATAGACTTCGGTGGCCGCAGAGGTGACCCCATATATGCCACCGGCAACGGCGTGGTGGTCCACTCCGAGAAGGGGCTGCGTCGCAAGGGCTACGGCCAGATGTTGGTCATCGACCACGGCTTTGGCTACAAGACACGCTATGCCCACCTCAACGAACGACTTGTAACTGTGGGTCAGGAGGTTAAGCGAGGTGAGCTAATTGGTTATATGGGCTCCACGGGCGGTTCTACGGGCCCCCACCTCCACTACGAGGTAATCTATATGGGGCAGAATGTCGATCCCATCAACTACTTCCGCCGAGATATGAGCGAGGCTGAGCTAGACCGCATCATAGAGCAGGCCAAAACAACCACCTTTGAGACCCTGGAGGGGACAGCAAATGAGTAGGCGCTACACCATATATCCACCCAGCGAGAGCCGTGCAGGACGCATAGGCTCCGTTGTTGGGCGCATACTCTCCAACATACTCATTTTCGCCCTGCTCACCATCGGCATTTACTCACTCTTCACCCTTGTAGATACCCCCTCGCAGCACCGCCAGAGGGTACGCAACGAGGTGATGGAGAGCGAACTCGGTGTTATAACAGCCCGCTACGACACGGTACAGCAGGTGCTCCACAATGTCATCGAGCGTGACCGCAACGTCTTCCGAATACTCTTCGAGTCGGAGCCCTACGATTTTGCCGAGAACTCCTCAGAGGAGCGCTGGCAGAGCCGTGAGCGACTTACCCGCAAGAGCGAAACGGAGTTATACAGAGAGTTTAGTGAGCGAATGACCGCTTTGGAGTCGGGCGAGAAACACCTCTCGGCGCAGATTGACCGCATAACCAAGTCGGCCGACAGCCTGGGCACCAAGATGAACAACATCCCAGCCATCCAGCCCGTCATCAATCCCCAGCTGACACTCCTCACTGCCCCCTATGGAATGTTGATACACCCCTTCTACAAGAGCCTTGTGTCGCACCAGGGTGTGGACTACACCGTGCCCACCGGCTCAAGGGTCTTTGCCACAGCCGACGGCAAGGTGAAGGAGGTAAAAACTCGCAAAACAACCTCGGGTCGCTACATCATCATCGACCACGGCGGTGGCTACGAAACACAGTACAGCCACCTCTCACGCATCGACGTCAAAAAGGGACAGAAGGTGCGCCGTGGCGACATCATCGGTCTGACGGGCAATAGTGGCCTTTCGCTCTCACCCCACCTCCACTACGAGGTGAAGTTCCAGGGGATGAGGGTCGATCCCATCCACTACTTCTTTATGGAACTCTCACCCCACGACTATCAACGAATGATTAAGATTTCTCAAAGCGGAATGCAATCTTTCGACTAACCGAGCCACCAAAAATACTCAACCGCTATGAACGCCGAACTCTATGTAACCATACCCGTTGCTCTTCTCTGCCTTGTGATGGCCATTGTCATCCTCTGTGGCAAAGGCGATATGCTCATTTCGGGCTACAACACCGCAAGTCCCGAGGAGCGTGCACAATACAACATCCTCCGTCTGCGCCTCGTGACGGGCGTGGCGATGATTGTTGTGGCTCTCACAGTGGCCATTACCTCCCTCGTGGAGGGTGGCGAAAAATGGATTATTCCAATCCTCATCCCCACCATCATTGGAGTGCTCGTATTCGGCAACATCTGGGCAAAGAATTAGTCGGAACAATCCACAAAATAGCGAGAGCCGTAGCGTTGTATGCTACGGCTCTCGCTATTTATAATCTTCACGAAGGTTTTAGTCCATCTTGAGCACTGCAAGGAATGCCGATTGGGGCACCTGCACATTACCAATCTGGCGCATACGTTTCTTACCCTTCTTCTGCTTCTCCAGCAGCTTACGCTTTCGCGAGATATCACCACCATAACACTTGGCAGTCACATCCTTACGCACCTGACGCACAGTCTCTCGGGCAATAATCTTTGCACCAATGGCCGCCTGAATGGCAATATCAAACTGCTGGCGGGGGATGAGCTCTTTGAGTTTCTCGCACATCTTGCGACCAAAGTCATAGGCGTGGTCGGTGAAGATGAGCGACGAGAGTGCATCCACAGGCTCGCCATTGAGCAGAATATCGAGTTTCGAGAGGCGGCTCTCACGATAGCCAATCTGGTGGTAGTCAAACGAGGCATAACCCCTCGAGATGCTCTTCAGCTTATCGTAGAAGTCGAAGACAATCTCCGACAGAGGCATATCGAAGTTAATCTCCACCCTCTCGGGGCCGAGGAATACCTGATTTACGAGCGTTCCTCGCTTATCGATACAGAGTTTTATGACGGCACCGAGGTAGTCGGTCTTGGTGATAATCTGCGCACGGATATAGGGTTCCTCAATCTTATCCACCATAGTGAGGTCGGGCAAACCCGATGGGTTGTGCACATCCACCACCTCGCCCTTCTTGGTGGTCACCTTGAACGACACGTTGGGAACAGTGGTGATAACATCCATATCGAACTCCCTATAGAGCCTCTCCTGCACAATCTCCATATGGAGCAGACCGAGGAAACCGCAGCGGAAACCGAAGCCGAGTGCGAGTGAGCTCTCTGGCTCAAAGGTGAGCGAAGCGTCGTTGAGCTGCAACTTTTCAAGCGAGGCCCTCAGGTCCTCATACTCGCTGGCATCCACGGGATAAACACCTGCAAACACCATAGGTTTTACATCCTCAAAGCCCTCAACACCCTCCGAGCAGGGATTCTCCACGTGGGTGATAGTATCTCCCACCTTCACATCCTTCGAGCTCTTGATGCCCGACATAATGTAACCCACATTACCAGCCTTAATCTCGTCCTGCTGAACAAATTTGAGTTTCAGCACTCCAATTTCGTCGGCGTCGTACTCCGAGCCTGTGTTGAAAAACTTCACCTTATCACCCTTGCGGATAGTACCATTCATCACACGGAAGTAGCCGATAATACCACGGTAGGAGTTGAACACCGAGTCGAAAATAAGAGCCTGCAAGGGGGCATTCTCGTCGCCTTTGGGGGCGGGTACCCTATCGACAATGGCATCGAGTATCTCACTGATACCAACACCCGTACGAGCCGAAGCACAAAGGATGTCGCTCTCGTCACAGCCAAGCAACTCGACAATCTGGTCTTTTACCTCATCGACCATTGCCGACTCCATATCAATTTTGTTAATGACGGGGATAATCTCCAGGTCGTGCTCCAGAGCGAGGTAGAGGTTGGAGATGGTCTGCGCCTGGATACCCTGCGAGGCGTCCACAACAAGCAGCGCACCCTCGCACGAAGCGATAGCCCTCGACACCTCATAGGAGAAGTCCACGTGTCCGGGAGTGTCGATAAGGTTGAGGGTATATTTCTCACCATCCCTCTCATATACCATCTGGATGGCGTGAGATTTAATGGTGATACCCTTCTCCCTCTCGAGATCCATATCGTCGAGCACCTGATTTTGCAACTCCCTCTCGGAGAGAGTACCTGTCTCCTCCAGGAGTCGGTCGGCAAGTGTGCTCTTACCGTGGTCGATGTGGGCAATTATACAGAAGTTTCTGATATTTTTCATACCTAACAATAATGTTCCGCTTTGCCTATGGGACTACCTGATGGTAGCACCCACCTTCTTGGCAAAAGCGTCAATAAGTTTGTTCATAGTGTTCTCAATACTCTTCTCGTCGAGAGTCTTGCTCTCATCCTGGAGGATAAAGCCAAGTGCATAGGACTTCTTGCCTGCCTCAAGCTTATCACCCGTATAAACATCGAAGAGGGTTACATCCTTAAGGAGTTTCTTCTCGGTCTGGAAGGCAATCTGTCGCAGCTCTGCGTAGCTTACGGCGCTATCAACCAACAGTGCAAGGTCACGCTTCACGGCGGGGAACTTGGCAAGCTCCTTAACGGTGATTTTGTGCTTGCGGGTATATTTGAGCAGAGTATCGAAGTCGATATCGAGGAAGTAAACCTCACCCTTCAGGTCGAACACCTTGCGCACCTTGGGCGACACGGTGGCAATCTGCAGAAGCTCCTTATTGCCGGCCTTAAGGCTCAAACCCTCCGAGAAGAGTTCATTTGCGAGGGGCTCACTGCGGAGAGTGTAGATGTCCATACCAAACCTGCGCAAAATCTTCTCGGCCACTGCCTTCAGGGTGAAGAAGTTGCTCACCTCGCCCTTGCTGTTCCAGGACTGCGAAGTCTGAAGACCCGAGATAGCAACCGAAAGGCGGAAGCTCTCGTCGTAGGGGGCCAAGCCACCCTCCTCCTTACGCTCGGGAGCGTAGGTGTAGGTGTTACCAAACTCATAAATCTTCACACTCTGTGCCTTGCGGTTCACATTGAGCTCCACAACCTCCAGCAGACCATAGAGCAGGCTCTGACGCATAACACCCAGGTCGGCACTCAGAGGGTTCATAATCCTCACACAGCGTTCTGCGGGGAACACCTCATTGTTCTCATAGTAGCTGCTCTTGGTAAGCGAGTTGTTCATAACCTCTGCAAAGCCACACGAGGAGAGCATATCGCTCACCATATTGCGGAGTTTGTCACGGTTGGGTTTGCACTCATACGAGAGGGTCGAATTTACGTGCTCGGGAATCTCCACATTGTTGTAGCCGTAGATGCGCAAAATCTCCTCCACAAGGTCGGCGGGACGCTGCACATCTACCCTATATGCGGGCACCTTCACGCTGAGGCCCTCGGCATTCTCCTCCACAATCTCAATCTCCAGGCTCCTCAGGATGCTCTTAATCTTCTCCTCGCCAATCTCCTTGCCAATCAGGTTATTGATGTAGCGATAGGTGATGTCAATAGCAAAGGGAGCCACGGGCTGGGGGTAGATGTCGGTTACCTCGGAGGTAATCTCGCCACCGGCCACCTCCTGAATCAGCAGGGCTGCACGTTTGAGGGCATAGAGAGTGATATTGGGGTCGATGCCACGCTCAAAGCGGAACGATGCATCGGTCGAAAGGCCGTGACGCTTGGCGGTCTTACGTACCGACACGGGGTTGAAATAGGCACTCTCAAGGAAGACATTGGTGGTCTGGTCGGTCACACCCGAGTGCTCACCACCGAAGACACCTGCGATACACATAGGTTTCTCCGCATCGCAAATCATCAGGTCGGCCTCGTGGAGAGTACGCTCAACACCATCGAGGGTGCGGAACTTGGTACCTGCGGGGCAGTTGCGTACAACCACCTCATCGCCCTCAATCTTGTCGGCATCGAAGGAGTGGAGAGGCTGGCAGAGCTCGTGGAGCACATAGTTGGTCACATCCACAACGTTGTTTTTGGGATTGATACCGATGGCACGCAGGGCATTCTGCAACCACTGGGGCGAGGGTGCAACCTTCACACCCGAAATATTTACACCGGCATAGCGGGGAGCGGCCTCGCCATTCTCCACCCTCACACGGGTAACCCTCGAGGTGTTATCCACCTTGAAGCCCTCCACCGAGGGAAGCACCAACTCGGCCTGGCGACCCTGCGAACGCAGGTAGGCTGCCAAGTCACGAGCCACACCATAGTGCGACGCTGCATCGATACGGTTGGGGGTCAGGCCAATGCCCAGGCGATAGTCGTCAGTAAGCTGGAGGTACTCCATTGCGGGTGTGCCGACAACGGCATCGCTGTCGAGCTCCATAATACCGTCGTGCGAAGCACCAATACCGAGCTCATCCTCGGCACAGAGCATACCGAGCGACTCTACACCACGGATTTTGCTACGTTTGATTTTGAATACCTCCTCGGAATTAATGGGGTAAAGCTCTGCACCCACGGTAGCACACATAACCTTGAGGCCCTTGCGGCAGTTGGCAGCGCCACACACAATACCCAGGGGCTCGGGACCGCCAACATCGACGGTGGTGATATGGAGATGGTCGGAGTCGGGGTGGTCCTCACAAGTGAGCACCTCGCCCACAACAACGCCTTTAAGGCCGCCTTTCACAGCCTCAATCTTCTCGAAATCCTCAATTTCCAAACCGATGTCGGTGAGAATTACGGCTGCCTCCTCGGCCTTCAAATCGCTCTTCAGATAGTTTTTGAGCCAGTTGTAAGAGATATTCATAGTTGTCTTATCGTGTTAAATTATTCGTTGTTTCCCTGCGTGTGTGCGCATAATGCGCAAATAACCCACAAAAGTACAATTCAAATTTCAAAATTCAAAATTCAAAATTATGAAATGTAGCTTTGTGGGTTGTGTCAGAGGGCTCAACACCACTCCTACTCGGGGCGACGGATTATGGGATACTGAACAAAGACGTAGCTATCGCCATTGGCGGTGCGGGTGGAGCGCAGACGGATGGCTCGCACTGGCTCCGTGAGGGTAATCATAGCACGGCCATTGCGGAGTTTTGCCACCTCGCTAAATTTGGAGCCGTCGCCACTGACCTCCACAACTCCCTGGGAAAACACCCCACGAACAACGTGGCGATAGCCCGTGGTGAGTTCAACAGTGGTACCTTTGCGGAGCACTCTCTCAAACTCGTAGAGTATCCAATCGCCCTCGTGGCAGGTTCGCTTGGTGCGATAGCCATAGTCGTTGGCGTAGGACGAGAGTTTTTCGAGGGCATTATCACGGCTCATCGGAAGCGAGGTTGTAACCTTCATCTTGGGGGTTATTTGTCGCCCAGCGGGTTGCGGAGGAGCTCCTCGGCGATAGCTTATACCCATAGCCTCCAACCTCTCCTTGTGGCGCTCCAGGCGGGACTCAAAATCGCTCCAACTACGCCTCTCCTCGGGCAGCCAGGCCACCTCCGAGAGGACGCAGATACGGGGGAAGGTTTGATACTCCACATAGCTCTCATAATCATCACGATAGGTTACGTGGAGTTCGCTCCAGAAAGCGCCCGAAAAACCAATCACATTACCCCTTGCATAGGAGCTGTAACCGAGTTTCTCAAGGCTCACCGAGTAGCACTTCTCGGTCGTCACCACTCCCGCCCAATTATGCCCATCCTCATTTTTAGATTGGCGCATATCGAAGTAGAAATAGGGGCCCGGCATCACCACCGTGGGGTAGCCTGCCTCGGCCACCTTGCGACACTCCTCGAGTCCCTCCCAACCGTGGATACGCACCGAGGTGGGAAGAGTCCCTCCATCGGTCGCCTCGTTCCACATTGCAGCCTTGCGGCCGAACTTACGCAGGATGCCACTCACTCGCTCCATAAAATACTCCTGTAACTCCGCATAGCTCTGCATATTACGCTCCTCGTATAGGGCTGAGCAGTGGGGGCAGTCACTCCACCACGAAGTCGTCACCTCATCGCCACCAATGTGGATATACTCCGAGGGGAAGATGTCGCAAATTTGACGCAGAATCTCCTCCAACAGTTGGTAGTTTTCCTCCCTTGCCACACACCACACATTGCGTCCATCGTAGCCACCCCTCGCACTATTATCCCTTTCCACAGGGCAGAGCACCTCGGGATAGACCTTGCCTATGGCAAGACTGTGGCCGGGAAGGTCTATTTCGGGCACAATGGTCACTCCTCGCTCGGCAGCATAAGCCACCAGATGGCGAAGCTCCTCGGCAGTATAATAACCACCATATTTCTCGTCAAATTTGCCGTAAATGGGAAGAATGGGCTCCTCGGGACCACGCCAGGCACCCACCTCTGTTAGTCGAGGATAACCCGCAATCTCCACCCTCCATCCCTCGTCGTCGGTGAGATGCAGGTGGAGCATATTGAGTTTATGGTGGGCAAGGTGGGAGATAAACTCTTCTATCTCTGCCACAGGCATATAGGTGCGGGCCACGTCAAGGTGCTGACCACGATATGAGTACTCGGGCCAATCGGTTATGCTGACGCAGGGAAGCAGACACTCCCCCACTCCGTTACGCCCATAAACTTCGTGAGGAAAGAGCTGGAGCAGAGTATGAAAGCCATTGAGCAATCCCTCCCGCTGGGGGGCACACAAGCTCACGCCAAGAGGAGTGATATTGAGTTTGTAGCCACCCTCGGGAAGTTTCATTTTCGGGTCGCACCACACAGCCACACCCACGGGGCCAAAACCGCCTCCAAGGTACTCTTTCACATACTTCTCGACACTATCGTCACACACCACTGCAAGGTGGCCGGAGTAGGCAAAAAATCCCCCTCCAAGCACCACATTGCGGGGCTGTGGCACAAGCGACAATACCCCACCCTCTCCCAACAAACGAATGGGACACAGCAACAGTATCGCAGCGAAAAGAAGGGTCTTTGCAACTCTCATATTATCAACCTAATCCTCGTAAATCAAATATTGTTCTCTCTGGGCCAAAAATTGCTCCACATCGCCCTTCCACATAGCCTCAATTTCTTCGGCCGAATAGCCCATCTCTATCATATCTCTCACATAGCGGGTGCCTAGAAGTTTCTCGAAGTAGTCCCCCACAAAAAACACCTCACCCGCAGCCGAGAGTTGTTTGTAAGCCTCCACAATGGGGCCAAGGTCGATACCCTCCGACACAACATCTTCCACCGTCAGGCCACGCATATCCACACCCCTACAAATTACATCTTTATGAGGTGGATTTTTGGCACCTGCCTGCTCCTGTGGGGTAAACTCAAAATCTCCGCTTAGCGAAGGGTGGCCATAGCACTCAAAGGGGTGGGAGGTGCCACGACCGATGCTCACACTCGTACCCTCAAAATAGCAGAGCGAGGGGTAGAGAGCCACCGAGAGCGGTGTAGGAAGGTTTGGCGATGGGGCGATAGGCAAGTCGTAGCGCATAGAGCGGCGATAGCCGAGGCAGGGCACAACAGTAAGGTTGCACTTAACGCCCCCCTTGAGCCACCCCTCACCATTAATCATTCGGGCCAACTCACCGAGAGTCATACCGTGCACCACGGGCACGGGCAACATTCCCACAAACGAGCGGTACTGCTCCTCTATGATGGGGCCATCCACATAACCGCCATTGGGATTGGGGCGGTCGAGCACAATCATAGACACACCCACATCGGCGCAGGTCTGCATCATCAGATACATTGTAGAAAGGAAGGTATAAAACCTCACGCCAACATCCTGAATATCAACCACAATAACATCACACCCAAAGACATCATTGGCCTTTGGGGCACGATTTGCGCCATAGAGCGACACAATCTCGATACCCGTGTAGGCATCCCTCGACGAGGCGATATGCTCGCCCGCACTTGCCGTACCTCGAAAGCCGTGCTCGGGTGCAAATATACGCTTGACATCCACACCGCTGTGGAGCAGTGTATCAATCAAATGTGTGGAGCCCACAATGGCTGTATGGTTAGCCAACACCCCCACCCTTTTACCCTCCAGCAGGTGGATATATTCGGGCAGGCGGCAGTCGCCCACAACAAGCGAATCGCCCTCGGCAGCTGACATAGGGGCAAGCATCGAGAGCCAAAGGAGTATGGTTAGCAAATAATTCTTCATCGGATGGTGGATTTATTTCAGACAAATGTACAATTTTTTTTGACGAAAAGAGTATCTTTGTGGCAATAAAGTAATCCAAACAGAGAAAAGAGAGAAAATGTACGAAAAGAAACTTGAGGCCGCCGCACGACTGCTGGAGGTGATGGACACCCTCAGGGAGAAGTGTCCCTGGGACAAGGAGCAGACCTTCGACAGCCTGCGCAGCAACACCATTGAGGAGTGTTTTGAGCTCACCGACGCCATTGCCGACGGCAATATGGAGGGTATTCGAGAGGAGTTGGGCGATGTGTTGCTCCACATCGTTTTCTACTCCAAGATGGGCGAAGAGTTGGGAAAATTCGACTTTGCTGATGTGTGCAACTACCTGTGCGACAAACTCGTATATCGCCATCCCCACGTCTATGGCGACGTGCACGCCGACAACCCCGAGGAGGTTATCCACAATTGGGAGATGCTCAAACTCCAGGAGAAGGCCAAGAAGGAGCGTAAGGCTGCCGGCGGTGTACTCTCGGGCGTGCCCCGCAGTCTGCCTGCAATGGTCAAAGCCTACCGTATAGGTCAAAAGGCCGCCTCGGCAGGGTTCGATTGGGAGCAGAAGGAGGATGTGTGGGCCAAAGTGCAGGAGGAGATTTGCGAGGTAGAGAGTGAGGTGACCAAGGCCGACCACGACGCCCTGGAGGGTGAGATTGGCGACCTGCTGTTTGCCGTCATCAACGCCTCCCGCCTCTACGGCATCGATCCAGAGACCGCCCTGGAGCGCACCAACAAGAAGTTTATGGCTCGCTTTTCGCACATCGAGAAAGGCGCAGCAGCCCTCGGCAAAGGACTCGGAGAGATGACCCTCGACGAGATGGAGGCCCTGTGGCAAGAGGCAAAAACCTTATAATTTATTTCCGACAAAAATTAACAGAGATATGGCAATTATTAAGAGTGTGAGGGGCTTTACCCCCAAGATTGGTAAGGGTACGATGGTGGCCGAGAATGCCACAATCGTTGGTAATGTGGAGATTGGCGAGGAGAGCAGCATCTGGTTTGGTGCTGTGATTCGTGGCGACGTGAACGCAATCCGCATCGGCAAGAGGTGTAACATTCAGGATGGCGCCTGCCTCCACGCAACCTACGACCTCTCGCCCCACCCCTCGGTAACCATCCTCGGCGACAATGTGAGCGTGGGTCACAACGCCATCATCCACGGCGCACAGATTGGCGACGGCTGCCTGATTGGTATGGGTGCCACCGTGCTCGACAATGCGAAAGTTGGCGCAGGTTGCATCATCGCCGCCAACGCACTTGTAACCTCCGGTTCGGTGCTGGAGCCCGGCGGCCTTTATGCCGGCATTCCCGCCAAGAGGCTCAAAGAGGTCACTCCCGAACAGAAGGTAAACACCCTGGAACGTACTACTCGCGACTATATGCACTACGCAACGTGGTTCCCCGAATACTTCGTGGACGAGGAGTAGTCGCTCAGAATAACAGTTTTGCATCGCTTTAACCCATAGAACTACAAGGAGAAGAATGAGAGAGAGAGGAAAATATGGCCGCATTGCAGCCAATGTGCTGATTGCCATCGTATTGTCGTTGGTGCTCAACTTCTCGTACCTTGTGTTTGTAATGGTGGGCACCAACGAGGAGCCCGCACCCAAGGAGCCCTCAAAGCCCCTGGTGGAGAGCAAGGTTGAGAGTGTGGCAGCCGAAATTGAGGAGCTGACCGAAGCAGCCACCGACTCTCTCAAACGTGAGGTGATAATCCGAGAGGAGAACATCACCCGCCAGAGGAGTAACTCTCGTGGCCGCACATCTCCCCTGGCTACCGCCACAGGCAACCTATTCATCGTTATCGACATAGTATTTTATAGCATCATAGCATTTTTGCTCCTCACCATAATGACCTTCTCGTGGGGAGGTGGACGCAGGAGCAACTACACCTACCGATTGCTGATGTGTCTGGCGCTTGTGGCAGTTGCCTACTTCCTCAGCCCCCAACTCACCTGGAGGGGCGATATTATCATCACCGCCAACTCCCGCCACCTGCTCAACCCTATGACCCTGCTGAAGCTCACAATGGCACTGCTGGTGTGCTCGCTCTATGGCAAAATCTATGGTCTGCTCTATGCAAAGGGGGCTGTGGAGATGGAAAACGCTCGACTGAAGAACGAAAACCTCACTTGGCAGTACAACACACTCATCAATCAGGTAAACCCCCACTTCCTCTTCAACTCGCTCAACTCGCTCTCGATGTTGGTGCGTGAGCGCAACAACGACGACGCCCTGACCTACATCGCCCGAATGAGCGACACATACCGATATATTATAGAGGAGGGTAAGGCGGAGAGCACCACTGTGGAGAATGAGTTGCGCTTCCTGGATGCTTACCGCTATTTATTGGAGGTGCGCTATGCCGGCAAGCTCAACATTGAGGTGACCGTTGGCAAGGAGTACTTCAGAGCAGAGATTCCCCCTCTCTCCATCCAGCCACTCATTGAAAATGCTGTGAAACACAACACCATAACCACCGCTCGCCCCCTGAAAATCAGGATTGCCAGCGAGGAGGGCTACATTGTTGTGAGCAACGCCATAAATCCCAAACTCCAGCCAGAGGAGAGCACAGGTATCGGCCTTGAGAACCTGTCGAGCCGCTACGAGCTCATTGTGGGCCGCAAGATTGAGGTCATCGATAATGGCAAGGAGTTTACAGTTAAGCTACCCATCAAACGATAGAACAAGTAGAGATGAAAGCCATAATCATAGAGGACGAAACCGCTGCGAGTCGCAACCTGAAAGTATTGCTGGCACAGTCCCACCCCGAGATTGATATCGTTGCCACTCTCGAGAGTGTGGCCGAGAGCGTGGAGTGGTTCCGCAGCAATGCGGAGCCCGACCTGGTGTTTATGGATATTCATCTGGCAGATGGCAACGCATTCCGCATCTTCGACGACGTGGAAATCTCTGCACCCATCATCTTCACCACCGCCTACGACCAATATGCACTGGATGCCTTCAAGGTGAGCAGTATCGACTACATTCTCAAGCCCATAAAACAGGAAGAGCTTGAGAGGGCCGTAGCCAAATTTTCGTCGCTCACCGCCACCGCCCGTGGAGAGTACTCCCGCAAGGTGGGCGAGATGGTGGAGAGGAGCAAGAGCAAGACCCTGCTTGTGAGAGTCAAAGACCGCCTGATTCCCATTTCCGAGGGAGATATTGCATTCTTCCACACCGCCAACGAGCAGGTGAGCGTTACCACTCTCGACGGCACCTCCTACCCCACCGACGGCACCATAGAGTCGCTCATTGGCGAGTATGGCGGTCAGGAGTTCTTCCGTGCCAACCGCCAATTCATCATCGCCCGCAAAGCCATCCGAGATATCTCCGTGTGGTTTGGTGGCCGCCTGGCCGTTAACCTCACAGTTGCCACGCCGGAGAAGATTATCATCAGCAAAGCTCGTGTGGGCGAGTTCAAATGCTGGCTCCGATAGGCCGCATTTCACCACCCAGAGCGGTCGTTTCACCCCCTAATTTGGTCGTTTCACCCCCAAGTGAGCTCTTTTTAAGGGCCCACAGTACTATATTTGCAATGTGAAAAACCATAGTTTTGACAAACAAAAATACTAACATACATTAAAACTCTAAAAGTTATGAAAACCATCTTTAGACTTGCTCTCGTAGCAGTAGCATCTTTCGCACTCACTTCGTGCGATGCAAAGTGTGACAAGTTCAACGCAAAGGAGTATGCACAGCACAAGACCGAGCGCCTTGACCAGGTTGTAAATCTCACCGACGCCCAGCAGAAGGAGGTTTATGCTCTCTACCTTGAGCAGGGCAAAGAGATTGCCGGCCACATCAAAGCTCTGAAGAAGGTGGAGTGCGACAAACCCGCTTGCGACAAAAAGGATTGCACCAAGAAGGCAGAGTGCAAAAAGGTAGATTGCAAGAAAGCAGAGTGCGATAAAAACCGTCGTCCCCACCACCGTCCTATGGTAAATCCCGAGGCCTTCAAAGCACACATCAAGAAACTCGCAGCCATCCTCACCCCCGAGCAAATGGAACTCCTGAAAGCCAGCAAAGCTAAACGTTTTGAGTGCGCACCCAAAGCCGGCGAGTGCTGCCCCACCGCAGAGCCCTGCGCAAACAAATAATGTTGATACAACAATAAACCATTCCCTGCTTACAAAAGAATCAAACACGAGATGAAGAAGTTTTTGATACTTGTAGGACTACTAACTCTGGGTGTTGCCTCCGGCTTCGCCCAGGGAAGCGGTAGCCTGAAAGCAACCCTCAAGGATAGCAAAAGCGGCGAGGGTATCAATGGTGCTGTCATCGAAATGACCAACACCGCCAACGGCAAACAACAGTACTACACATCCGGTTATCAGGGACGACTGGAGGTTAAAAACCTTGCACCCGCAACCTATGATATCGCAATCACCTACCTCGGCTACAAGCCCCACACACAGCAGGTGAAAATCGGCGCCAAGGAGCTCAACCTGGGCATCATCAAGCTCCAGGAAGACGCTACGGTGCTCGACAAGGTGGAGATTCAGGGCTTCCTGGGCACCTCTCAGAAGGGTGACACGGTGAGCTACAACGCCTCGGCCTTCAAGACCGTACGTGACGCCAGCGCCGAGGGTCTGCTCTCCAAAATGCCCGGTATCACCGTCAATAGCGATGGTTCGGTAGATGCACAAGGCGAGACCGTAGAAAAAATCTTCGTGGATGGCAAAGAGTTCTTCGGCGAGGATGTTTCGACCACCATCAAGACCATCCCCGCAGAGATGGTTTCAAAGGTGGAGGTGTATGACAAGCTTAGCGACAAGGCCGAGTTTACCGGTCTCGACGACGGCGAGGGCTACAAAGCTATCAACATCGTCACCACCCTCGGCAAGCGCAAAGGTGCCTTTGGTAAGGTCTATGGCTCCTATGGCTACCCCGACAAGTATAGCGTGGGTGGTAACGCCAACATCTTCCACGGCGACGAGAAGATTTCGATTATCGCTATGGCCAACAATATCAACCAGCTCAACTTCTCGTTTGAGGACATCGTTGGTGCCACCTCGCAGGCAGGCGGTGGCGGTGGCGGCGGTATGCGTGGAGGTGGCGGTATGGGCCAGGCACGCAACTTTATGGTACGCCCTATGGCAGGTATCTCCACCGTGCAGTCGGTGGGTATGAACTACGCCAACCAGTGGGACAAGTTGGAGCTCCAGAGCAGCTACTTCTTCAACCACTCCACCACCGTCAATGAGAACACCACAGACCGTCTGTCGAGTGGCTCGGGCGACTACACAGAGCACTCACTCAGCCAGACCAACACCGACAATGAGAACTGGAACCACCGACTGAACCTCCGCTTGGACTACAACTTCAGCAAGACCCAGTCGCTGATGGTGCGTGCCAACGCCAGCCTCCAGCAGTATGACAACCTCACAAACGGCGAGGAAGAGATCTCCAACGGTGCAACCGGCGAGGCCCTCAAGAACCTCTCCACAACCAGCCGTGATGAGCGTGTGGGTACCTATGGTAACGTATTCGCCCTCTACCGCACCCGTCTGGCAAAGCCCGGTAGAACCATCACCGTAAACTCGAGGGTTAATTGGAACACCAACGACTACTCGCAGATTCCCGAATACACATTCACCATCCCCACCGACTCGCTCTACAAGAGCATCATCGAGCGTGTAACCACCAGCAACAGTCTGAGGGCAGAGGCTACCTACACCGAGCCTATCAACGACAAGATGCAGATGGACTTCGAGTATGAGTTCAGCCAGAATCTCAACGACCAGAACAAGACCGCCGAGGTCTATATCAACAACGTCCTCGACCCCGCCCTGGGCACCTTCCTGAGCAATATCTCGGAGAGTGGCTACATCACCCACCGTGTGGGTCCCGGTCTGAACTTCTCGACCGACAAGGTGAAATTCAACGCACAGGTGAGGTTCCAGCACTCCTCACTCTCCAACGAGCAGACCCTGCCCAAGGAGGTGAGCCAGAGCTACCGTTTCAACGACTTCACCTATCGTGGCAACCTCACGGTGAATTTCAACCAGGCCAATATGTTGCGTATGAGGTTCAGCTCCCGCACCCAGAACCCCTCGATTACTCAGTTGCAGGAGGCCACAGATGTGAATGGCACAAGCTACACCGCAGGTAACCCCTCGCTGAAGCCCAGCTACTCGCACAACCTGATGACCTTCTACACCAACACCGATATTGAGAAGGGTCGCACGCTGATGCTCCACGCAGGTATGATGGCAACCACCAGGTCGATTGCCTCGGCTATGCAGATGAACAATCCCGACTTTGTGATTCCCAACTACAACGGCCAAACCCTCGGCGTGGGCAACACCTACAGCACCTACGAGAATATCACCGGTTTCAACAACTGGAACGTATTTAGTGGTGTGAGCTACGGTTTCCCCGTGAAGTTCCTCAAGAGCAATCTCACCATCAGCGCCAACGCACGTTTCAGCAGCACCCCCAGCAAGATTAACGACTACCTGAACGTTATGTATGGCCAGAGCTACTCGGGTGGTGTTCAGCTCGGTAGCAACATTTCGGAGAACTTGGATTTCACCCTCTCCTACAACTTCAGCTACACGAAGAACAACAACACCTCGGAGATTCGTACCGCCATCAACGAGTATTTGTCGCAGACCGCAAGGGCCGAGTTCAAGTGGATTTTCTGGAAGGGCTTCACTCTCACTGCCAATGGTACCTACAATCAGTATAAGGGTATCACCGACAACTACAACGAGGAGATTTTGCTCTGCAACGCCTACATCGGCAAGAAACTCTTCAAGAATGAGCGTGGCGAGCTGAGCATCGGCGTGAACGACATCTTCAACCAGAATAGGGATTTCAGACGTTCGGTGGGTGCAAACTACATCCAGAACACCACAAACCTCGCAATTGGCAGGTATGTTGCAGTGCAGTTTGTATACAACATCCGAGCTCTCGGCAAAGGCTCGTCGAACAAGGATTTCGACAATATGGGTATGGGCGGCGGTATGGGTCCCGGTCGTGGCGGTCGCCATATGGGCCCACCCCATATGATGAGGTAAAATGACAAACAAATAAAAAAGTCCTATGGGTTCGCCCATAGGCAGGACGGAGGGATTTTTGTGGTTGCCCTCCGTCTTTTTTTTGAGGGCTTTTGTCCTCAAAAAAAAGACGGAGATACCACTCGGGAATGTTTATGCCACTTACCTACTGCAATCTCTTTCTCAACCGCCATTGTTTATCTCCATTCGACCACCCCACCTAAATCCTCCCCTTTCGTAGGGGAGGACTTTCTGTATGAGGGCTTTTGTCCTCAAAAAAAAGACGGACATACCATCTCTCCTATTACTCCTATTTGCTCAACCCCAAATAGGAATTATAGGAGTTATAAGAGTTATAGGAAATTTTGAATTTTGAATTTTGAATTTTGAATTTGATAAGTTATCTTTGTGGGCTCGTAAAAGGCGAGCAGTCAGGGTTGCCCGAATGGTGGAATAGGTAGACACGCCGGACTTAAAATCCTGTGGACCGAAAGGTCCGTACCGGTTCGATCCCGGTTTCGGGCACAAGAAAAGGAGAGAAGTAATTCTCTCCTTTCCTAATATATACATTTCGTGGGTTAGTCGTCGCAGAGGGTGATGGTGCCTCCATCGAGTGAGGCTATGCGGGCAAGGCTCTCGGCGGGAATACCATACTCGGCAATCACCTCCCTACCCTTCTGAAATGCCTTTTCAATCAGGAATCCCATACCGACCAACTCCGCACCCGACTTTTCTACCAATTCTATGGCGCCGCGCGCCGCATTGCCATAGGCCAAGAAGTCATCCACAAAGAGTATCCTATCGCCTGCACCAAGATATTCACTGCTTACCGAGAGCGTATAGGTGCGATTTTTCGTAAAGGAGTGAACCTCGGTGGTAATCACACCCTCCATCGTAGAGGGTACCTTTTTCTTGGCAAAGACCACCGGCAACCCCATAACATAGCCCACCATAATCGCAGGGGCAATACCACTCGCCTCAACGGTGAGAATCTTTGTAGCCCCCACATTCTCAAATCGGCGTGCAAGTTCGATGGCCATAGAGTGCATTAGCTCAGAGTCCATCTGGTGATTAATGAAGTTATCGACCTTGAGGATTCCACCCTCAATACACCTACCGTCGGTCAGTATTCTCTTTTTAAGTAGTTTCATAGGCCCCTAATTTTCCAACAAATATACACATAAATTATATAGGCTCATCTTCTCGGCAAGCATTTTGCAATGGTTGTTTGCGACAAGCAACAAATTAACCATAAACCGACACTTGTATGAGAAGAATTTTTACGACAACCATTGCTCTCTGTTGTGCACTTGTGGCCTTCGAGGCCTCGGCACAGCGTCACCACCATCGTCACGACTCCCCTCTCAAGGCACAGGCGGTGGAGACCGACATTAATCAGTATGGCCAAGAGGTGAGCGTCGTCCCCCTTACCGCCGAAGCACAAGACGGTTTCCTTGTCTTCCAAAACCGCAAGGCAGACTATCGTGTGTGGTTTGACGTGCGTGTGCAGACCGACGGCGCCGTGTTCTGGGGCACGCCCGAGGGTGCCGACAAAATCGGTAACGGCGTAAGCATTCGCCGAGCCCGACTTGCACTCAAGGGGCAGCTGCGCAAGAATTGGTACGGCGAGTTCGATATGGATCTTGCCGATGGTGTGGCCGAGCTGAAAGATGCCTACCTGCGTTTCGACGGCATACGCAATATGCAGCTGCAGGTGGGTAACTTCAAGGAGAATTTCTCCATCTCACGCAACACCACAAGTCGCTATTTGCAGTTCATCGAACGCCCTATGGCTGTGGCATTTGCCCCCTCTCGCCACATCGGTTTCCAAGCCCAGTTTGATGTACCTCTGTTTTGGGCCGCAGCTGGTGTATTCTTCCAGCCCGTGGATGGCGCCGAGACCCGTGCGAACGTGGAGGACAACAACAAAGACGCCGGAAACAGCACCGGTTACTCCTTCACAGGCAAGATGGTCTTCCGCCCATTCTATGAGATGGAGGATGCATCGTTGCACATTGGTCTGGCAGCCTCCTACCGTGCACCCAAATCCGACCTCTCGCCCGACCGCTACGGCAGTATCCGCATTTCCTCTCGCAACTCTACGGTCATCAACCGCAAGAAGTATCTCGACACGGGCTACATTCCCGATGTAAACTTCGAGTTGCTCTACGCGGTCGAGCTTGCGGGTCACTTCCGTAGTCTGCGCTGGGAGGCGGCCTATCTGCGTGACGATGTCCACATCAACGAGCACGTCACCGACAGCCCCACCAAGCACTTCTGGGGTGTCTATGCACAAGCAGGCATTCTCCTCTTCGGAGGCCACCAGCACTACGACGCAGGGGGTGCCAAATATACCCGCATAACCCCCGGTCGTGATTGGGGCGATGTGGAGCTGTGTGCTCGCTACGACCGCCTCGACCTCGACAGTCAGGATGTGATGGGCGGTGCCGCCAATGGCTGGACCGTAGGCCTCAACTACTGGGTAAACAGCAACGTCAAGATGATGCTCAACTACCAGTATGTGAAGAACAACAAGTGGGCTAACGGCAACGGCAAACTGATTGTGGGCCACAATGCTGCGGGCGAGCCCACCACCAACCCCGAGGAAGTTGTGGGCAAGAAAACGGGCGTGGGCTACAATATGCTCTCGTGCCGCTTCGAGGTGAACTTCTAACCACCTCTCCCACACACAGAGAGCAAACAACAAAGGCTCCCCGACTTGGGGAGCCTTTATCTATTTTCTCTCGTTACAGAGCTCAATCGCAAGCTCTATTTTAGGAGTATCCAATACCCTACTCCTCGGCAGCCTCTGCCTCCTCGGTGGGCTCCTCGATGGAGAAGTCGGTCATACCGGCGCCAACCATCAGGTTGAACCACTGGCACACCTTGCGCATATCCGACAGGTGGAAGCGTTCCTTATCGTAGTTGGGCAGCACCTCATCAAAGAGCGAGCGGATAGCAACCTCCGACTCCTTGTGCGAGAGGGTCTTCTCACCGGCGGTGTGTTTATAGAGGTTGGTGAGCACCTCAGCAAGTGCTACATCGTCATCCTCGGTGAAGATGCTAATCTCGGCAAGCGAGCTAACCCTCGAGTGGGTACCTGCAAAATTCCTGCGTTTGCCATCCATAAGGCTCTCGGCAATAACACCATTGCGGCTGCCGGCGATGTAGTGATAGAGGCCGGGCTCACCCGAAATGGCCAAAATGTCTCTCAGTTTCATACTTTGTTGTTTCGTGTTGTTTATATAAGTTTGTTTGTCAAAATTTACTGCATTACTCCTCCTTCACCCTCTCGATAAACTCCTTCGCAAGGTCGGAGATGTCGTCGTCACGGTCGGCCCAACTGCCACCCGCCACAAGCGACTCCTTATAGCGCTCAATGGAGTAGGTTATGGGGAACTGCGGGCGTTTCATAGCCATATAGCGACTGCGCTCCGAGGGATTCACAATCCACTCGCCCATAATCTGTTCCACCGTAGGTTTCCTATCGGCATACCACACAAAGGCATCCATCCTCTGAGGTTGGCTCTCGGGAATCTGATCCATTGGGTAGATGGTATAGACGGGGTTGCCACGATACATAATTCCATCCACCGTATTATCCACAATGAAGAAGGTCATATCGGAGCTCTCGGCCACCAGGTAGCCCATCAGTGCTCCATCGGCATCATCGACCATATAGTAGTAGGTCTGTGCGTTGCCCACAATATCGGTGCGATACATCACACCATCCTCAAACTTGGCCTCGATGGTCTTACCGGCCACCTGGTTGTAACGCACACTATCAATCTCGGCACTCATAATGGGTTTACCCTCCGAGAAGAATACCTTATATGGTTTTTGCTGTCGGGTATAAACATCGGCCCTCTCGCTGGCAATCTGGTTGATGTCGTTCCACATCACCGTATTGCGGTGGAGCTGTGCCGTGGAGTCTACCGAGAACATCAGCATCGAGTCGCAAATGCCCTGAAAATCGGTGCGGAATACCTTCGCATTCCTCAGACCCAACATTATCCTATCCTTGGTCGTCTTCTTGGGGAGGGTGTCGGCAGCAGCCTCGGCCATAGCGATACTATCCGCCTTCACCTGCTGGAGGCTGTCGGCCAGAGCCCTCTTTATTGCAGCGCTATCCACGGGGGGATTTTCGATGTTATAGATGCGTTTATTCACCCTATTGGAGATGTCCGCAAGACTGTCGCTCAACTGCTCCATTGCCTCAAACGACGCACGAAGCGTATAGAGGCTATCGAGCAGCTTCTCATTCTCCACCCTCTTTACCTCAGCCAAGCTGTCGGCCACAAACTTATCCCTGGCAGCCTTCACCACAGCCATACTATCGGCAATCCTCTTATCGATGATAGCCTGAGCCTTGTCGGCCAGCTCTTGAGCGAGAGTTGCCGAGTCGGGGCGAGTGAGGGTGCAATAGCCCAGCGAGTCAACAAGATAGACATACATCGAATCGGAGCGCATATAGACCGTGTCACCCGTACCATTGCCGTCGCTATCGCCATAGGACATATATGCAGGACTTTGGGTGAGGAACGTATCGCCCGTATTGTCGTCGTAGTTGCCATAGTGACCGAAAATGACGCTCTTATGCTCCTCGTCTCTAATCTGTGCATTATGCTTCAACTCAATGAATTGCACAAGCTCCTTATAATCCACCGTATCGGCCCACATCTCCTGATTTTCGCCCATCACATAAGCATTCTGGCGGAAGATATATCGTTGGTCACGGTTGTGGTACTCGCCCTGGTCGGAGGAGAGAATCTCGCCATCCTTCTTCCAAGTGACGCTACGGGTGAAGTATTTGGCCACCTCCAGCTCGGAGTTGTAATTCACCGAGTCGGAGCGCATCTCGTAGGTGTCATTCTTCATCTCCACATTATCTACACTCACCATTTCGTCGAGGTCGGCATAGAAATACCCCCTCTCCGACTCCATAGTATTCTCGCCATTGGTGAAGGTACCACCTCCATAGAAGCGGCCAATATTGTCGGCCGTATTAAAGACGAGGTTGTATGTATAGAGCGTGGAGTTCTTATTCATCACCTTGATGAGTGGCGAGAAAACCCTCGCCTCGCCCTCGTTGCGGCTATACTCCGCACGGTCGCCATAGATGAACGTATCGTCCTTCTTGATAATCACATTGCCGAAGCAGCTCATCTGGCTCTCGCTATACCTCACTACGCTATCACAGGTAATCACTGCCCCATTATGGTAGAGCACAACATCACCCGTGAGGGCATAGCCTGTGGAGTCGCCCACGGGCACAGGACGTGTGCGCCTCGACTTGATATCCACGGGCGTCAGCTCCTTCTCCTCGCTCTTCTTCTTGGTCTGGGCGGGGCACTCCACCACCCCTACCACAAGGGCGCACAACAGGAGCAACAGTATGTTAAAGGTGCGTTTCAAGGCTATTTAATCCATTTTTTATTCTCAAACTCTGAGGTGTCCATCGAGGGGTCGATGCGCACATACATAGCCTCAATCTTCTTGTTGAGCCACTCCTCAAATTCCCTTTGCTGTTTATCTTGGAGGGCAATCTGCTCTATCTGGAGGTAGTCATTAGCAAGGCTTGCAGTGTGTGCAGGGATAATCTCAATAAGTTTGATGAGTTTTGTGAGTGTATTACCCCTCATATCCTGGCTCTGGAAGGGGGCCGACATATCGCCGGGTTTCAGGCCACGCATATAGGTGTAATCCCTACCGAGGTCCTCTTTATAGAAGGCGGTACGGGAGTAGCTGGTGTCGTTTGCGCCATAGACCTCCAGCAGCTCGTGGTTGGTAACAAGGCCACCGTTCTGCTTGGAGTATTTATCGTCCGAATAGTCGAGTGCTGCCTGCTCAAAGGTGATACTACCCGCAGCTATCTCGGTGCGCAGGCTGTCGAGCAGTTTCAGGTCGTCGGCCAGCTCAAAGTCAGTGAAGGTGGGACGCAACAGGATGTGGCGACACTTATACTCCTCGCCCTTCTTATCAATCAGCTGGATGATGTGATAGCCATAGACGGTCTCTACAACACCCGAAATCTGACCGGGCTGATGCAACTGCTCAAGCGCCTCTGCAAAGGGTTTCTCCAGGTTGCTGAGGGGCATATAGTCCATCTCACCGCCCTGCAGTGCGCTACCGGGGTCCATAGAGTACATTCGGGCCAACATATCGAACCTCGAACCGTTAATAACCCTCTCCCTCATCTCCAGCAGTCGCTCACGGGTGCGCTGTTTGGCCTGGGTGGTCGAGGAGGGGAACTTGGAAATCTGGGCATAGACATACTGCTCGGGAACAATGGGGAGCATATCGGTGCGCAGCGAGTTATAGAACTTCTCAACCTCGCCGGGGGTAATTGTCACGCCACTCATAATGGTCTGCTGCATACTCTGGGCATACTGACCCTCCTCCATCATACGACGCAATTCGGCCTTAATCTCAAACACGGGCTTGCCCTCCCTCGCCTCAAGGGCCGAAATGGAACCTGCATCGGCAATCATAGCCTCAACCCTGCCATCAACATTCTCGCCCACAGCCGAGAGGTTAATCTCGATGGAGTCGATAAGGGCCTGGTTGTAGAGCAGTTTCTGGGTAAGCAGAGCCTCAAGGGCCTCGCTCATAGCACTACGGTCCGAAGTATATCCTCTCTCCTTGCGCTGATCCAAAACCTGTTTGCTGTAATCCACCACATCTGAGTAGAGTATAGCAGAGTTGCCCACAACGGCAATCACCTTGTCAGCCACAACAGTCTGGGCCACAACGGTGCGGGAAAGAGAAAGAAGCGACACAATCGCCACCAAAATTACTTTTTTCATATAGTTTTCTATTGTTTAATTCGTATCAAACCCTCCACAGTTGCAGCATTGTAGAGGCTGTCGTTGTAGGAGTTGACAATCTCGCCACGGCGACGGTTGTAGAGGATGCGGCGCACCATATCCTCCACTCTCTCCAGCGGAGCACACTCCCCAACCTTCAGCACCTCGTAAATCTCAATAAAATATTTACTGTCGGCATCGGCCATCTGGCGAATCTCACCACCGGAGAGTATATAGTCGTAGTTCTTGTCCCTACGCACGGGAAGGTAGGACAAAAACTCGCTAAAATCCACCCACGTCTCGAAGGTGTGGAGGTCGAAATTATTCTTCTTGCAAAGGTCTAGGAAGTCCTGCTGTTTATCGGCGCTCTTGGAGCCCATCAGGTTGAGCAGTTTCACCGATTGGCGATAGTTGTCGGGGAGCCTCACAATGCGTCCCTTGAGGATTGTGCGGTCGAGCACAAACTCCTTGCAGTGGGAGTGGTAGTACTCCTCCACCATACTATCCGTAATGAGAGTGTCGAGTTTGCCGGCCAGGTAGCGTTGTTCGAGCCTATTGGACAGGAGCGATGTGCGATACTCCTCCACAAGTCGCTCAATATCACCCCTTTCGGCCTCCAACACTCTCTCAGCCTCCTGGAGTTTCACCTCTCGGCGCACCCACTGTTCCACATAGCTCTCCGCCTTAGCAAGGCTATCACTCCCCGACAGACCTCGGGTAACCTCGTCGAGCGAGGAGCGCATAAGGCACCTCTCGCCCACCCTGGCTACCTCCTCGTCAGAGTGGAGCAGTGTACAGCCCGACAGCACAACCATCGGGAGCAGCAGAAAGATATGTAGGCTTCTCTTTTTCATTTCGGGCGCAAATATAACTCTTTAGAGTTAAAAACGCAAAAGCAGAGCCGTTATTGTGGCTCTGCTTTCAATTTTTTATCGCTATCTATTTTTTCGTAGTTTCCTACTCCACCTCAGTGTTATCTCGAAGCACTTTCCACAACCTCACCATAGCGAGCAGGAGGATTGCGGCCGAAATGCCATAGATAACCCAATAGAGCCAGCGAGCCTCGATAAGGTCGCTGAGGGTGACATTGCCACTATCGCCAAAGAATGCCATAGTTATGTAGGCCAGGGCATTATTGATGGCGTGGAGCACAATCACCGTAAGGAGTGAGCGTGTACGCAGATAGATGTAGCCCAGAATAAGACCCACGACAAAGGCATTGACAATCTGCACGGGGATGCCGTGAATAAGGCCAAAGAGGAGCGACGAAATAAGCACTGCTCCACCCTTGCCGAGCCTCTCCCTGCAACTCTCAAACACCAAGCCCCTGAAGAGCATCTCCTCCAAAATGGGGGCCGCCACAACGGTGGATAAAATAGCCCATCCACCCAAGCCAATGGTCTGTTGCACAGCCTCATAGGGAGCCGTGGGGAAGAGTTCCAAAAGAGGTTCTACAACCACTCCCGACACTAGCAGAAGTACCACACCCCACAAAATCATTGGGAGGTGGAGGCGGCGCACACCCAGGTGAATACCCACATCGAGCCCTGCACGGTGGCGACGCCACATAACAAAAGCTATGGTGGGCAACATCTGGATGAGATAGAAGATGAAGGTGATGTCGGGCGTGAGGGCCTCCATACCCTTTGTACCCATCAGCACACCTGCAACCAAACTACCCACCAAAACAGAGAGCACAAAGACTCCCACTGTGGCAAAAAGGTCGGTCCAAGTGGGGAACTTTTTCAACCTCGAAGGAGCAATCGAGGAGGGCTTTCCACCCTCCTCGACTCTCTCCGTTTCCGACTTTTTGACACCCTCCTCAAAGGTGGTTTCTACCACCTCGGGAGCATCAATTTTAGAAACCTCTTTTTCGCTCATTCTTTACTTTAGATAGAAAGCGTCAAACTATTTACTCACCGAGAGTTGCAACCATCACAGCCTTGATGGTGTGCATACGGTTCTCGGCCTCGTCAAAGACAATCGAGTGGCGGCTCTCAAACACCTCGTTGGTAACCTCCAACTCAGCAGGACCAAACTTCTCGTGAACCTCGCGACCAATGCGGGTATTCAGGTCGTGGAATGCGGGGAGGCAGTGCATAAATTTCACCTCGGGATTGCCGGTTGCACGGATAACATCCATATTCACCTGGTAGGGCATCATACACTCCAAACGCTCAACCCAAGCCTCGTCGCTCTCGCCCATCGATACCCATACGTCGGTGTAGAGGAAATCGCAATCCTTCACAGCCTCGGCAACATCCTGGGTGATGGTAATCTTGGCACCGGTCTCAGCAGCAATCTTGCGGCACTCATCAACCAACCAAGCCTCGGGCTCATAACCTGCAGGGCAAGCAGCACGGAAATCAACACCCATTTTGGCGCAACCAACCATCAGCGAGTTACCCATATTGTAGCGAGCATCGCCCAGATAGCAGAACTTCATCTCGTTGAGAGGTTTGTTGCAGTGCTCCTGCATAGTGAGGAAGTCGGCCAAAATCTGGGTGGGGTGATACTCATTGGTAAGACCATTCCACACGGGAACATCTGCATAGTGAGCAAGCTCCTCAACGATAGCCTGACCGTAGCCACGATACTCAATACCGTCAAACATCCTGCCAAGAACCCTTGCAGTGTCGGCGATACTCTCCTTTTTACCCATCTGCGAGCCGCTGGGGCCGAGGTAGGTCACGTGACCACCCTGGTCGTGAACAGCCACCTCAAACGAGCAACGGGTACGAGTGGAGTCCTTCTCAAAGAGAAGAACGATGTTTTTACCTACAAGGTGCTGTTTCTCCTTACCTGCTTTTTTGTCGGCTTTGAGCTGGGCAGCCAGGTCAAGAAAATAACGAATCTCCTCCGAGGAGAAGTCGAGCAACTTCAGAAAGTCTTTACCTTTCAACGATTCCATAGTTCTTTAGATTATTTGAGTTAATGTGTGTAAAAAATTGTTTGTCACAGTGTTCATTTCGGCTAAAGGCCGTTTCCAACTTCAAATATATATATTTTCCTCGAAACAATAGATATTTTTCCAAGAAAAATACTATTTTTGCTCCATAATTATAATGGGATACTATGGGAAAAATTATAGCATTGGCCAACCAGAAGGGTGGCGTGGGCAAAACTACAACGGCAATTAACCTTGCCGCCAACCTCGCCATTATGGGCAAAAAGATTCTGCTTGTGGACGCCGACCCACAGGCAAATGCCACCTCGGGACTCGGTTTCGACATCAAGAACGAGGGCATCTACGAGTGTATCATCGGTAAGCGCAAAGCCGCCGACGTTATCCTCCACAGCGAGGATGTGAAGCGTCTCAGTATTCTCCCCTCCAGCATCAACCTGGTAGGTGCCGACGCAGAGCTCGCAACCCTCGACAACGGCCACTTCCTTATGAAAAGGGTTCTCGACGAGGTAAAGGAGGAGTACGACTACATCTTCATCGACTGCTCCCCAAGCCTGGGTTACACCACAGCTAACGCCCTGGTGGCATCCGACTCGGTGCTCATCCCCGTGCAGTGTGGCTACTTCGCACTCGAGGGTCTGGGCAAGCTGCTCGGCACCATCAAGATGATTAAGAGCAAGCTCAACCCCTCGTTGGAGATTGAGGGTTTTGTGATGACTATGTACTCCCGCTCGAGGCTCGCCAACCAGGTGACAATGGAGGTTAAGGAGCACTTCAAACAGCTCACCTACGACACCATCATCTCCCGCAGTGTAAGGCTCGACGAGGCCCCTAGCCACGGTGTACCCGTCATCCTTCACGACGCCTCTTCGTCGGGCAGCAAGTGCTATATGGAGCTCGCCAAAGAGTTCCTCAAACGCAACCGCAAGAAAAAAGTAACAGACAAGCAATAAACTTTCAAATCACAGAGTTATGAAGAAACACGCAGGACTTGGTCGTGGCCTGAGCGCCATTCTCGAGGCCCAGAATTATAGCGAGGAGATTGAGGCAGTGAACCGCCTGGAGGAATTGGATGTGGAGAACATCATCCCCAACCCCAAGCAGCCCCGCACCACCTTCGACGACAACGCCCTCGAGGAGTTGGCTGACTCCATCGCCACCCTCGGACTCATCCAGCCCATCACCGTACGCAAGGAGGAGGGAGCGAAATACGTCATCATCAGTGGCGAGCGTCGCTGGAGAGCATCGAAACTCGCAGGTCTGAAGAGTATCCCCGCCTACATCCGTGAGGCCGACGACAAGGAGCTGCACGAAATGGCCCTCGTGGAGAACATCCAGCGTCAGGATCTCAATGCAATGGAGATTGCAATTTCGCTCCAGAGGTTGATTGACGAATGTGGCGTGACGCAAGAAAATGTGGCACAGAGGGTTGGCAAGAAGCGCTCCACGGTGGCCAACTACCTGCGACTCGTGCAGATGAGGCCCGAGGTACAGGCTGCTCTGAGGGACAACCTCATTACAATGGGTCACGCAAAGGCCATTGCCTCCGCCCCTGAGGAGTCGCAGCCCTCGCTGGTGAAAAAAGTGGTCAAAAAGGAGCTTTCGGTGCGTGCCACCGAGCAGCTCGCCAAGAGACTCTGGGAGCCCTCTACAAAGCCCGCCGAAGAGAGCGAGGAGTTCCCCGAGTTCTACACCCGTGCCGTGGAGCAACTCTCCCGTCTGCTGGGTGAGGATATCAAAATCAAGCGTTCGGCCGACGGTAGCGGTAAGATTGTCATCGGTTTCTCCGGCGACCAGGATATAAGGAGCCTCGTGGAGCGACTCGAACAGCTCAAGTAACAACCGACAAATGAGAATTAAACAATCCATAATCCTCTGTGTGGTGATGGCACTCGTGGCCACCGCCCTCCCCTCCGTGCTCTCTGCGCAGGAGAAGGCAACCACAACCACCGAGGAGCAGACAACCACCAAAAAGAAGAAAAAGAAGAAGAAAGAGGTTGTAGCCATTGCCGACTTCACACAGGGTTTTAGTGTGCGTTCAGGCGGCCGCATAGCCCCCGAGGTGCGCACCCCCGAGCAGGATTCACTGGAGGTGGCAGAGCTCACCAAACACATCGACTCGCTGATAATTGCCAGGGGCAACCTCCCCACGGACGACACAACGGCAATGAGGAGTATGCAGATGAGCATCGACTCGCTCACTCTGCGCCGAGAGGCCATTATGCCCACCGTGGCGGACACTCTCCCCGCAACCGACTCGCTGGCCGGCGACTCCATCCCCAAGCCGAGGTATAATTGGCTCTTCAGGGATTCGCTCTCGTTTGGCCTTACCACGGCCACAAGCGTTGTTCTCCCCGGCTTCTCTCAGCTCTACGAGGAGAAATATTGGAAAATACCGCTGGAGTATGCAATGGTGGGCCTTCCCGCCTGGGGTGCTATCCACCAAAACAAGCTCTACAAGGGATACAAGACCGAGTTTGACAAGCTGGCCGCCACGGGAGCCACACAACAGGAGCGCACACCCGTGCAGACCAAAATGCTGAAACACAAGAACTACCGCACACTATTTATGGGTACGGCTGTAGCCTCATTTATGGGCTTCCTGGTGGATGGTATCATCAACTTTCCCTCGCCCGACGTCACCGACATTCAGAAGGCCACAACCCTCTCGCTCGTCTGCCCCGGTGCTGGTCAGATCTATAACGGCAGCTATTGGAAAGTACCCATTGTAGTTGTCGGTATGGCCTCAATGGTCTATGTAATCGACTGGAACCAGAGAGGTTACACAAGGTTTAAGCTCGCCTACGACCTCGCCACCGACGGTGACGACACCACCATCGGCGAGTTCCCCAACACCTCCGAGGAGTCGCTCCGCTCAATCAAAAACTCATATCGCCGAAATCGTGACCTTGCCATCATTGGTACGGTTGCAGTCTATTTGGTGCAGGTGGCCGATGCTCACATCGACGCACATATGCACGCCTACGACATCAGCGACAACCTCACAATGAAGATTGAGCCACAAATCATCCCCTCCGTGGGTACAAACGGCGTCACCTATAACTACGGTATGGGGATGACGATTAATTTCTAATGCAATGAAAATCAAAAAACTCCTTATTTCGGCCACACTTCTGATGTTCGGCTTGGGACTCTACGCACAGGAGCCTGCAGTCACCGACGAGGTGCTCACACCCACCGAGAACGTTGCTTCCGACGAGCCCTCGCTCGATGAGCAGCTCGACATACCCGCACTCGACTCGATGCTCTACGCCTGGAGCCGCCGCCACACACAGATGACCACCGAAAAACTCTTCAACCCCCTGGTAGCCATCGACACCGTGGACCTTCCCGCAAGTGAGGTGCCCGACTCGGTATATGTAGCACGCCTGGAGGCCATAGGCTCGGCCATACCTATGTCGTACAACGATGTGGTACGCAAATACATCATCTCCTACACCACCCGCAACAAGGCCCTTATGAGCCGCATATTGGGCCGTTCGAGCTACTATTTCCCCATCTTCGAGGCCGAGCTCGACGCACAGGGTATGCCCCTGGAGTTGAGAATGTTGCCCGTCATTGAATCTTCGTTGGTGCCCACCGCCCGTTCACCCAAAGGCGCATCGGGTTTGTGGCAATTTATGTATGGCACGGGCAAGGGCTACGGGCTGGAAGTGAGCAGTTTCATCGACCAACGTTTCGACCCCGTGCTCTCCACCAAGGCCGCTTGTCGCTATCTCCGACACTTATATAATATGTATGGCGACTGGAACCTCGCTCTGGCTGCCTACAACTGCGGCCCCGGCAATGTAAACAAGGCACTGCGCAAGACCGACGGCAAAGGTAGTTTTTGGGATATTTACCCCTATCTGCCCAAAGAAACAAGGGGCTACCTCCCTGCATTCATTGCGGCCACCTACGCCTACCACTATCACAATCAGCACGACATAGCCCCCACCGAGGCACCCGTGCCCCTCGAAACCGACACCGTGCACATCAGTCGCATATTGCACTTCGACCAGATTAGCTCCACCATAGGAACACCCAAAGAGGTGCTCAAAGCACTAAATCCACAGTTCAAACAGGAGATTGTTCCTGCTGTGAGGGGACGCGAATACGATATGGTACTCCCCTTGTCGGAGCTCGGCAAATACCTCGACCACGAGGCTGAAATTATGGGCAAGGACACCATCTATCTGGCCGAGTATATGAGCCCTTGCAAGAATGGCGAGATGCCCACATTTGTCATCGACAGCAAGATTCACAAGGTGAAATCGGGCGAAAACCTCTCGATTATTGCCCGCAAATATGGCGTTACCGTCAAGCAAATTTGCAAGTGGAACAACATCAAGGACGCCTCGAAAATCAGGGTGGGTCAGAAGCTCGAAATTTTTATGAAGTAGGCCATCGTAACCACCAGACAATCCAATAAATACAATTTATCGCAATATGACTGCCATCGACACCATAGTAGCCCCCGCAACCTCCACCGGAGGAGCCATTGCCATTGTGAGAATTGAGGGCCCCAAGGCTATCGACATTGCCGACGGTCTGTTCCGTAGCAGAAGGGGTGCAATCCAAGATATGGCGGGCTACACAATGTATCACGGAGTAGTCCACGACCAGGGCAAGCGCATAGACGATGTTATGCTCTCGCTCTATCGTGCACCCCACAGCTACACAGGTGGAGATATGGTGGAGATTGCCTGTCACGGCTCGGCCTACATTGTGGGAGAGATTGTGAGGCTTGCCATCGAGAAGGGGGCACGCATAGCCACCCCCGGAGAGTTCACCAAGCGTGCATTCCTGGCGGGGAAAATAGACCTTTCGCAAGCCGAAGCGGTGGCAGACATCATTGCTGCCGACAGTCGTGCGTCGCTCAAGTTAGCCGACACACAGATGCGTGGCGGCTACTCTGCATCGCTCGGTGAGTTGCGTGGCGAGTTGGTGAGTTTAGCCTCACTATTGGAGCTGGAGCTCGACTTTGGCGAGGAGGATGTAGAGTTTGCCGACCGTGGGGAGCTAACCGCTCTACTCCACAAGGTGGAGAGCGAAATTAAGCGCCTTATCGCCTCGTTCTCAACGGGTAACGCAATCAAGAGGGGCATAGCTGTGGCCATAGTGGGCGAGCCTAATGTGGGCAAAAGTACCCTACTTAATAGGATTGTGGGAGAAGATAGAGCTATGGTGAGCGACATTGCCGGCACTACGAGAGATACCATTGAGGAGAATGTGGTGATTGATGGCGTAACCTTCCGCTTTATCGACACCGCAGGCCTTCACGACACGGGCGACAGGCTGGAGAGTATGGGCATTGAACGCACTCGTAAGGCCGTGGCAAATGCCAATATTGTGGTCGAAATGTTCGATACCGTGGGCGAAGATATGGTAACTATCACGGAGGGCCAACACCTTATAAGAGTGATAAATAAGATTGACCTCCGCCGCCACAGCAAGCTGCCCGAGGGATGGATTGCACTCTCAGCCAAGGAGGGCGAGGGTGTCGAGCAGCTGATTGGCGCATTGAGGAGCTCGGTGGATACGGGCGATGTGATGCGTGGCGAAACGGTGGTCTCCAACAGCCGCCACTACGAGGCATTGAGGCGTGCATTGGAGTCGCTCGGCAGGGCCAAAGAGGCGCTGGAAATGGGCATCTCCACCGACCTTGTGGCGCAAGACATCCACGGCGTGCTCGATGCCGTAGGCGAAATTACTGGCCAGGTTACCAACTCCGAGATTTTAGCCCGCATATTCTCCGAGTTTTGCATCGGCAAGTAATTGATAATTAAAGACCTAATAAAACATATAGGCTATATAATTATGAAAACCAACATTACAGAAACAATAAAATACATCGGTGTGGACGACACCGATATCGACCTCTTTGAGAGTCAGTATATTGTTCCCAATGGCGTATCGTACAACTCCTACATCATTATGGATGAGAAGGTTGCCGTGATGGACAGTGTGGACAGTCGCAAATACAGCGAGTGGGCAGCCAATCTGGAGGCCGCCTTGCAGGGTAGAACGCCCGACTACCTTGTTGTGCAGCATATGGAGCCCGACCACGCCGGCAGTGTGGCCAATATTGCCGCTCGCTACCCAGAGATGAAGATTGTGGCCTCGACACGAGCAATTCAGATGTTGCCCCAATTCTTCCACGACACCGATTTTTCCCATCGCACCATTGCGGTTAAGGAGGGCGACACTCTCTCGCTCGGCAGCCACACACTGCAATTCTTCACAGCACCTATGGTTCACTGGCCCGAGGTGATAGTAACCTATGAGCAGAGCGAAAAGGTGCTCTTCTCGGCCGACGGTTTCGGCAAGTTTGGCGCCCTCTCTCACGAGGAGGAGTGGGCTTGTGAGGCTCGCCGCTACTATTTCAACATCTGTGGCAAGTATGGTCAGCCCGTGCAGGCTCTTCTCAAGAAAGCAGCCACTCTCGACATTGCCCAAATTTGCCCACTGCACGGCCCTGTGCTGAGCGAAAATCTCGGCTACTACATAGGTCTTTACGACACCTGGAGCAAATATGAGCCCGAGGCAAAGGGTGTGCTCATCGCCCACGCATCCATCCACGGAGGTACAGCTGCTGTGGCACACAAACTCGCCGAAATGCTGCGTGAAAGGGGCGTGGAGAAGGTCAGCCTCACCGACCTCTGCCGTGACGATATGGCGGAGGCTATTGAGGATGCCTTCAAGTATGACCGTATGGTGGTGGCCGCCGCCTCGTATGATGGCGACGTATTCCCCCCAATGCACGACTTCTTGCACCATCTACTACTCAAAAACTACCAAAAACGCCGTGTGGGCATCATTGAGAATGGCTCGTGGTCGCCCTGCTCGGGTCGCATAATGCGAGGTATGCTCGAACAAATGAAGGCCATCGATATTGTAACCCCTATGGTGAGTATCTACTCACGAATGAGACCCGAGAATCAGGAGGCCCTCGATGCCCTTGCAGATGCAATGGCAGCAGAGTAACCGCTCTAAAAACAGATACAAACAACCCCGAAAGTCAGTTGATACTTTCGGGGTTGTTTGTATTAGGTAACGAAGGGGCTACATTTCGGAAATCTTCTTATTGAGCCACTTAAGTTTGGTAGAGTAGGCATTTTTCATCCTGGCCACCGCCTCTTCGAAGGTCATACCCTCATCACTATTAACCACCTCGGTGATTGGCCACATTGTGTGGTTGAAACCCTCCGACAGGGCTATTTGCTCCGCTCGGGCGTCGATATAGCCGGGCACACTCTCAAAGAGCGGTTTGAGCTCCGCCCAGCGCTCCTTAACCCTCGCCACAAACGCCTCATCCTCGAACAGACGGCCATAATAAAGCGACTCCTTAACGACATATCCGTTCGCCTTATAGGGCACAAAGGTCTCCCAATCGAAATCCCACACAGGACCCGCCTTAAGAAGCCCTCCCCTATCCTTATGCATATAGACACTCTTGGGGTGGAAAGGCTCGGAGTTCATAGAGAGTTCAAAAACAAACCAATAGTCCACAAAGGAGTCCACATCCAGGTAGTCGGCATACTCACGCACCGCAAAGCGTTCATCATCCCAGAGCGCCTCCTCCAGCTCGGTCACATACCCCTCAAAGTAGGCAAACTGCGCATCGGAAACCTCATCGGGGTCCTTAAACATATAGGGCATATTGTAGCGTGGAGAGTGGAACTTATAGGTCTCATCGAAATAGACATCCAACTCCATAAGGTAGCCACCCGAAGGGTCTGCATCGTCGAGCTCGGCAATATTCACACGGTTTTCATCAACCTTTATCTGCTCGCAGAGGTAATAATTACCCTTGTGGCGGCCATTGAGCACCACCTCCACAAACTCGCCCCTCGGCGTCCACCCAAGCCCCGTGAGTTCGGCAATGCGGAAGGCCACATCATTGCGCAGCAGTGTGCGGTCGAGCCAGTTGGCCAGCAGCACCCACCTCTTATGTGCAGGCATACCGAGAATGGAGGCTTTATTATTGAGCTTCAGCGCATAAGGCTTCTTGGGAAAGTTCCAGGTGGAGTTTCCTCGACCACGAATATTCACCTCCTCATCGTAGAGCAGTTCGCCCTGCGGGTCATAGATTTGCAGCTGCGTGCCCGCCAGCCAATCGGCAGTCTTGGGAGGTATCACCTGGCTTGACGGAGTGGCAATGACAACCACAGGAAGACCCGTATTTCCGAGGCTGACAACATATTCGGAGCTGACGCCCTCGTCATCCACAAGGCGGTAAGTCACAGGGGTGGTGAAATCGTTGACACTCTGGCCACTCACCTGCTCCACATCACCCACATAGACCGTGGCAGGACGGTCGGTGGCAAAATTCACCACCAACTCGGAGGGGTTGATAATCAAGGGGCTGACGTATTCCGTAGTACCCTCCCCCACTTCGAGCTTCACGGTGGAGATAACCCCCTGGGGGTTGTTGTCCTTAAGGAGCTCAAACGAGGTGAACACTATGGGCTCCGCAGGCTCGGGAGGGGTGCAACCGGTGAGATTATGGAGCACAATCGCCAGTAGCAGAAATATGGTAATTCTCTTCATATTAATCGTGTTATGTGGTTTGTGTTATATACAAAGGTAGTAAAGATGCCGAAAACCGCCAAATCCGATGACTGATTTTCAACACATTGAGGTGGGCGGCGATAAAAAAGTGAAATAATTTTCAAAAATATTTTGCAGAAAACAAAAAACCACATATATTTGCACTCGCAAAACGGTCATAGCACCGTGGAGCACTTTTAAAATATGCGGAAATAGCTCAGTTGGTAGAGCACAACCTTGCCAAGGTTGGGGTCGCGAGTTCGAGTCTCGTTTTCCGCTCTGGCGCACGAAGGATAGCATAAAGCTATCCTTTTTTTGTGCGTTTCGCAGAAGAGTCCGCGACTATATAGACAATCCCTCCAAACCTCCCTTTGAAAAGGGAGGCTTTGCTTGGAGCGGAAAACGAGATTCGCCACGAGCGGGCCCAAGTTGTCCCCCCCCTTTCAGGGGTCAGGGGTGTAAATATAGTTCGCGAGAAATTGCCCGCACGCAGTGCGTGCTCGTGGCTCGTTTTCCGCTCCAAGTCCAAAAGTTTTGAGGACAAAATCAAGCAAAACCCTTTGAAACATCGTTTCAGAGGGTTTTCATTTGTTGTCGGTCGGTATCGCTCCGACACCGTAGAGTCCCTACCCGACATAGAGTCGCACACTCTTAACCTCAACATCTTCGCCGACTAACTTTGCACCCTCGGCAAATCGCTGCAATAGCTGTGCTGTGTTCATATTTTTTCGCAGACCACCATCCACAATCACAATCTTTTTCATATCGCTCTGTTTTTACTCCGAATCGTTCAAGATGTATGCCACATCAAAGTTACACATTTTTTCTGTACTCGGTTGGAGTTATGCCGACTTCCCGTTTAAAAAAACGGCAAAAATAAGGCGTTGTCGAGAAGTTCAACTCTTCGGCAATCTGTTCGATTGTATGTCCCGAACTGCGCAGAAGAAGTTTTGCTTGCACAGTAACCGATCGATTTATCCAGTCGCTTGCCGTTGTGCCACTCGCCTCAAAGACTAAGCGGCTGAGGTATTGGGGCGATATGTTCATCCGCTCGGCATAGAACGGAAGGTCGTGTTTGCCTCGATGCGTGTTGAGTTGCTCGATAAACAAGCGAAACAACTCTTCTCTGCGCCCCTTTGGGTGGTGGCTACTCGCAGTGCTATCTACAATGCGATAGTGTAGCGACAGCAGCAGATGTTCAACACTCCGCCTGTC
>JAZQZI010000008.1:0-1367 GCA_045633985.1 Tidjanibacter sp. | reverse complement strand
CTATAAGGCGCATATTGGCACCAAAGAGCGACCCCGCAAACTCCACCTTGCTCCCCTTGGCCTTGGAGAAGGAGGTGAGGTTGGTAATGGACACGGTGGCTTGGAGAGTTACCATATGGCCGCCTTGGGGAGTTGTGGTGTGTGCCAGCTGCTTGTAGTCCAGGATGTTGCCAGAAGCGAGAGCGCCTATCTCATCCCTCACAATCTCGTCGTTGAGTATGGCGGTGTCTGAAGATACATAGACACCATAGGCTTGGCCTACAGCCTCTCGCAGTGCGTTGGTGGTGGCCTCCTCGAGGGTTGAGCCGTCGCCACATACGGTGAGGGTGTAGGTGTCAGGATTTTGTGCCACAGCCACGTGGGTCACAAGCAGCGCAAGAGCCGCACAGCACAATTTTGCCAATAGTTTCATACTTTGGGTGGTTTTATTATGACAAAGTTACGAAATTAATTGAAAATAGCCACGCTACCCTACAAGTTTGTAGCGGTGGCGGTAGCGCACCACAAAGGCGATGCTCATAATGAGAGCTGCACCCTCGGCGAAGTGACCGAGTAGCCGCAACAGACAAAAAGACCCGCCATTCTCGGCGGGTCTTTTTGTGTTCTATTTGGAAACTTTCTGATAGACAAGTCTGTACTCCATTTCGATGGATGCGATGCGGCTCACCTGCTCCATCGTAAGGCCGCTTTTACCATTACCCCTTGGGGGCGAAAAACTTGTGTGCGTGCCATCGGAGTTGTGATAGAATCTTGCTGTGGTTATTTGGCCATCCTCTTCCTTTTCCCAGAAGTATGGGAATTGGAAGGAGCCGCCATCGGCTAACACATTGCTCCCGCCATAGGCTCGTCGGTAGGGCTCTTTGTAGGTTGCAATCACCTTGCCTTCGGCGTCTTTGGCGGTTATGGTTGTCATATCCTTGGTGCTGTCCAATAAGTCGCAGAGCTTGTTGATGCGGTCTGTGCGCAGATAAAAGAATTGGCGTTTGTGTGCATTTCGACCATAGGAGCCATAGCTGTAACTCCTTTGCAACCAACATCCCACTCCATAGCAATTTTCGTCCATCTGACGGTACATCTCAACCTCTGCGTCGGTGAGGGCAATGGATTCGAGGAAACCGTAGAGCATAGTGAAAAGTTTGGCGGGAACATCGGTCTGCACATCGCGGACTCTCAGATCGATGTAGTATGTGCCATCGGAGTGTTTCTTGGGGGTGCTATCCAACACTTTGGGGGTTGTGAATGGACCGCAGTTGTCGAGGAATATCTCCACCTGCTTAACAAAGTGGTCAATCACAATCCTTTCGTTCTTCTTTGCCGACTCTATAAGGCGCATATTGGCACCAAAGAGCGACCCCGCAAACTCCACC
>JAZQZI010000007.1:0-1018 GCA_045633985.1 Tidjanibacter sp. | reverse complement strand
GTAGAGCACCTGACTCTTAATCAGGGTGTCCAGGGTTCGAGTCCCTGAAGGTGTACCAAATGGCCCGTTGGTCAAGTGGTTAAGACGGCGGCCTCTCACGCCGCAAACAGGAGTTCGACTCTCCTACGGGTCACCACTCTTTTTTGAGATGGTGAGGTTCAGGGCAAGAAAATACTTGATTTTAGCGGCGAAAGCTGTTAAGATATAGCAGTTGGTGCTGATTGCGGTGAGGGTCCACCCGTTCCCATTCCGAACACGGCAGTTAAGCTCATCTGCGCCGAAAATACTTGGCTGGTGACGGCCCGGGAAGATAGGTAGTGCCGACACGAAAAGGGTCTGGTTAAACAGACCAGACCCTTCTATATTCCTCCTTAGCTCAGTCGGTAGAGCATGCAGCTGTTAACCGCAGGGTCGTTGGTTCGAGTCCAACAGGGGGAGCCAGTTTAGTGAGTTGCCGTCACGGTGACGTGGCGGCAACTTTACTAAAATTAGATACCCACGGCGGGTTTACGGGCCTTTAGCTCAGTTGGTTAGAGCAGCCGGCTCATAACCGGTCGGTCCCGGGTTCGAGTCCCTGAAGGCCCACCACATAGGGGTATAGCTCAGCTGGTAGAGCATCGGTCTCCAAAACCGAGTGTCGAGGGTTCGAATCCTTCTGCCCCTGCCATTCATTAAAACAGGCAGTTTTCTGTTTGATATAGATTTCAGCATTTGGCGCGGTAGTTCAGTTGGTTAGAACGCCGGCCTGTCACGCCGGAGGTCGAGGGTTCAAGTCCCTTCCGCGTCGCCAATATGCTGCTGTAGCTCAGTAGGTAGAGCGCATCCTTGGTAAGGATGAGGTCGGCGGTTCGAATCCGCCCAGCAGCTCCAAATTCCCGTACATCGAAAGATGTGCGGGTTTTATGTTTTTTCGGGAGATACGAAAATATTTGCAGAAATATCTATCAATGGTTCGTGAAACAGTTAACCCGACCTATGGTTACAATCATAGGTCGGGTTTTTGTTGTGTATCAGTTTA
>JAZQZI010000006.1:0-53177 GCA_045633985.1 Tidjanibacter sp. | reverse complement strand
GGATTTCTTTGAAAGCAAAACTGCATAGAATCGGATGAGTACAAGGCGCACAAGAAAATCCCCTCCGCAGTTTACTGAACGTAAATGAGGAGGGGATTTATCGCAGTGCAACGACGTAATCGCCGATTATATGCAGTTTTTACTTCTGTTTGGGACCGAAGATAAACTGCGACGAAATCTCACGATAGTTGTGTACACGCTCGATAACGTCGGCCAGCATATCGGCAACGCTCAACACGGTAAACTTCGAGGTGTCCTTGTCGGCACGCAGAGGAAGGGTGTCGGTAACGATAACCTCGGTGAGCTGGCTCTCGGCGATACGCTCATAGGCGGGACCGCTGAGCACGGGGTGGGTAATGACGGCACGCACACTTGCTGCGCCCATCTCCATAAACATACCGGCAGCCTTGGTGAGGGTACCTGCGGTATCGACCATATCGTCGAAGATGATGATATCGCGACCCTTAACCTCGCCAATGGCGGTCATAGTGCCCACAACATTGGGGCGCTCACGGTGTTTGTGGCAGATAACCAGGGGTGCGTCCAGGTAGGAGGCGTAGCTGTTGGCACGCTTAGCACCACCGATATCGGGGGTAGCCACCGAGAGGTTCTCGAGTTTCATATTCTTGATGTAGGGCACAAACACCTTCGAGGCGTAAACGTGATCTACGGGGATGTCGAAGAAGCCCTGAATCTGGTCGGCGTGGAGGTCGATGGTAATCACACGGTCGCAACCTGCCGAGGTGAGGAGGTTAGCCACGAGTTTGGCACCGATGGGTACACGGGGACGGTCTTTGCGGTCCTGGCGAGCCCAGCCGAAGTAGGGAATAACAGCCACAACCATATGTGCCGAGGCCCTGCGTGCAGCGTCGATGGTGAGCAGAAGCTCCATCAGGTTCTCTGCGGGGGGAGGGGTCGATTGAACGATGAAGACGGTGCATCCACGGATGCTCTCATTAAAGGCGGGCTGAAACTCGCCATCGCTAAACTGACTAACGGTCAGGTCGCCAAGCTCCACTCCGTAGCTCTTGGCAATCCTTGCTGCAACGGCCTCCGAGCCACGGCAAGCAAAGATTTTAAGTTTGTGAATTGCCATTATTGTGAAATGAATTTGGGTTTATCGTGTCGCAAAGATAGCGCCCAAAAGCGGAATAACCAATTTTTCCTCGTTGATTTTTCAACAATTACCAAACAATCTCTCCGCAAAGGGGGCTTTTATTACTCGACAGCCTCCTCCTCAGGACGTCCGGCAGCCGCCATACACTCCTCCACAAAGGAGAGAATCTCCTCCCTACCACGTCGTTTCTCGGAGGAGGTGACAAACATTGGCGGCAACTCCTCCCACCACTGAAGGAGGGTCTGGCGGTAGATGTCTATATTTTTGTTTGTCAGGCGTTGGCTCTGTTTGTCGGTCTTGGTGAAGACTACACCGAAGGGCACCCCTTCACGACCCAGCAGCTGCATAAAGTCGAGGTCGATTTTGAGTGGTTCGTGGCGGCTATCGACGAGCACAAAGAGGAAGTGGAGCCCCTTGGCTTTGGTGACATAGTCGGTGATGAGGGTGGAGAACTCTCGCCTTACGGTCTGCGACGTGCGGGCATAGCCATAGCCGGGGAGGTCCACCAGCCACCAGCGTTCATCGACCAGAAAGTGGTTGATGAGTTTGGTTTTGCCGGGGGTCGCCGACACCTTCGCCAACTTGCTCTCGGAGAGCATATTGATGAGCGACGATTTACCCACATTGGAGCGACCTATGAAGGCAAACTCGGGCTTGCCGTGGTCGGGAATCTGGGATATCTTGGAGCTACTGAACTTAAATACTGTCTTCATCATCATAAAATTATGCCACAAAGGTACACTATTTTTCGGTATCCTCCACTTTGGGCAGGAAATTTGCACCCCATCGCCACATAATATCAACCAAAACTCTACACACTATGAAAAAATTTCTACTCGCCGTGGCCATAGCCATCTCTCTGGCGGCCGTCATCGTCCCCCTGGTTGTCACCTCCACCCCCACCTCAGAGCCCACGACACTCGACCCCGAGCGTATGCACAAGCGGGAGCTCAGTGCCAAACATCAAGAGCGCATAGCCCGACGCAAGGCTCGTCAGGAGGCCTTCGAGCACCAGATGGACTCCACAATCCTCTCCCACAACTACCGTTTCGTACCCACAATGTTCGCCCTGGAGCCCGCTGGCTCGTCGCACATCATCACCAACCCCCTGGCGGAGATGGCCATATATGGCGATTGGGCCGACATCCACCTGCCACTCTATCAGGGTTTTACCCCACCCTATCGCCTTATCATGGTGAACACATCCATCACCAATCTGGCCGACTTCACCACCGTAGAGACCGACAATGGCTGGACCATAAGTTTCGACTCGTGGCTCTACTCCTCCAACGACTACACCTTCACCCTGGAGGTCTATTCCAAGACGGGAGGTGCCACCCTCTCGGTAAGTTCATCGTTCTACCCCACCACAACCTATTGGGGCTCGGTAATGGCAATCTATTGATAAATGGAAAATTAATTAGCAGTCAGCTTTTTTACTCTTCCCAACTGCGCTGACAACAAACAACAAAGGCCCCGAATTGGGGCCTTTGTAACTATTTGGTTTTCTGCGGTTAAATCATATCGCCAATATTGCGTGGCACAACCCAACCAATCTCGCCATTCTTATTCTTCTTATCGTGCATCATAGCCTCCTCCAATCGGGCCATATCCATCTCCACAGAGGTGGGAAGACCATAGCGTTCGAGCAGGCTCACAATGCGCCCGCAATCCTCCACCGAGAGTTCTCCCCTACTCGCCGCCATACGGGCCACATAGGCAAGTCCCACTGCAACAGCCTCGCCGTGGCTATACCTCTCCGTGTGGCTCTCAATGGCGTGGGCCAGAGTATGTCCCAGGTTGAGCACTCTGCGCAAGCCTCCCTCCCTGAAATCCTCATTCACCACTCTGCACTTCACGGCCACCGTGCGGGCCACCACCTCAGAGAGCAGGTCAGCATCGTTCATCACCTTCTCCAAGTCGTTATCCTCAAGCAGTTTAAAGAGTTGCACATCGCCCACAATAGCCGTCTTAATAACCTCTGCCATACCGCAGCGCCACTCCCTCTCGGGCAGCGAGCAAAGCCACTGAGGGTCGCACACAACCTCCTCGGGCAGGGCAAAGGTGCCCACCATATTTTTGTAGCCGCCGAGGTTCACGCCACACTTGCCGCCAACAGCCGCATCGACCTGGCCGAGGAGCGTGGTGGGCAGCAGCAGGAACTTTAGTCCCCTCATAAAGGTGGAGGCTACAAAGCCAACAAGATCGGTAATGGTTCCTCCGCCCACACCCACAAGGAGCGTATGGCGGTCGGCACCCACCTCCACAAGGCTCTCCCACAATCCACGGGCCACATCGATACTCTTGGCTCCCTCACCTCCCTCTATTACAATCACTTCGTGGAAGTGTTCATAGAGGTCGCACAAGGCCGCAACTTTGCTATCGACAATGGCTATCGTACGCTGCACAAGGCTGTAGCGAGCCACCGCTCCCTGCCAGCTGCCAATGATCACACGGCACTGCTCGTCGGCCGAAAAGTGGATAACGTGGGTCTGTTCCATAAAAAATACCTAAATTTATTATGCGAAGGTAGTACAAAAACTTTGATTATTTACTACCTTTGCGGCCAAATAATAAGAAGAGAGATGCAAAAACTACGCAACATCGCAATTATCGCACACGTTGACCACGGCAAAACAACACTCGTGGACAAAATGATTCTCCAGGCCAATCTCATCCGTAATCAGGAGGCAAGCGGCACCCTCGTGCTCGACAACAACGACTTGGAGCGTGAGAGGGGTATCACCATCCTCTCCAAAAATGTGTCGGTAATCTACAACGACTACAAGATTAACATTATCGACACCCCCGGTCACTCCGACTTTGGTGGCGAGGTAGAGAGGGTTCTCAATATGGCCGACGGCGTAATCCTCCTGGTGGACGCCTTCGAGGGCACTATGCCCCAGACCCGTTTTGTGCTCCAAAAAGCCCTCGCCCTCGGCAAAAAGCCCATCGTGGTGGTCAATAAGGTCGATAAGCCCAACTGCCGCCCCGACTTTGTGCACGAGCAGGTGTTCGACCTGATGTTCACCCTCGATGCCAACGAGGAGCAGCTCGACTTCCGCACAATCTACGGTAGCGCCAAGCAGGGTTGGATGTCGCACACCTACAAGGAGCGCACAAACTCCATCACCCCCTTGCTCGACACCATCATTGACGATATCCCCGAGCCCGCAAAGGTGGAGGGCACGCCCCAGATGCTCATCACCTCGCTCGAGTACTCCCCCTATCTGGGTCGTATCGCTGTGGGCAAGCTGACCCGTGGCACCCTGCGCTCCGGAATGAACGTCACCCTAGCAAAGCGTGACGGCCGCCTGGTAAAGACAAAAATCAAAGACCTTATGGTGTTTGAGGGTCTCGGTAAAGCCAAGGTGGAGCAGGTGGAGTGTGGCGAGATTTGCGCACTTGTGGGCATCGACGGCTTCGAGATTGGCGACACCATCTGCGACTACGAGAATCCCGAACCCCTGCCCCCCATCTCCATCGACGAGCCTACGATGAGTATGCTCTTTACCATCAACGACTCCCCCTTCTATGGCAAGGACGGTAAGTTCGTCACCAGCCGCCACATCAAAGAGCGTCTGGACAAAGAGCTGGAGAAGAACCTCGCACTCCGTGTGGTGCCCGGCGACAGCGCCGATAAGTTTATCGTCTATGGCCGTGGTGTGCTCCACCTCTCGGTACTCATCGAGACTATGCGTAGGGAGGGCTACGAGCTGCAGGTGGGCCAGCCCAAAGTTATCTTCAAGGAGGTCGATGGCGTCAGGTGCGAGCCCGTGGAGGAGCTCACAATCGACGTTCCCGACGACTACGCAGGCAAGGCTATCGAGCTGGCAACCAAGCGCAAAGGTACGCTCAAAAATATGGAATCCCGCAACGAGCGCACACGCCTGGAGTTCGACATCCCCTCGAGGGGTATCATAGGCCTTCGCAGCAACCTCCTCACAGCCACCGCAGGTGAGGCCATCATCGCCCACCGCCTGAAGGGTTTTGAGCCCTACAAGGGTGAGATTGAGATGCGTACGGCAGGCTCGCTGGTAGCTATGGAGACCGGTACCGCCTATGCTTATGCACTCAACAAGGTGCAGGATAGGGGTCGTTTCTTTGTGGAGCCCGGCGACGAGATTTACTGCGGCCAGGTGGTTGGCGAGAATACCCGTGACAACGACATCTGCCTCAACCTCTGCAAGAGCAAGAAGCTGACCAATATGCGTGCCAGCGGCTCGGATGACAAGGTGATACTTGCCCCCGCCGTGAAGTTCTCGCTGGAGGAGGCACTCGAGTATATCCGTGAGGACGAGTATGTGGAGATTACGCCCAAGTTTATGCGTATGCGCAAGATTCTGCTGAGCGAAATCGACCGCAAACGTGCCGAGAAGGCGCAGCAGTAATAAACAAATCGGGGCAGGTTTTTACCTGCCCCGATTTGTTTTCAGACGGCCGTCGTAAAAAGCTGACCGCTGACCGCTCAAAAAAGCGCAGATTGCGAGATAAATACAAGGCGCACAAGAAAATCCCCTCCGCAGTTTACTAAACGTAAATGAGGAGGGGATTTATCGCAGTGCAACGCAGTAGTTGCTCGCAATATGCACTTTTTATCGCATTTTTACGAATACCTCTATCGCCTGATACTCCGCCATACCGAGTGCATCGTAGAGACGGGCGGTGTTCTGGGTGCGGTCCTCCGCCCTCTGCCAAAACTCCCTCTTATCGGCACCGGGGAAGGGCACGATATCTTTCTGCGAGAGGTGGCGATAGATGGCGTGACGCTTGGCAATAATCTCCTCGGGGCTGAGGGGCACTGCCATATCTACCAAGCCGAGGTTCCACTCCTGCCAAGCACCCCTATAGAGCCAGATGTGGCACTCCTTGTTCCACTCCTCATCCTTGGTGCGCTCCAGCGCCTCAAAGACTGCCTCGGTACAGAGGCGGTGGGTACCGTGGGGGTCGGTGAGGTCACCCGCAACATACACCTGATGGGGCTTCACCTTGCGGAGCAGCTCAACGATGATGTCGTAGTCGGCATCGGAGAGCTCGCCCTTCTTGATACCTCCGGTCTCATAGAAGGGGAGGTTGAGGAAGTGGCAGTTGGTGCGGTCGTTCAGGCCGAGCGAGCGGCAAGCAGCCTTGGCCTCTGCACGGCGAATAGCACCCTTGAGGGTGAGCAGTTCACGAGGCTCGGGCTGACCCTTCACCTTATTCTCAATAATGTTCTTCACCTCCTCATAGCGGTCGCCATAGCCAATCTCCATAGCGGTGTCGATGTGCTGAAGCACCACATCGTCATAGACAGCCACATTACCCGAAGTCTCGTAGGCTACGTGAACGTCGTGGCCGTGCTTGATAAGGCGGTGGAAAGTACCACCCATCGAGATTACATCGTCATCGGGGTGAGGCGAGAAGATAATAACCCTCTTGGGGAAGGGAGTGGAGCTCACGGGGCGTGTTGCATCGTCGGCATTGGGCTTACCACCGGGCCAACCGGTGATGGTGTGCTGAAGGTCGTTGAATACGTCGATGTTAATCTTGTCGTAGGCTCCGTGCACCTCCAACAACTCGCTGAGCGAATTCTGTATATAGTCCTCGTTGGTGAGTTTCAAGATAGGCTTGCCCACTCTCTCGCAGAGCCACACGACGGCCTTACGCACAAACTTGGGAGTCCAATCGCACGAGCCCACCAGCCAAGGTGTCTGGCGACGTGTGAGGAGCGAAGCGGCATTCTCGTCCACATAGACCGCAATGTCTTTATGCTCCTGCAAGAGCGATGCGGGCACCTTCTTGGTAATCTCGCCCTCAACAATATCCTTAATCACCTGCGCTTTATCCTCTCCCCAAGCCATCAGGAGAATCTGTTTGGCTTTCAGCACCGTACCGATACCGAGCGTAATACCCATACGGGGAGTATTGCCATCGCCAAAGAAGAGGCTTGTAAGCACCGAACGAGTATTGGGTGAGAGTTTCACCATACGAGTCTTGCTGCGAGGATTCACGTCGATATCGTTGAAGCCGATTTGACCGTTCTCACCCACACCTATGATCATAAGATCGATATTGGAAGCGGCCTCGTCATACTCGGCACAGTAGCGCACCAACTCCTCTTTGTCGAGGTCGGCATCAATCAGGTGTACATTCTCAGGCAGAATGTCTATATGGTTGATGAAGTCCTCGTTGATGCGGTAATTGCGGCTCTGCTGCTCCTTGGGGGTGATGGGATAGAACTCGTCAAGCGAATAGACCGACACCCTTTTGAAACTCACTTCTCCCCTCTCGCAACGTGCTGCAAGTTCACGGTAGAGGCCCACAGGTGTACGTCCCGTAGCCAAACCGAGCGAGAAGGTCTTGGCCTCCATACCATACTCATCCTCTGGGCTTTGTGCAAAATCGTTAATCGCCGCCACAATCCTGTCGGCAATAGCCTGCACAGCATCCCCATCGGTGGTAAAAACTTTGGTAGCAATCTTCTCGTAACGATGAATGATATCGTAAGGGGTTTCATTCTCCCTAAGACCGCCATCGGCGGGCAGTATTGTTCTGGAAATCATATCTATAAATGGTTTACTTTGACATAAACTGATGTTACTCCTCGCAAATATACAAAAAATATGCTTTGCATATTCACCTCTCGTAGCGATTTATTTTTCGGGGGGTTTCGTTATGGCGACACTATTCGCTCTGTAAAGCATTTTAGAGGAGCACCCTCGGAGCGTAGCGACAAGCCCTCCTTTGTCAAAGGGAGCACACCTGGGTTCGAGCCCCATAAGGAGCACCCTCGGAGCGTAGCGACAAGCCCTCCTTTTCAAACGAAAAAAGGGATGACAAAAGTCATCCCTCGTTTTCGGTGATCCGCCTGGGGCTCGGGCGCTCGAGCGCCCTACGGGTCTTTTATCTACAACCCCCTAACCCCCTTGAAAGGGGGCACACCTGGGTTCGAGCCCCATAAGGAGCACCCTCGGAGCGTAGCGACAAGCCCTCCTTTTCAAAGGAGGGTTTGGGTGGATTGTAAAGGTCAATCACCGAAACGAAAAAAGGGATGACCTAAGTCATCCCTCGTTTCGGTGATCCGCCTGGGGCTCGAACCCAGGACCCCAGCATTAAAAGTGCTGTGCTCTACCAGCTGAGCTAGCGAATCATCGTGCTTTCATTCCAAAAGCGGTGCAAAGATAAGGCAATTTTCCGTTTCTGCAAACTCTTTGACCAAAAAAATCACTTTTAGGCACAAAAAACTGCTATTTACCCCCTCGCTTCTCGATGCCAAAGACGCACCAGCGCACCAGAGGAATCCTGCGGAGCACCTCCCACAGCACCACCGAGCCCACAAAAGTAACCATCAGTGCCAACACGTACACCGCCCACACGGGAAGCCCCGAGGCCTTGAGCACCAGGCAGATAGCCGTACAAACAGTCATATGGACAATGTAGATGCCAAAACTGCTGCGGGTCATATAGTCGGCAAATGGCGAGGTGTGGTCGGCCCAACGTTTGAAGCCACCCATCATTGCCAGCGTCATCGACCAGCAGGAGAGGTTGCACCACAACCCCTCGACAGCCTCGGGCGAGGTGTAATCCCTGCCGTAGAATTCCGAGCAGAAAGCTACGGCAGCCACAACAGAGGCCACAACGAGCGCCCACGCCCTCTCGGCCAGGAAGTTGTGTACCCTCTCCGAGGAGAAGATGTAGTAGCCACACAGAAAGGCGACAAAATAGTAGATGGGGCGGTAGAGGTTTATGAGTCCCTGTGCAGCGGTTGGGTTGTCTATCTGGCTCTGCGAGGCCCACCACAGCAGGCCGAAGAAGCCCACCATAAGGAGTGCCACACCCCACTCACCAAGTTTCGAGAGCCACCCATCAACCCTCTCGGCGTCAACCACTTTGCGCACTACAAGGAGGAGCAACGAGAAGAGGAACAAATCCTGAATGAACCACAGGGGGCCGGTGCCGCTGAGGACAGCAATGAGGTACTTCACAAAGAGGGGTATCCCCTCGGGCAGAGTTGCGGCCGCAGCGTGGCTGTTGAGCAGTCCGAGTATCCACCCGAATACAAAGAGGCCGAGGGTGGAGGGAACAAGGAGTTTGAGCGTGCGCTCACGACGGAATTCCTTTGGTGTGCGACTGCCGAGCGCATAGCGGCTCGAAGCACCCGCCACCACAAAGAGGAGGGTCATAAACCAGGGGTTGAGCAGCGCACAGAAGATGTCCTGCCACTGGTGGTCGGCAAAACCGCCAATGCCGCCAAAGACACCCACAGCGTTGAAATTGTAGAATACGTGGTAGAAGAGCACCAGGAGAACGGTCACCCAGCGCAAGTTGTCGAGAAAATGCAAGCGTTTCATAGTTATCAGTTATCCGTTGTCAGTTGTCAGATTTTTTAGGGAGTTATAGGAGTTATAGGGATTGGACGGTAGACGGTAGACCCCTACCTGAAAACCTCCTCCACGGCGGAATCGAAAATCCGGGTTTTCACAAGGGCCAACCCTTTGGTGGTGTCGCCCAACACAATAAGCGAGTCACCGGCCTTAATATCGAACACCTCGCGAGCCTCCTTGGGTATAACAATCTGCCCCTTGTCGCCCACCTTCACTACTCCAAAGAGATACTTATCTTTTTCGGTCTGCATAATTAGAATTGTTTTACAAGTTGGAAAAGTTGGAATTTTACCACAAAGATAACTCTTTTCCCGCAACCACAAAATTTTGTGGTAAGAATTTCGGGAGGGGGGGGGAGAGGAAGATAGGGACGATAGGGACGATAGGGAGAAATGGGAGTTATAGGAGTTATAGGAGTTATAGGAGTTATAGGAGTTATAGGAGTTATAGGAGTTATGGGAAATCTCTCTAATGACCCTATTCTCCCTATACTCCCTATACTCCCTATACTCCCTATCCTTCCTAAAATAGTTTTTCGGGATTGGCACAAGCCTGCTACGGTAGGCGGTAGATGGTAGAGGGTAGACAAAAATTTTGAATTTTGAATTGGTTTTGCTATCTTTGTATGTTGCAAGATATGCAGACCAAAAACAAAACAATATAAACCCACCTAAACGGATACTATTACTATGTGTAGAGTACTCATTATTGGTGCAGGCGGTGTGGGCACCGTCGTTGCACACAAAGTTGCAGCCAACCCCGTATTCACCGACATTATGTTGGCCAGCCGTACCAAGAGCAAATGCGACCAGATTGCAGCAGCCATCGGTGGCGACCGCATCAAAACCGAGCAGGTAGATGCCGACAATGTAGCCGACATATGCCGTGTTATGCGTGGCTTCAGGCCCGACATCGTAATCAATGTGGCACTCCCCTATCAGGACCTCACCATTATGGATGCCTGCTTGGAGTGTGGCGTAAACTATCTCGACACCGCCAACTACGAGCCCCTGGATGAGGCCCACTTCGAGTATTCGTGGCAGTGGGCATACCGTGAGAGGTTCGAGAAGGCAGGCCTGACCGCCATCCTGGGTTGCGGCTTCGACCCCGGCGTGTCGGCCATCTTCACCGCCTATGCCGCAAAGCACCACTTCGACGAGATTCACTACCTCGACATTGTGGATTGCAACGCCGGCAACCACGGCAAGGCTTTTGCCACCAACTTCAACCCCGAGATTAACATCCGTGAGATTACCCAGAACGGTCGCTACTGGGAGAATGGCGAGTGGGTAACCACCGGCTCGCTGGAGATTCACAAGACCCTCAACTATCCCAACATCGGCCCCCGTGAGAGCTACCTGCTGTACCACGAGGAGCTAGAGAGCCTTGTGATTAACTACCCCACCATTAAGCGTGCGAGGTTCTGGATGACCTTCGGCCAGGAGTACCTCACCCACCTGAGGGTTATTCAGGACATCGGTATGGCCCGCATCGATCCCATTATGTACAATGGTCAGGAGATTGTGCCCATCCAGTTCCTGAAGGCTGTGCTGCCCGACCCCAAAACTCTGGGCGAGAACTACCACGGCGAGACCTCCATCGGCTGCCGCATCCGTGGTATCAAGGACGGCAAGGAGAAGACATACTACATCTACAACAACTGCGACCACGCCGAGGCCTACAAGGAGACCGGCACACAGGCTGTGAGCTACACCACAGGTGTTCCTGCCGCTCTGGGCGCAGCGATGTTCGCAAAGGGTCTGTGGGTGATGCCCGGCGTTCACAACGTGGAGGAGTTCGATCCCGATCCATTCTTGGCGGAGCTCGGTCCTCAGGGTCTGCCTTGGGTTGAGCTGCACGATGTAGATCTGGAGCTCTAATAACAAACAGATAATTTATTGGGCAAATGCGAGTAGGCTTACTCGCATTTGCTAATTTTGAATTCTGAATTTTGAATTATTACAACACCGTTCCGTCGCCTTGCTATGTCTTGGAGGAGGCGGAGTTAATGAAAAATATGGCCATCATCGACCGTGTGCGTCGTGAGGCAGGCGTGGAGATTATCGTCGCCCTGAAGGCCTCGGCTATGTGGAGCATCTTCCACATACTCAAGGAGCACTCCGATGGTGCTACGGCAAGTTCGTTGGCCGAAGCAAGGCTCGTCTATGAGGAGATGGGCCAGAGGGCCCACACCTACGCCCCCGTCTATATGGAGAGCGAATGGGAGGAGATTATGAGCTATAGCGACTATGTCACCTTCAACTCGCTGGGCCAGTGGGAGCGCTATGGTCAGAGGGCCCTGCTAAGGGGTATCTCGTGTGGTCTGCGCATCAACCACGAGTACTCCACCGTCGAGACCGACCTCTACAACCCCGCATCGCCCACCAGCCGACTTGGTATCACCGTGGATAAGCTCCCCACCCTCCCCGAGGGCATTGAGGGCCTCCACTTCCACTCGCTGTGTGAGTCGCAGGCGGAGGATTTGGTGGCAACGCTCGCAGTTGTGGAGCAGAAGTTCGGACATCTGTTGGACAAGATTAAGTGGTTCAATATGGGTGGTGGTCACCTTATGACCCGCAAGGGCTACAATGTTGATTTGCTGATTGATACCCTCAAAAAGTTCAAGGAGCGCCACCCCAACCTGAGGGTAATCCTCGAGCCTGGCAGTGCCTTCACCTGGCGCACCGGCACCCTTGTAGCCACCGTGGAGGACATCGTGGAGGGGGGCGGTGAGAGGACACTCACACTCAATGTGTCGTTTGCTTGCCATATGCCCGACTGCCTGGAGATGCCCTACAAACCCGCCGTTGTGGGTGCCCACGACCCCGCAGAGGGCGAAAAGAAGTGGCGCATAGGTGGCAACAGCTGCCTTGCGGGCGACTGGGTGGGTCATTGGGCCTTCGACCGTGAGCCGCAGGTGGGCGACCGCATAGTCTTTGAGGATATGATTCACTACACGATGGTCAAGACCACTATGTTCAACGGAGTGAGCCACCCTTCCATCGCTATCGCCCACACCGACGGCAGCGTAGAGGTTGTCCGCCGCTTCGGATATGAGGACTACAAAAACCGAATGGGATAGGGGGAGAATTCAAAATTCAAAATTCAAAATTCAAAATTCAAAATTGCGAGTAAGCGAGAGCAGAGGCTGCTTGCAGACTATGCCGAGCGTGAGCAATTAAAAGACCCCGCAGGGGGATTAAAATTGCGAGTAAGCGAGAGCAGAACAAACTTGTTTGCTATCCCGAGCGGGAGCAATTAAATGCCCTCGAAGAGGGATTAAAATTCACAATTCCCTATAACTCCTTAAAAACTAAAAAAGCTAACAGCTGAGTGCTGGATGCTGAATGCTCAAAAAAATGAAAATAGCAGTTCCTACAAGAGATGGCAGGGTCGATGACCACTTCGGCCACTGCGACCACTACACGATATTCACCATCGAGGAGGGCAAGGTTGTTGCCACCACTACCCTCCCCTCACCCCAGGGTTGCGGCTGCAAGAGCGGCATTGCCTCGGAGCTGGCAGCAATGGGTGTAGAGGTTATGCTGGCAGGTAGTATGGGCGAGGGGGCAAAGAATAAGCTCTCGGCGGCAGGCATCAGGGTTATCCGTGGATGCCGAGGCGAGGTGGATGTGTTGATAAAGACCTACCTCACAGGCTTCGTGTTTGACTCGGGCGTGGGATGTGACCACCACGAGTGCGGCAATCACTAACTTCTCGGGCCGCAGGCCTGCGACGTTAGACGTTAGACAGAGATAGAGCGGTGATTTTCACCGCTCTATCTCTATATATTCGGCATATACCAGCCTCGTGTGCGGATTGGAGGAGGCAATCTCCTGGCGGATAGCCTTCGTGCCCCACGAGAATATCCACCAGCGGTGGGGTACCCTATGGACAATCTGTCGGAGGGTGTCGGTGGAGGTAACATTTACCCTCACACCCTCGGGCCGAGGTATTATCTTCACACCCACCCAGCCATCGTGCCACACCAGAGGCCGCAGGGTGTCGTGGATGGTCGCCACAGGGGACTCTTCGGGTTCCAGGAGCAGGTCGAGCCCCGTGATGCTCACCACACGTCCCAGGCTCTCCACACGCCTTGACCTCACCTCCATACTGCGTAACGCCCTATGCTCATCGGGGTAGAACTTTCGCAACTCACGGCGGGACAAGATTTGGCGAGGGGCCGATATTTGGCGGGTGGCGAGAGAGTCGGCACTCCTCGCTGCCAGCGAACGAAGCAGGCAATTCTCCTCACGCAGGGCCGAGATGTTCTCTGCCGAGTGGCGGTTTTGGTGAGCAAGGCGCAGGTTGGCGGCCACGGAGAGTGTCAGCAGTAGGGCCCCAGCGATGATAATCTTACTGATTGGTTTCATACTTCAAGTCGGTTTGGTAGTTACCCCACAAAGATAGCACACCTCCCCCCTACTCCGTTTCCACACTTTTGCGACAACAATACAAAAAGGGCCCTGCAACCATTGCAGAGCCCTCTCCATATATCTCTCCCCCCTTACTACTCGGCGTTGTGCTCGGGGTCGGTCTGAGTGCCATTGTCGGCGCAAACCCAAATCTCGAACACCAGGGGTGTGAAGGGAAGTATCTCGGTGGTGATGGTCACCTTTGCCTCCTCCTTCTCATCCTCAATAGAGCCCGATTCCTCCTCCGTACTGCTACTACTGTTGTAGTAGTTGTAGTAGTAGGGGTTGTAGTAGTTGCTGTAATAGTTGTTGTAGTAGCCGCCGTAGCCGCCATAGCCATAACCACCTCCATACATATTATTCATATAGTTGTAGTAGTTGAGGTAGTTGTAGTACTCCAGCAGGTCGTCGGTGGAGTCGTCGCTGCTCGACTGGGTGACAGACCTTGCTGCGCTACCCGAAATGCCATAGCCGTAGGCCGAAGTGAAAACAACCCTTAGGCGGTCGCCATAGCAAGCCCTCACGCACGCCTCCTTGAAGCCCTCAATCATCTGGGTCTCCTTCATATTCCACTCCATAGGGCCTTCATTCACAACCTCGCCCCAGGCACGCATCTGCACAGAGTCGATGTTGGAGTCAAAGACAAAGCCGTCGAGGAAGTAACCCTTATAGTAGCAGGTCAGCAGCGAGTCGGTACTCTCGGCCTTGATAACCGAGTCACGCTTAAAGGGGAAGGGGGTCATAAGCTGCACATAGAGGCCCTTGGCCACCGTGTCGGCCTCGGTGAGGTTCCAGCGCTCTGCGGCATAGTTATTCACCTGCCTGTTCTCCAGGGTGATGGGGTCCTCCGACACCTCACGGATGGTGAGCGAGTCGATAATCACGGGGACATTGCCATCCACACCCCACTGGCCGTTGTAGCCCACATTGGTCTCGCTGTAGCCAGACGAACCCTTATACATACCCGAAGGCATAATAACACGGGTCATATCGCCCACCTTCATATTGGTGAGTGCCTGGAAAGTGCCCGTGGGGAGCAACGAGTTGTCCGAGTAGAGATAGACGAAGTCGTCCACGTAGTGGGTGCGACGGCTGAAAGTGCCCTGCACCTTTGCCACCTCGGCATTGCGGGTGTAGAAAATATCGCCATTGAGGCGTTTACCCGTGTAGTCAATCCTCACCCAATTGCCCTCCTTAACGATGGTATCGGCGGGGGCAGGGAGCGTGGAGCGCTCCATCCAGAGGATATAGACGCCGTCGTCGGTACGCATCACATCGGGGTTGTTCTCCCATCCGGGATAGTTCTTGTCCATCCACGCACGCAGCGACTGGTCTTCGAGCTCGGCATAGTCACCCGAGCCGGGCTTGGCGCAGCCCACAGCCATAGCCACAAGGGCCACAACCGCAAGGCAGCAGGTACTACTTATCTGTCGAAAAAAGTTCATATCTATCGTTTGTAATCTTGCTACTTAATTTTGTTGGCCACACTCTCCACCGTGAGGATATACATCACAGCGGTGTTCTTGGGCACAGCCTCCATACCCGCCTCGCCAAAAGCCAGGCCCGAGGGGAGGAATACCAACAGCGAGTCGCCGGCCACACTGCCATACAACGACTCTTCCAGGGAGTTTAGTATGCTGTGGCGGCCCAAATCGACCTTCACGGGCTCCATTGACCAATAAGAGGTGTCGAGCTCATCGGAAAGCATAGGGAGTACCCAGGGTTTGTTGGTGTAGAAGGGCTGGTTTGCGGGGGAGCTGCTGAAGGTGTAGGCCTCGAAGTTGAAGGTCACACGGTCGCCCTCCTCGGCACCCTGCATATTCGCCGGGCGTTGAGAGAGGAACTTGTTGCCCGCCAGGTGGACATAGGCACTGTCGCTCGTAATCCAATACTCCTTCTCATAGAGATAGCTCTCAATCTGGGTGCGCTGCTTGGGCGAGTATTCGTCAATAGCAACGCAGGAGGTAACTGCCGCCACCGCCATCAGAACAACTATGCCTGCCAACCACTTTTTCATACTCATTTGCACATTTCAGCCAATCTAACCGACAAAAATACAACTGATAATTCAAAATTCAAAATTCAAAATTCAATTTTTCGAGTCTAACGTCCAACGACAAATACGCTGCCAGCTTTCAGCGTTCAGCTATTTTACGACAACCAACGACAGACCCCTCCGCCCTACCCCTTCCAGAGGGGTAGGGACGATAGGGCCATTAGGGAATATTTCCTATAACTCCTATAATTCTTATAACTCTTATAATTCCTATCGGGTAGAGCATAGGAGTAATAGGAGTAATAGGAGTGATAGGAGTGATAGGAGTAATAGGAGTAATAGGAGTAATAGGAGTGATAGGAGTGATAGGAGTAATAGGAGTAATAGGAGTAATAGGAGTGATAGGAGTGATAGGAGTGATAGGAGTGATAGGAGTGATAGGAGTGATAGGAGTGATAGGAGTGATAGGAGTGATAGGAGTAATAGGAGCACATCCCTAAACTCCCTATACTCCCTATACTCCCTATACTCCCTATACTCCCTATACTCCCTATACTCCCTATACTCCCCATAAAAGTTTTAGGGCTTGCAGGGCAAGCCCGCGACGGTAGTCGGTAGACGGTCGTCGGTAGACGTAAAAAAACGGCCCTGCATCGTGAAAGCAGGGCCGTTCTCTTATCCAAAAGTCTATTACAACTCGTTGATAGCAACCAGGTTCCTATCGCCGTAGCCGTTGTCAATCTTGGTGACATAGGGGAAGAACTTCTGAACCTTCACCCACTCCAAGGGGAACACTGCCTCCTCGCGGCTGAACTCGTGGTTCCACTCGCCGGCAACCTCGGCCGCTGTATAGGGAGCGTTAATCACAATCTGGGGGCAGGTCTGCGCCTCGTGGAGAATCTTCACAAGGGCATCGCAGAACTTATCCATCTCCTCCTTCGACTCACTCTCGGTGGGCTCCACCATAAGGGTGTCGTGAACGGGGAACGACAAGGTGGGTGCGTGGAAGCCGTAGTCCATAAGCCTGTGGGCCACATCGCCCACCTCCACACCATACTCCCTACGGAAGTTGGTGAGGTCGAGAATCATCTCGTGGCCAACCCTTCCACTCTCACCCGAATAGAAGGTGCGGTAGCTCTCGGCCAGCTTGCACGACATATAGTTGGCATTGACAATAGCCGCCTCAGTAACCCTCCTCAGGCCCTCGGCACCCAGCATCTTCACGTAGCCGTAGGTAATGGGCAGCAGCAGAGCACTACCCCAGGGCGACGACGAAACAGCTGTGATACCATCGGCGCCACCGGTCGAAACAACCGAGTGGCCGGGAAGGAACTCTACGAGGTGCTCGGCAACGCACACGGGACCTACGCCGGGGCCGCCACCACCGTGGGGCATAGCGAAGGTTTTGTGGAGGTTGAGGTGGCACACATCGGCGCCGATGAAGCCGGGGTTGGTGAGGCCCACCTGAGCGTTCATATTGGCACCATCCATATATACCTGGCCGCCGTGCTCGTGGACAGCATCCACAATCTCCCTGATGCGGCTCTCAAACACACCGTGGGTGGAGGGGTAGGTAACCATCAGACCTGCCAACTCGCCCTCATACTGCTCGGCCTTGGCCTTGAGGTCCTCAACATCAATATTACCATTTGCGTCGCAAGCAACGGTGACAATCTTCATACCAGCCATAGCGGCCGAAGCGGGGTTGGTACCGTGGGCCGAAGCGGGAATGAGAATGATGTTGCGGTAGCCCTGCGAGCGGCTCTGGTGGTAGGCACGGATAATCATCAAACCCGTGTACTCACCAGCAGCACCCGAGTTGGGCTGGAGGGTACAACCCGCAAATCCTGTGATGGTTGCCAGGTCTTTCTCCAGGTCGGCAATCATTGCCAGATAGCCCTCAGCCTGCGATGCGGGAGCAAAGGGATGCATATTGGTAAAGCCTGCCAACGACAGAGGCATCATAGTCACGGCAGGGTTGAGCTTCATAGTACACGAGCCGAGCGAAATCATACTGTCGGCCAGCGAGATATCACGGTGCTCAAGGCGTTTGATGTAGCGCATAAGCTCGGTCTCCGAGTGGTATTTATGGAAGACGGGCTCGGTGAGGATGGCACTCTGGCGGCGCAACTCGGCGGGAACAACCACAGCCCCCTCGTCAATCTTCACACTCTTGGGCGCCTTCTTACCGGCTGCCTCGGCAAAGATGGCCACAACCTCGGCCACCTCCTCGTCGGTGGTAACCTCGTCGAAGCTCATCCTCACCCTATCCTCTGCGGGATAGAAGAAGTTGATACCCCTCGAAAGGGCGATATCCTGAACCACGGCAGCTTCGGCCTTCACCTCCAGCGTGTCGAAGTACTCACCCGAAGTGAGCTCATAGCCCAGAGCCTTCAGAGCCTCGGCTACGGCCACCGTGCGGGAGTGGATATGTGCGGCTATGCGGGCCAAGCCCTCGGGGCCGTTATAAACAGCGTAGAAGCCCGACATCGAGGCCATAAGGGCCGATGCGGTACAGATATTCGAGGTGGCCTTCTCGCGTTTGATATGCTGCTCACGGGTCTGGAGAGCCATACGAAGAGCACGATTACCCAAGCGGTCCACCGACACACCGATAATACGGCCGGGCATATTGCGTTTATAGGCATCCTTGGTAGCCATAAAGCCTGCGCTGGGGCCACCAAAGCCCATAGGCAGACCAAACCTCTGCGACGAACCGACAGCAATGTCGGCACCCCACTCGCCGGGAGCGGTGAGCATCACGAGGCTCATAAGGTCACATACGGCAGCCACCTTGGCACCGGCAGCGTGGGCAGCCTCGGCAAAGGGCGCATAGTTCCTCACCTGGCCGGCAGCGGCAGGATACTGAACAATGGCACCAAACTCCTTGCCCGAGAACTCGTAGGTGGCGTAGTCATCAATCACAATCTCGATGCCGAATGGCTCACTGCGGGTGAGCAACACATCGAGGGTCTGGGGGAAGATGTTGCGATCCACAAAGAGGACATTCACACCATTCTTCTGCTGGTCACGGCTGCGCAGAGCATACATCATCAGCATAGCCTCTGCTGCGGCAGTAGCCTCGTCGAGGAGCGAGCAGTTGGCAATCTCCATCGCTGTAAGCGACACAATCATAGTCTGGAAGTTGAGCAGCGCCTCCAACCTACCCTGCGAAATCTCGGCCTGATAGGGGGTGTAGGAGGTGTACCACGAAGGGTTCTCAAAGACGTTGCGCACAATGGCTGCGGGCATCGAGTTGGGATAGTAGCCCATACCGATGAAGCTACGCAGGGTCTGGTTGCGCTCGGCGAGCGAGCGGATGTGGGCACCAAACTGTGCCTCGGTCATAGGCTCGTCCAGAGCAAGGGGTTTGCGCAGACGGATGCTCTGGGGCATAACCTGCGAAATAAGCTCCTCAACGCTCTCCACACCGATGGTTTTGAGCATCTCGTCGAAGTCACGCTCCGAAGGACCAATGTGACGGTTTACAAATTGTTCTAACATAAAAGTGTATTTGGTTAAATTTTAGGTAATTGTTTGCAATATTTTGGTCGAACGTCTAACGTCTAACGCCGAACGACAAATTCCTATTACTCCTATTACTCCTATGCTCTACCCCAGATAGGAGTGATGGGAGTTATAGGAGTTATGGGAAATTTTGAATTTCCCTAATTGCCCTACCCCCCATCTAAACTAGAGGGGGTGGCCGTAGGCCGGGGGCGTGTGTCCTCCTCTAAGTTAGGAGAGGTGGCTGAAAGCCGAATGGGTCGGTCGTCGGTTGACGGTTGACAGCAATGAATTTAGTTCATTGCTGCTGCGATTCCTTCGGCCATCTGGTCGATAGCCCCCTGAATCTTCTTGCCAATCATCATACGCATCATCATATTCAGCTCGGCGTGAACCACAATGCGCATACGGGTGTCGTAGGGTGCAACCTCCTTCAGTTGAATCCAGAGGGTGAAGTCCATAGGACTCTCCTCGGCGGCCTTAATCTTAATGGTCTTGTAGGGCTCACGCTCCACCATACGGAGTCCCGCCTTGAAGCCTTTCACCTTGAAGGAGCAGACATCGTCGTCGGCACTCCACTCCTCCACCTTATCCTGCAACATAGGCGAAAAGTTGTTGAACGAGGAGAGTGCGGCGTAGATTTGCTCGGCCGAACGGCGTATTTGTTGTTGTTTACTTTCGTATTTTTCCATCACTTTAATTTGTAATTATGCCATAAAATTAGTTATTTTTGTAGAGTTATGCGACTGTTTTACGAAAATAAATTTTTCCAATTCATCGGAAGTGTTGATTACGTGGCACTTACCACCTCGCACCCCGAGGAGTCAGAGTGGCCCAATCTTGCGATTGAGCCCTCCGCAACCCCCACACCCGAGGCTCTGCTGGAGGCTGTGGGCGAAAAATCAAAGCTCTTTGTGGTGGCTACGGATGCCGAGGAGTGTTTCCTTCGTTTCTGCTCCTCGATGCCCACTGTGAGAGCTGCTGGAGGAGTTGTCGAGAACCAGGCGGGCGGAGTGCTTATGATGACCCGCAAGGGGTGGCGTGACCTCCCCAAAGGACACATCGACGAGGGCGAGAGCCCCGAGGAGGCTGCCGTGCGTGAGGTGAGAGAGGAGACCGGGCTGTGGGAGGTGGAGATTGTCGCCCCCCTGTGCACCACGCGCCACTTTCACCGTGCCTATGGCCGCTGGGAGATTAAGCAGACCGAGTGGTTCCTGATGTATGCCCCCGGCGAGGAGCCCGAGCTCACCCCCGAGGAGGGCGAGAACATCACCGCTGTGGAGTGGCTCACCGGTCGCAGACTCTGGAGGGCCGTAGATGAGAGCTACTCGACCATCAAAATTGTTTTTGAAAAATTTTTAGAACATAAAATGCATTTTTAAGTATTTTTAATAATGGTGCAGATTAAAAGACTAATACAAGCACAAACCGCCCAAAGAATTACCAATAACTAAAATATTTTACTAACCGCTATGAAATTAAAAAATATTTTTACAATCGCCGCAACCACTCTCCTACTCGCAGGATGTGGGCGCAGCGCAACACTCGAAGTTATGAATTTCACAAACAACCTCACCCCCGAAGAGATAGCCGAGGGTAAGTTTACCCCCGAGGTGATGTGGAAAATGGGCCGAGTAGGCAACCAGAAACTCTCGCCCGACGGCAAGCTCGTAGCCTTCACCATCACCTATTATAATATGGCCGACAACAAAGGCACAACGGGTATCTACCTGATGCCCGCAGAGGGTGGCGAAGTTGTTCGCCTCCTGGAGAAGGGTTCCTCGCCCCAATGGGTCGGCGACCGCCTCTACTATATGGATGGCGGCCAGGTGTGGAGCATCCTTGCTGACGGCACCGACAAGCAGCAGCTCACCGACATTGAGGGTATCGAGAGCTACGGCATAGCACCCTCGGGCGACATTATGTTCTACACCAAGAAGGTGCACGTGGTCGATATCAAGGGTAGCGACGTCTATGCCGAGGCCGACAAGTCGAAAGCACGCATCTACGACGACCTGATGGTGCGCCACTGGGACTATTGGGATGAGGGCAACTACTCCCACATCTTCGTGACCCCCATCGCCGAGGGCCTCGTGAAGGAGGGCAAAGACATTATGGAGGGTGAGCCCTGGGATGCTCCCCTTGCCCCCTACTTCGACAGCGAGGAGATTGCTTGGAATAATGCCGGCACCGCCCTGGCCTACACCTGCAAACACCTCACAGGTGCCGAGTATGCCGTATCGACCGACTCGGACATCTTCATCTACGATGTGAAGAGTGGCACCACCCGTAACATCTGCAAGGAGGTGGGCGAGATGCCCGGCTATGACAAATATCCCGTGTGGAGTCCCGACGATAGCCGCATCGCCTTCCGCAGTATGCGTCGTGCAGGCAACGAGAGCGACAAGGAGCGTCTGTTTGTATGGAGCAGCGAGGATGGCTCAATGGTTGATGTGACGAGTGGTTTCGACTACAATGCATCGAATGTGGTGTGGGAGGGCAACAACACCCTCTACTTCGTATCGCCCATCACTGCCACCCACCAGATTTGCCGTGCGGAGGCTGTGGCAGGTGCCAAAGTTGAGGTACTCACCTCGGGCGACCACGACATCAACACCTTCACCAAGGTGGGCAACCGCATCGTGGCACATATGAACACCATTATGAAGGCCCCAGAGCTCTACGCCGTGGAGGATGGCCAGCTCCGTCAGATGACCTTCGTAAACCAGCAAATCTACGACAACATCCCTATGGGTAAGTGCACCAAGCGCTGGGTACGCACCACCGATGGCAAGCAGATGCTCGTGTGGGTAATACTGCCTCCGGGCTTCGACGAGAATGAGAAGTACCCCACCTTGCTCTACTGCCAGGGCGGCCCCCAGAGCGTTGTGAGCCAATTCTGGAGCTACCGATGGAACTTCCAGCTGATGGCCTCGGAGGGTTATGTTGTTGTGGCCCCCAACCGTCGTGGTCTTCCCTCGTTTGGTCAGGAGTGGCTCGACCAGATTTCGGGCGACTACAGCGGCCAGAACATACGTGACTACCTGGCAGCCATCGACGATGTGGCCAAGGAGCCCTGGAGCGACGAGAATCGCCTGGGTGCTGTGGGTGCAAGCTATGGCGGCTACTCGGTTTACTACCTCGCAGGCCACCACGAGGGTCGTTTCAAAGCCCTCATCTCCCACTGCGGCATATTCAACTTCGAGAGTATGTATGGCCACACAGAGGAGATGTGGTTCGTAAACAACGATTACGGCGGCGCATATTGGGACAAGAACAACCGCACAGCACAGCGCAGCTATGCCAACTCGCCCCACAAAGCCGTTGCCAAGTGGGACACCCCCATCCTCATCTTCACCGGCGAACAGGACTTCCGCATCCCCTTCACCCAGAGTCTTGAGGCATTTACGGCAGCAAAATTGCAGGGTATCCCCGCAAAGCTCGTAGCCTTCGAGAATGAGGCACATCAGGTGTTCCAGCCCCAAAACTCGCTCGTGTGGAACAGAGAGTTCTTCGGTTGGCTCAACAAATACCTTAAATAAATTCAAAATTCAAAATTCAAAATTCAAAATTATTTAGGGATGTTGGGGACATTAGGGGCGTTTGGGAATTTTCCTAAACTCCCCCTATACTCTAAAAAACTGATAACCAAAAAAGGCTGACAGCTGAACGCTGAATGCTGAACGCTAATAATTATGAAAACCGACTTCGTACAAGACAGACGCAAAGGCGACAGCCGTGGGGACATCATCTTCGCCCTCTTCGGCCACGCCTCCATAGGCATCGAGTGGGATGGTAAGCACATCTACATCGACCCCTGCTGCAGCGAGGCCGACTACGCCCGACTGCCCAAAGCCGACGCCATTCTCATCACCCACCACCACGATGACCACTTCGATCCACAAGCCGTGGAGCTGCTCCGCAAGAGCGACACCATAATCCTCGTGGGAGGTGTCGTGGGCAAAGAGCTCCCCGAAGCCGAGGTGCTCGGGCCCCACAATAAGCACTTTATGTGTGGCTGGATGAGTGTGGAGGCTGTGCCCGCCTACAACGTGGAGCGCACGCAGTACCACCCCAAGGAGCGTGGCGACAACGGCTACATAATTGAGATTGCCGGCCAGCGCATATATGTGGCGGGCGACACGGAGCTGACGGTGGAGATGTACTCGGTGAGCGACATCGACTACCTCTTCCTACCCGTAAACCTCCCCTACACGATGACTGTAGAGATGGCAGCCGAGGCTGTGAGGCGCATAAAACCGAGAGTTTTCTACCCCTTCCACACCATCGGCACCCCTGCCGAGAAGATTGCGCAACTGCCCGCACTTATCGACCGCACCGACGTTGAAACGTTCATCACACCTATGGAGTGATTAGTGGTCAATGATTAGGGTATAAAGTTTTCGGGCTTGTGACAGCAAGCCCGCGACTATAGACGTTGGACGTTAGACGTTAGACCTAGAATAAAAGAGAGGGAGCTTCAGGCTCCCTCTCTTTTATTCTACATACAACACCAATCCCTTCAGGTACTCGCCCTCGGGGTGGTAGATGTTGATGGGGTGGTCGGTGGGCTGGGTCAGTTGGTGGAGAATTCTCACCTTGCGACCCGCAATGGCCGCCGCCGAGAATACCGCCAGGCGAAACTGCTCCTTGCTCACAGCCTGCGAGCAGCTGAAAGTGAAGAGGATACCGCCCTTGGCAATCTTCTCCATAGCCCTCGCATTGAGCCTCTTATAACCCTGCAAGGCATTGCCCAACACCTTGTGGTGCTTAGCAAAGGCAGGGGGGTCAAGAATCATCATATCATACTCGCCATCCTCCACGGTGCGCAGGAAGTCAAAAGTATCCATTGCGGCACTCCTGTGGGGTGCTCCTTCGGGGAAGTTGAGCGCCACATTCTTATCCACAAGCTCGATGGCAAGGCCGCTACTATCCACGCTTGTCACGCCCTTTGCGCCACCGGCAAGTGCGTAAATCGAAAAACCTCCCGTGTAGCAGAAGGTGTTGAGCAGGTTGCGGCCACGGGCATAGCGACCCACGAGCTCTCGGTTGGCCCTCTGGTCGATGAAAAAGCCCGTTTTCTGACCCTTCGCCCAATTCACTGCGAACTTGTGGCCGCCCTCCAGGACAACCTCTTCGCCCTCGCCGTGGCCCCAGAGGTAGCCATCCTCCACCTCAACCTCGGCCTTATAGGGCATCGTCTGCGAGCTCTTGTTGTAGATAGCGGTGAGCGACTCGCCATAGACCGTACGCAGAGCCTCGGTGATGGCCTCCAGCGAGAGGTACATACCCACGCTGTGGCACTGCACAACGGCCGTTGAGCCATAGATGTCAATAACCAATCCGGGGAGGTTGTCGCCCTCGCCGTGGACAAGTCGGTAGCAGGTGGTTGTGGGGTCGTCGAGCAACCCCAGGGCACCCCTCACCTCCCTTGCGGAGGCTATGCGGGAGCTCCACCAAGCCGAGTCGATAGCCTCCTGCTCGAAAGAGAGCACCCTCACAGCGATGGAACCCACCTGTGAGTGACCACGGGCAATAAACTCGCCTACGGAGGTGAAGACATCCACAATCTCACCCTCCTCAATCTCCTGACTTACCCTTGCGATAGCACCCGAGAAGACCCAGGGGTGGCGACGCAACAGCGACTCTTCCTTACCCTTTTTGAGGTATATTTTCTTGATATTCATACTCTTGATTATTTATTTTGCAGCTTGGAGTTTGCGGTACATCTCCAAGCAAATCCAAGCGTCCGTAGCGGCATAGCGGAGCTGTGCGGCGGTGAGTTCTCTTGCCTCCCAATTGCTCAATCGTTGAGCCTTCGACACACCCACGCCCAAAATTATAGCAGCCATCTTCCTCAGGCTCTTATCCTCAATGCCATACTTCTCCACCTCGCTCTGGAGCTCCACAAAGCCCCCTGCACGGAAGTGGCGTATCTTATTGAGGTTACGGATGTCGCCCTGCACATCGACGCCCACCTTGAGGGTCTTGCGGCTCTCCAGAAGGTGCATCAGGCACCTCTCCATCTTCACCGACCCGAGGCGTATGAGGTAACAGGTGGTGGCTGTGGAGAGCTGTATGAGCGACACATTGTAGCTCACACCCACCTTGAACGAGGGGCGAGTCTCGGTGTCGAAACCGATTATGTTCTCCTCCGAGAGCACACGGCAGGCCTCCTCCAGCTGCTCGGGGGTGGTGACAATCACAATCTTACCCTCGAAACCCGCCACAGGGAGCTCCTTGATGTCGTCGTTGGATATGCTGGGTATAAACTCTCGTTTCATAACTTTTCGGGCCACAAAATTACATTTTTCTGCGGAGTATTCCACCCCTGTCGCAATAAATTTTACTCTCCTCCATAAGTTTACCTACCACCTCGGCAATCTTCTCGCCATCGGCAGCAAACTCTCGGGCAAGGTCTCGAAGGCTCACCCCTCCCCTCTCGGTAACCACCTCCAGCACCCTCTCGCTGCTCACATTCGGCACTCCAAGGCTCCCCTTACGGCGTGCAATACAGAGGTCGCACACACCACAAGGCTCCACCTCGCTCTCGCCAAAGTAGCGCTGGATATACTCACTGCGACACCCATCGTCCAGCAGCGCATAGCGCATCATAGCCTCCATACGCTCCACGGCGGCTTCCTTGCGATGGAGGTAGCTATAGGGGGCAATGTAAAGGTCACGCTCGGGCACTCGGTCCGTAAGGAGTGTGAGGATGGGCGAATAGCTGCTGGGGACATAGCGGATGATATGTTGTCGCCAGAGGGTTTTGAGCTCCTCCCTAACACGCTCCACGGTGTAGCCACTAAAGAGCGCAATCTCCTGAACATCAATATTCCTAAACTCAGTGAATACCCCCTCGTAGAGCCTGAGCACTGCAAGCAGCACACCCTCCGTTTCGCACTTTCTCACACGGTAGTCGTAGAGCTCCTCGCGGCTCACACAAAACATCAGTCGGGCACTATTCTCCCTCTCGTCACTGAGGGTCATAAGGCCGTTGAGGGTCAGGATTTTTATGCTATTTCGCACCCTCTCGACCGACACATTCTCCGCCCTGGCAAACTCAAAAATATTGAACTCTCGGGCAATGCCCGCACCCTCACCATAGGGTATCATCATTCGGGCGCATATATGGTCGTAGATACGTTTTATCTCCTCCAGCGGTGGGAAGTCGCTCTCCACACGGCGGCTGACAAAGCCCTCCTCGTCGCCATCCAGAAAGAGCACGGCATAACTACGCTTTCCGTCACGACCCGCACGACCAGCCTCCTGATAATATGCCTCCAGCGAGGAGCACATATCATAGTGGACAACCACTCTCACATCGCTCTTGTCGATACCCATACCGAAGGCGTTGGTGGCCACCATCACACGCACCACCCCTTTCTGCCACTCCTCCTGACGTATGGAGCGCTCCTCGTGGGGAAGGCCTGCGTGGTAGAACTGCGCCGAAAAGCCCCTCTCCACCAACATCTCGCACACCTTGGCACACCTCTCCCTGGAGCGTACATAGACAATGGCCGTCCCCTCAACATTGGTGAGCACACGGCGCAACTGTTCGTCCTTGTCGTCACATCGGCGCACCACAAACGACACATTGGGCCTTGCATAGCTGCTACGCAACACCTTGCCATTGCTGAACTGCAAGATTTTCATAACATCCTCGGCAACCTTCTCGGTGGCCGAAGCGGTGAGTGCCAACACGGGCACATCGGGCAACAAGCGTCGCAGTTCGCCGACGGCAAGGTAGGAGGGGCGAAAATCATAGCCCCATTGCGAGATACAGTGGGCCTCGTCAATGGCCAGCAGGCTCACTCTCATCTTGCGAAGTCGGGAGGTAAAGAGGTCGTTGTGAATCCTCTCGGGGGCGATATAGAGAAATTTCACATCGCCATATATACAATTATCCAGGGCGATATCTATCATTCGGCCGGAGAGTCCTCCGTGTAGTGCCACAGCCTTTATACCCCTGCGGGCAAGGTTATCCACCTGGTCCTTCATAAGAGCCACCAGGGGGGTCACCACCACACACAGCCCCGGGCGAGCCATAGTTGGGAGTTGATAGAGGAGCGATTTGCCGGCACCCGTAGGCATAAGAGCAAGGGTGTCGAGCCCCTCCATAACACGCTCCACAACCTCACGCTGACCCGGGCGGAACTCCTTATAGCCCCACCACTTATTCAGCACCTCATATATAACGGACTCTTTCAATCTTCAATCCTCCTAAAAGAACTCCTCCCTCAAGGGGTAGCTGTTGCGTCGGTATTCAAACTCCTCGGGGTGTGCCTTCATTCGCTCACTCTCCTCCGAGAGGTGGCAATAGTCGTCCACCGTGTCGCACATCTCCTCCCACGAAATATCCCTCGCCTCGGAGCGTCGCACACCCTCGGGATACCAACCACGAAGACCCTCTATACCAAGCGTTTCGCCCAGCGCTTCGAGCACAATGGCCGAGGCGTTGGCCTTACCCTGCACCGAGTAGCCGGCAATGTGGGGTGTGGCAATCTCGGCCACCTCGAGCAGTCGGCGGTCGATGGCATCGGGCTCACCCTCCCACACATCAATGCAGAGTGTCAGGCGGTGGCTGTGGGCCACCAGGGCCTCTGTATCGGCCACCTCACCACGTGAGGCATTGAGCACCACCGCACCATCCTTCAGCATCCCCAGCAACTCTTCGCCGACAAGGTGAAATGTGGGGTTCTCCCCACCACGCTCCAGCGGAGTGTGAAAAGTTATAATATCTGCCTGCTTTGCAATCTGTTCCAGGGGCACAAAGCCCTCCTTCTCGCCCAACCCTTCGGCCCTCTCCCTCGGGGGGTCGCTACACAGCACACGGAAGCCCCACAGCTTGCCATAATAGGCAACCAGCGAGCCCACATTGCCCACGCCCACAACACCCAGGGTCTTCCCCTCGGGTCGCCAGCCCTGCACTCGGGCCAGGTGGGCAAGGGTGGCAGCCACCCATTGGAGCACCCCTCGGCGGTTGCATCCCGCAGCACTGCGAAAAGCAATACCTCGTGAGGCAAGCCAGGTGCGGTCGATATGGTCGTAGCCGATGGTGGCGGTGCCCACAAACTTGAGGTTGCGGGCCTCACCGAGTAGTTGATCGTTGCAGCGAGTGCGTGTGCGGACAATGAGCGCATCGGCCGTGGCAACATCCTCGGGGGTGAGGATGCGGCCATCGATGCTCACCGTCTCGACATAGGGGGCAAGAGCCTCCTCAACGTAGGGAACGAATTGGTCGAAAAGTATCTTCATAATCTGCAAAGATACAAATTCCCCTCGGGAATTGGCACCCCCGAGGAGAGTTTTTAGGGAAAAAAGAGCCGCAAGAGAACAACTATCTAAAAGTTTAACTACATTTGTGTGCCCCAAAAGGGGCATAGGGGTCGCAACACAGCCCTCCCCCTGAAATAATTACGTTTTCATACAATGTCACTCTACACACGAATCATTCGCCCCCTGCTATTTCTCTTTCCTGCCGAGAGGGTTCGCAACTTCTCGCTCCGCACACTCCGCATCGCCGGAAGAACCCCTGCAGGCGAATGGCTCCTTTCGCACATCTACGGCTACCGACACCCATCGCTCGAAAGGGAGGTCTTTGGTGTGAGGTTCCGCAACCCCATAGGTGTCGCAGCAGGCATCGACCGTGATGCCACACTCTATCGTCAGCTCGGAGCACTCGGCTTCGGCTTTGTGGAGATTGGCACCATCACCCCCAAGCCACAGGCTGGAGGTATCCGCCCGAGAATGTTCCGTCTGCCACGCCAGAAGGCTCTCTCCCATCGTATGGACCAGCCCAACTGTGGCATTGAAAAGGCTATCGACCATCTGCGTCGCAGGGCTCACGGCCGCAAGGTGGTGGTGGGTGCAAACATCGCCCCCAACACCCAATGCGCCCCCGAGGACACACCCAAGGAGTATCTGCGCACCTTCCGCCCACTCTATCAGTATGTGGAGTACTTCACGGTGAATGTGGCCGCCATCGTTGGCCCCGCCGAGGAGTATTCGCCCGCCAACAAAGCGCTCGTTGAGGAGGTGCTCGAAGGACTCTTCGACTTCCGCCGAGGACAAAACGACTACCGCCCCATACTGCTGAAGGTGTCGCCCGACTGGAGCAACCGGCAGATTGACGATATGGTATCAATCCTCATCGACACACCTCTGGATGGCCTGGTGGTGAGCGACTGCTCGCAGCAGTTTGGCACAGCCCTCAACGAGAGGAACCGTGGCCGTATGGCAGGATGTGTGCTCAGTGGCGCACCCTTAATCGACCGCACGGAGGAGCTCATACGCTACGTTTGTTCCAAGATGGACTACAGCTACCCCGTGATTGGCGTGGGCGGCGTGATGAGTGCCGAGGATTGTCAGCGACTGCTCGATGCGGGCGCAAGCCTTGTGCAGTGCTACTCGGCGATGGTCTATGAGGGCCCAGCATTCCCCGGCCGCACCTGCCGAGCCCTCGCACAAAAAAAGCTGACCGCTGAATGCTGAATGCTGAATGCTGAATGCTATATATTCTCGGGCTTGCCCGGCAAGCCTGCGCCGTTAGACGTTAGACCAAAAAAAAAGATATGAAAGCCGAAATCATAACCATCGGCGATGAGATACTCATCGGCCAAATCATCGACACCAACTCCGCCTGGATTGCCGCACGCCTCCAAGAGGTGGGCATAACCGTGGGTCGCAAATACTCCATAGGCGACCGTGCAGAGGAGATTACCGAGGCCATAAACACTTCGCTCGAAAGAGCCGACGTGACCATCATTACGGGTGGCCTGGGCCCCACAAAGGACGACATCACAAAGCACACCCTCGCCCGCATCTTCAACTCCCCCTTGGTGCGCCACGAGGAGACCTACGAGCGTGTGGAGCGAATGATGGCCGCAAGGGGTATCGCCTTCAACGAACTCAATCAGGGCCAGGCATTTGTGCCCGAATGTTGCACCGTTCTTCCCAATCTGAAAGGGACCGCCCCGGGTATGTGGTTTGAGCGTGGCGGCCACGTAGCCATAGCCCTTCCCGGCGTCCCCTACGAGATGGAGGAGCTCATGACGCTCGAGGTGTTGCCTCGCCTGAAAGAGCACTTCGCTCTCCGTGCCGTGGTGCACCGCACGGCAATCACCTATGGTATGGCCGAGAGTATGCTCGCACAGCACATCGAAAGTTGGGAGAACTCACTCCCTCCTCACATTCATCTCGCCTATCTCCCCTCCCCCTCGCAGTTGCGACTGAGGCTCTCCATCTACGACAGCGACCTGGCAACAGCCGAGGCCGAAATCGAGGAGCAGTTCTCCAAACTCCTCCCACTGCTCGGCGACCTCTTCGTGGGCTGGGATGGCGAAACACTCCAGAGTGCCGTAGCCAAAAAGCTCATTGCACGAGGCGAAACCCTATCGGCAGCAGAGAGTTGCACAGGTGGAGCACTCAGCGCCAAGTTCACCGCTATGAGTGGTGCCTCGGAGTACTTCTGGGGTGGCGTGGTGAGCTACGACAACAGTGTGAAGGAGAATGTGTTGGGCGTGAGCAGAGACAACCTCGACACCTATGGTGCCGTGAGCGAGCAGGTGGCCCGCCAGATGGCCGAGGGCGTGCGCCGAGTGTGTGGCACAACCTATGGTGTGGCAACCACCGGCATCGCAGGCCCCACAGGTGGCACCCCCGACAAGCCCGTAGGCACCGTGTGGATGGCTGTGGCAACCCCCTCCGCCACCTATGCCCAGGTGCTCTGCCACGGCAAGATTCGCAGCATCAACATCGAGCGTGCAGCAGCTGCCGCCATCAATATGTTGCGTCTGCACATCCCCGCCGACAACAAGTAGGAAATCTCCCGACATAACACAACAAAAAAGCCCATCGCACTGATGGGCTTTTTCTCTCTATTCTATCCTCCGGACTACTGACGGCTAAGGTTGCGGTAGCGCTTGGGGGTGACACCCTCGTGGCGTTTAAAAAATTGTCCAAAGAAGCTGGCATTGGGGAAGTTAAGCTCGGCCGACACCTGCTGCACAGTCATATCCGACGAGGAGAGCAGCGTGCGGGCATAGAGCATAACCGTGCGATCTATCCACTCCACAGGCGAGCGACCCGTGGACCTCTTCACAATCACCGACAGATACTTGGGTGTGATGCAGAGCTGGTCGGCATAGAAGCCCATATCCCTATGCTCGGTGGCATATTTATTGACCAACTCCAAGAACTCCTGGCACAACGACTCCTGGCGCGAGGCGGCGCTATCCACGTCGATGTCCATCGGCATCTGGCGCAGGTAAAACGACTGTATCTCATAGCAAAGCACCGTGAGCAGGTGACGAGAAATATCCTTGCCAAAGGGGTGGTCTTTATTCTCCCTCTTGCGTTTAAGCATCTCGCACAGCTCTATGACAATGCCCATCTGCTCCTCGGTGATGGGTAGCACGGGGTGGTTGGAGACGTGTACATAGCTCCTCACAACATCGTTCATACGGATACCCATCATAAACTTGATGTCGGCAGCTATGGCATAGCCAATGAAATCGCTCGACGACTCCGACGAACGAATGACCGAATTGGGGAAGATGGTAATCATATCTCCCTGGGAAATTTCAAAGTTGCGGTCGTTGATAAAAAACGACCCATTACCCCTCAGGCATAAGCAGATAATGCCGGCATCGACCATCACGGGGTATTGGCGCCCCTCCAGGTGCCTCTCCTTCTGTGCGTCTATGGTGAAGCACTCAAAAAGCGAATTGCCAAGCGATTCAGCCGAGAAAGAGGGAAGATTTTGACTCTTCATATTGCTGAAAATTTGTGGTTATTGTGTTCAAATATTCTCTCTCGAACAAATGTTTCGAATGTCAAATATAACAATTTTCGGTTAAACACACCACATTGCCCCACAAAATCGAACATTTATATGTGCAAATGTGCCGCTTTGCCGAATTTTGCGCAAAGCAAGGGAGCAAGCCTTTTGTAAGGAGGATTCTTTGCAACGAGTTGCGAGGGGGGGGGATTAGGGGCGATAGGGGCATTAGGGAGTGATAGGAGTTATAGGAGTTATAGGAGTTATAAGAGTTATAAGAGTTATAAGAGTCATAAGAGTTATGGGAAATTTTCCCTAACGGCCCTAATGGCCCTATACTCCCTAATAGTTTTCGGGCTTGCATTGCAAGCCCGCGACGGTCGTCGGTTGACGGTCGTCGGTTGACCACAAACAACGCCTAAATTCGTATGGCGAGGGGTTTTCAAGGCCCTCGAAGCCAGAGGATGCGGAGTTTACAGGACGTAAATGAGCAATCCGAGGGCAAGAGAAACGCAGAAAACACCCGCCAGGCGGATTTACCCGCCAAGAACCACCAACCCCCAAAACGTAAAATTTTGGTATTTAAATAAAAAATGGTATATTTGTAGGCTATAATGTGCGGAAAATGCGCAAGAGGCTCACTATTAGTGATTTATCATTTCAACACACATAAACATTAATTACAAACTAAACTTTACTTATGGCAAACGTAAAAAGAGTTTACACCTTTGGCGACAGGAAAGCCGAGGGTAACGGTAAAATGAGAGAGTTGCTTGGCGGTAAAGGTGCCAACCTCGCAGAGATGAACCTGCTGGGTATGCCCGTGCCTCCCGGATTTACCATCACCACCGACGTATGTACCGAGTACTACAAAGAGGGTGAGGCTAAAGTTATCGAGCTTATCAAAGCCGAGGTTGAGGCCGCTATCAAGATGATTGAGGAGTCCACCGGTATGACCTTTGGTGGCGAGGTATCGCCCCTGCTCCTTTCGGTTCGCTCGGGTGCTCGTGCCTCGATGCCCGGTATGATGGATACCATTCTTAACCTCGGTATGAACGACGCAGCTGTTGAGGCTGTGGCTGCTCGCTCGGGCAACGCTCGTTTCGCTTGGGACTCCTACCGTCGTTTCGTTCAGATGTACGGCGATGTTGTATTGGAGATGAAGCCCACCTCGAAAGAGGACATCGATCCCTTCGAGGCAATCATTGAGGAGGTTAAAGAGGAGAAAGGCGTGAAGAACGACGCCGAGCTCACCGCCGAGGATTTCAAAGAGCTCGTTATCCGCTTCAAAAAAGCAGTTAAGGAGCAGACCGGCAAGGACTTCCCCGTTGATCCCTGGGAGCAGCTCTGGGGCGCTATCTGCGCAGTATTCCGCAGCTGGATGAACGAGAGGGCTATCCTCTACCGCAAACTCAACAACATTCCTCAGGAGTGGGGTACCGCAGTGAGCGTTATGGCAATGGTATTCGGTAATATGGGTGACAACTCGGCTACCGGTGTTTGCTTCTCGCGTGACGCTGCTACCGGTGAGAACCTCTTCAACGGTGAGTACCTCATCAACGCACAGGGTGAGGATGTTGTAGCAGGTATCCGCACTCCCCAGCAGATCACCCTTGAGGGTTCGCGCAGGTGGGCAAAAGCTCAGAACATCGATGAGGCTACCCGTGCCGAGCAGTTCCCCTCGCTCGAGGAGGTTATGCCCGAGGTTTACAAGGAGCTTTGCGACATCAAAGATCACTTGGAGAGCTACTTCAAAGATATGCAGGATATGGAGTTCACCATCCAGGACGGCAAACTCTGGATGCTCCAGACCCGCAACGGTAAGCGTACCGGCGCCGCTATGGTGAAGATTGCTATCGATATGCTCGAGGAGGGCCTCATTGACGAGCAGACCGCTGTTCTCCGTCAGGAGCCCGAGAAACTCGACGAGCTTCTCCACCCCGTATTTGACAAACAGGCCATCAAGAGCGCCAAGGTTATTACCAAGGGTCTGCCCGCCAGCCCCGGTGCTGCTACCGGCCCCGTAGTATTCTTCGCAGAGGATGCAGAGAAGTACCTCAACGAGACCGGCGTGAAGGCTATTCTGGTTCGTATTGAGACCTCGCCCGAAGACCTGAAGGGTATGCTCGACGCAGCAGGTATCCTCACCGCACGTGGTGGTATGACCTCGCACGCAGCCGTTGTTGCCCGTGGTATGGGTAAGTGCTGTGTATCGGGTGCAGGTGAGCTGAAGATTGACTACAAGACCCGCACCATCGAGATTGACGGTCTGGTAATCAAGGAGCACGACTGGATTTCGCTCAACGGTTCGACCGGCGAGGTTTACCTCGGTCAGGTTGCCACCAAGGAGGCTGAGCTCAGCGGCGACTTCGGCAAACTTATGGACCTCACCACCAAGTATGCACACCTGAAAGTACGCACCAACGCCGACTCGCCCCGTGACGCTCGTCAGGCTGTAAGCTTCGGCGCACAGGGTATCGGTCTTTGCCGTACCGAGCATATGTTCTTCGAGGGCGACCGTATCTTGGCCGTTCGCGAGATGATTTTGGCCGACGACGAGGCTGGTCGTCGTGTGGCTCTTGCCAAGCTGCTTCCTATGCAGCGTGAGGACTTCGAGGGTATCTTCGAGGCTATGCAGGGTCTGCCCGTGACCGTACGTCTTTTGGATCCCCCCTTGCACGAGTTCGCACCCCACACCGAGAAAGAGCAGGCCGAGTTGGCTGAGGTTATCGGTGTGAGCGTTGAGAAGATTGCTGCCAAGGTTGAGGCTCTCGGCGAGGTTAACCCTATGCTGGGTCACCGTGGCTGCCGTCTGGGCAACACCTATCCCGAGATTACCGAGATGCAGACCAGGGCTATCTTGGAGGCTGCAATGAACGTAAGGGAGAAAGGCATTCCCGTGAAGGTGGAGATTATGGTTCCCCTGGTAGGTAACCACAAAGAGCTCCGCTACCAGAAGAACATCATCGACCGTGTAGCAGGTGAGATTTTCGCCGAGCGCAACGACAAGATTGACTATATGGTAGGTACTATGATTGAGATTCCTCGTGCTGCCGTAACCGCTGACCAGATTGCAGAGGTTGCCGAGTTCTTCTCGTTCGGTACCAACGACCTCACCCAGATGACCCTCGGGTTCTCGCGTGACGATATTGGCAAGTTCCTCCCCATCTACCTCGAGAAGAACATCCTGAAGGCTGATCCCTTCAAGATTCTCGACCGCAATGGTGTAGGTCGCCTCGTACGTGAGGGCGTTACCAAGGGCCGTACTACCCGCAACAACCTCAAGTGTGGTATCTGTGGTGAGCACGGTGGTGAGCCTTCGAGCGTTGAGTTCTGCCACTCGGCAGGCCTTGACTACGTGAGCTGCTCGCCCTTCCGTGTGCCCATCGCACGCTTGGCTGCTGCTCAGGCTGCCCTCAAACAGGAGTAGTCCGGATTGAATAAAAAGAAAAAGGGGTTGGCGCAATGCCAACCCCTTTTTCTTTTTGTCTAACGTCTAAGGTCTAACGTCAATAGTCGCGGGCTTGCAGGGCAAGCCCGAGTCGGTTGACGGTCGTCGGTCGTCGTAAAAATTATGTCCCAATTTGGATATATTAATATAAATAGGTATATTTGTAAATTGGTAGAGGTGTGAAAATTTTTAACCTAAAATAGTGAACTTTTATGTCAGAAAACAAACAAATCAAGAAACTTGCGGACAACGCCTACCGTCCTCTGGCCGAGGGCGAGGAGTATGAGCCCGTGATGAAAGCCTCGGAGAGCCCCAAGGAGGTAACCCCCTACTCGGTAGGTATGGGTGTGCTGATGGCCATCATCTTCTCGGCAGCCGCTGCCTACCTCGGACTGAAGGTGGGTCAGGTCTTTGAGGCCGCCATCCCCATCGCCATCATCGCCGTAGGTGTGGGTACAATGACCGGTAAGAAGAATATGCTCGGTCAGAATGTCATCATCCAGAGTATCGGTGCCTCGTCGGGCGTGATTGTTGCAGGCGCAATCTTCACCCTCCCCGCACTCTACATCCTGGGCCTCGAGGCGCAGTTCTATCAGGTGTTCCTCTCCTCGTTGTTGGGAGGCCTGCTGGGTATCGTGCTGCTCATCCCCTTCAGGAAGTACTTTGTGAAAGATATGCACGGCAAGTACCCCTTCCCCGAAGCTACCGCTACCACCGAGGTTCTCGTGAGTGGTGAGGGTCAGAAGGGGCAGGCCAAACTGCTTGCAATCAGTGGTTTGGTGGGTGGTCTTTATGACTTTGTGGTGAGCACCTTCGGTCTGTGGACCGACACCATCTCGACCCGCATCTGCACTTGGGGCGTACATCTGGCCGACAAGTTCAAAGCCGTCTTCAGCATCAACACCTCGGCCGCCGTGCTCGGTTTGGGCTACATCGTAGGCCTCAAATATGCCGCATTCATCTGCGCCGGTTCGTTCCTCGTATGGTTCCTCATCGTGCCTATGGTAGGCTCGTTTGAGAGCAGTATCGACCCCGCAGCTCTGGTGAGCATCCTGGGCATCACCGACGCCGGCATCCTTGCCAACCCCGCCAAGATTTTCACCCCCGAGAACCTCTTTGCCTACATCGGCAAACCCCTCGGCATTGGCGGCATCGCAATGGCAGGTATCATCGGCATCCTCCGTCAGGCAGGCATCATCAAACAGTCGCTCGGTATGGCTGTGAGCGAGCTGAAGGGCAAGAAAGATTCGGGCGTGGCTAAACGTACCGACAAAGACCTTCCTATGAAGACCATCCTCACCGTTCTCATCTCGGCTCTGGTGTGTGTATTAGTATTCTTCCGTGTGGGTGTGCTGGATAGCTGGTGGCTGTCGATTGTGGCACTGCTTGTGGTATTCGTAATCACCTTCCTCTTCACCACCGTTGCTGCAAATGCCATTGCCATTGTTGGTAGCAACCCTGTGAGCGGTATGACCCTTATGACCCTCATTCTCTCCTCGCTCGTGTTGGTGAGCGTAGGTCTGGAGGGTAACAGCGGTATGACCGCCGCAATGATTATCGGTGGTGTGGTTTGTACCGCCCTCTCGATGGCCGGTGGCTTCATCACCGACCTGAAGATTGGCTACTGGATTGGTACTACCCCCAAACGTCAGGAGGCTTGGAAGTTCCTCGGTACCTTCGTGTCGGCCGCAACCGTTGCAGGCGTTATGATTATCCTCAATAAGACCTATGGTTTCACCGGCGAGGGCGCACTCGTTGCTCCCCAGGCAAATGCTATGGCAGCCGTTATCAAACCCCTTATGACGGGTGGTGTAACCCCCTGGGTTCTCTACTTCACAGGTGCTGCTTTAGCGCTGATTCTCACTATGATTGGTGTGCCCGCATTGCCCTTTGCACTTGGTATGTTCATCCCTCTGCACCTGAACACTCCTCTGTTGGTGGGTGGTCTTGTAAGTTGGTTCGTAACCAGCCGCTCGAAGGATGGCGAGATAAACAAAGCACGCAACAGCCGTGGTACTCTCATCGCCTCTGGCTTCATCGCAGGTGGTGCCCTGATGGGTGTTGTGAGCGCAGTGCTGAAGTTTGCGGGTGCCGATTGGTTTATGGGTGAGTGGTACGCATCGAATGGCGCACAGTGGTTGGGCGTGGCCGCCTACGTCGCCATCATAGGCTACTTCATCTGGGACTCGCTCCGAGCAAAGAAGAGCGAAAACTAATTTTCGCTCTTCGTCGACCGTCAACCGACGCTCGACAACAGTCATAAAAATAAAGAGAGATTTTTATCTATTTATCATCAAATAAGACGTCATACATTGGACGTTAGACCAAAAGAAGACTATGGAACTGAAAGAGAGATTTTTGAAATATGTGGGTTTCGACACCCAGAGCGATGAAAACAGCACCTCGTTCCCTTCGACCGACAAACAGCTCATCCTGCTCCGAGCACTCAAAGAGGAGATGGAGCAGATGGGTATGACCGAGGTTACTATGGACGAGCACGGCTATGTGATGGGTACCATCGAGGCCTCCGAGGGCTATGAGAACCGCCCCGTAATCGGCTTCCTCTCCCACGTGGACACTTCGCCCGATATGAGCGGCGCAGCCATCAAACCCCAGATTATCCAGAACTACGACGGCGAGGATATCCCCCTGGGTGGCGACGTTGTGATGAAGGTGGAGGAGTTCCCCGAGTTGAAATTCTTTGAGGGTCACACCCTTATCACCACCGATGGCACCACCCTTCTGGGTGCCGACGACAAGGCCGGCGTGGCAGAGATTATGACCGCCGCCGAGTATCTCCTGAACAATCCCGAGGTGAAACACGGCAAAATCCGAATCGGTTTCACCCCCGACGAGGAGATTGGTCGTGGCGTGGACTACTTCAATGTGGAGGCTTTCGGAGCCAAGTTTGCCTACACCGTCGATGGCGGTATGGAGGGCGAGTTGGAGTATGAGAACTTCAACGCAGCAGGCGCCAAACTCTCCATCAGCGGCCGCAACATCCACCCCGGCTCGGCAAAGGATAAGATGGTGAATGCCATCCAGTTGGCAATGGAGGTAAACGCTTTGCTTCCCGTCACTATGCGTCCCGAGCACACCGAGGGTTACGAGGGTTTCTTCCACCTTGTGGGTATCAAAGGCGAGGTGGAGCAGGCCGAGATGAGCTACATCATTCGTGACCACGACAGGGCAAAGTTTGAGCAGAAAAAGGAGCTTATCAAGAGGGCTGTGGCCTTTGTGAACGAGCGCCACGGTGGCGACTTTGTACACCTGATGCTCAAAGACCAATACTACAATATGAGGGAGATGGTGGAGCCCCACCCCGAGATTATCGAGAAGGCTATGGAGGCTATGGAGCAGGCAGGCGTGAAACCCATCGTGAAGCCCATTCGTGGCGGCACCGACGGCAGCCGACTCTCCTATATGGGTCTTCCCTGCCCCAACCTCTTCACAGGTGGTATGAACTTCCACGGCAAGTTTGAGTATGTTTCGCTCAACAGTATGTACAAAGAGGTGCTTACAATTGTAAACCTCGTGCGCCTGTGGGCCGAGTAGCAATAATCAGCAATCCCAAACCTGACGAAAGAAGAATAAAGAAGAGTATGAAAAGAGTAATTATTATGCTGGGCGTGATGCTTATGGGCACCCTCTCAGCAAATGCACAGTTCGACCTCGGCTCCATCTTCAACAAAGCCAAAGATGTAGTGAAAGAGGTTGCAGGCGACGCAGTGGATGAGTATGTACCCGAGGAGCTTCAGGAGCTTCTGGGTATCGCCATTCCCGAGCTCGAAATCCCCGGCACTTGGAGCTACATCGATGTTGCAGTGGAGTTTGAGAGCGCCGACGCACTCACCTCGGCCGGCGGTAAGGTTGCCGCACAGACCGTGGAGGAGAAGGTGAAACCCTACTTGGAGAAGGTGGGTATCAAACCCGGCGCCTTCCGTTTTACCTTCCTGGAGGACGGTACAGCCACCACCACCCTCGGCAAAAAGACCGTGAAGGGCACTTGGAGCTACAATAAAGAGGAGGAGAGGGTGACCCTCGGCATTGGAGGCAAGGAGTTCTCTGTGCGTATGACCGAGAATGGCGAGCATATCAACATCCTCTTCCCCGCTGACAAACTTTTGGAGCTGGTGAAGACCGTGAGTGCCAAATCGAGCAACACCACAATAGTTGCCATTGGCGCCATTGTGAAGGCTTATGACGGTATGAACATTGGCTTTGAATGTGAAAAAGTTAATGAATAAGGCAATATTTTTATAATATTTTTAATAAATCAAACACTAATTACCAAAGAAATGAAAAAACTTATCATCGCAATGTGTGCTCTGGCAGCCGTTGTAAGCGCCAATGCACAGGAGAATGCCCCCGCACAGGAGGAGGGCTTCCAGTTCACCACCGTAAAGGAGAACCCCATCACCAGCATCAAAAACCAGAACCGTGCAGGTACCTGCTGGTGCTACTCGGCACTCTCGTTCATCGAGGCTGAGCTGCTCCGTATGGGCAAAGGCGAGTACGACTTCTCGGAGATGTACCTCGTACACAACACCTACCTCGACCGTGCCGACAAGGCCGTTCGCACCCACGGCGACGTGTCGTTCGCACAGGGCGGCTCGTTCTACGATGTAATCTACGGTATGGAGCACTTCGGTCTGGTTCCCGAGGAGGAGATGCGTCCCGGTGTGATGTATGGTGAGACCCTCAGCAACCACAACGAGCTCTCGGCAGTGAGCGACGCCGTTGTTGCAGCCATCGCCAAAGGCAACCACCGCAGCCTCCAGCTCGACCCCAACGGTCAGCCCCTCTGGAAGAAGGCTATCGCCGCCGTTCACGACATCTACCTGGGTGTTCGCCCCGAGAAGTTTGAGTACAACGGCAAGGAGTACACTCCCAAGTCGTTCTATGAGTCGCTGGGCCTCAACGCCGACGACTATGTTTCGCTCACCAGCTACACCCACCACCCCTTCTACGAGTCGTTCGTGCTGGAGATTCAGGACAACTGGCGCTGGGCACAGAGCTACAACCTCCCCATCGACGAGCTCTTGGAGGTCTTCGACAACGCCATTGAGAAGGGCTACACCGTAGCTTGGGGTAGCGACGTTAGCGAGCAGGGCTTCACCCGTGACGGTATCGCCGTTATGCCCGACGTTGAGAAGGCGCAGGAGCTCAGCGGTTCGGATATGGCTCGTTGGTTGAAACTCTCGCCCGCCGAGAAGAAGCTCACCACCAAGCCTCAGCCCCAGATTTGGTGCACCCAGGAGCAACGTCAGCAGGCTTACGACAACTGGGAGACCACCGACGACCACGGTATGCTCATCTACGGCAAGGCACTCGACCAGGATGGTACCGAGTACTATATGGTGAAGAACTCGTGGGGTGAGAGCGGCAAATACAACGGTATTTGGTACGCTTCGAAGGCATTTGTTCGCTACAAAACTATGAACATCATCGTTCACAAAGATGCCCTTCCCAAAACCATCAAGAAGAAACTCGGCATCAAATAGTTGAGCCTCGCTCAAAACACACCCCCAAGCCCCTACCCCCTCGGTAGGGGCTTTTTATTTTTCCAATGATTCCACCTCCCCTCGTGGACTGCGAGAACTGATTTGTTATTCTCGCCGAACAAGACCCCCAAGAGAGTGTTGCCAATTGCGAAATAATTTCTAACTTTGTAGTGCCTCGGGCCTTGCGTCCTCGGCAGACATATTTTTTGATGAAAGTGTTTTCGCTTTTATCCTTAACGAGAAATCTGGAAAATTTCACAACTAAAGGGATAACGACAACACTCATTACCTGTATTGGCGTGCGTTTTGCGCTCGCCGATTATGGTGTGGGGTCTTGTATCGTTTATTTTTAGTTGGGCATTCCAGGGCCTCTCGTTAGATAAACGAAAGTCAGCTCCACACTTTCTTTTTGCAAATAATCCCCATAGAGGAGCGTATGGTAATTTGATTTGGAGTAACGATTAACCAAATTTATATTACTATGAAAAAACTACTCTACATTGTTCCCTTGCTGTTGGGAATGGCCCTCACATCGTGCTACGACGAGGACATCGAAAACATCAACAGCCGTTTGGATGCGATTGAGAACACCCAAATCGCCACCATCAGTCAGCAGATTACATCCATCAACAACTCCATCCTGCTCCTCAATGGCACCGACAAGGAGTTGAAGGACTACATCGCCGCCCTCGAAACCGAGGCAGAGAGTCTGCAAACCCAACTCACCGCCACCAATGCCAAGATTGATGAGGTTGAGCAGGAGATTTGGGCTGCCATTTCGAGCGAGAAGGCCGATGTGCTTGCCGAATTGGAGGCATTGCGCAAAGACACCACCACCCGCTTGGAAGAGATTAACGCCACCATCGCTGAACTTCGAGCAGCCGATGGTAATATGAGTGCACAGATTGAGGCTCTCGAAAAAGAAGCCGAGGAGTTGGAGGCAAAACTTAACGAGACCAACTCGAAGATTGACAGCGTGAAGAACGAACTCACCGAAACCATCAGCACCGAGAAGGCGAACATCCTCGCCGAGTTGGAGGCGTTCAAAGCAACCGTAAATGGTGAGTTGGATGCTATCAAAGCAGTGCTTGAAACCCTCAAAGCAAAAGATGCGGAGTTGGATGGTAAGATTGCCACTCTCCAAGAGTATGTAGATACTGAGTTGAAAGCAACCGAAGAGTGGGCGAAGGCAACTTTTGCCACTTTGGAGCAGTACAACGAGGTGGTTGCAACCATCGCCACCATCAAGGGTGCTATCGAGGGATTGAACGAGAGTATTTCCGCACTCGAAACCCGCATCAATGAGAAGATTGCCAAAGACATCGAAACCGCTTGCGCAACCCTCTCGGCAGATTTGCAGAATGCAGTAAAGGATGTTACCGAAGCATACACATCGGCAATCGCCACCGCCAAAAATGAACTCACCGAGGCGTACACCGCCGCGTTGGAGGATGCAATCTCCGCCCTCGAAACCTCTATGAAGGAGTGGGTAAATGAGCAACTCACCGCCTACTCGACCATTGTGGATACCGAGGCAAAAATCACCGCCTTGCAGAGCGAGATGGATGGTAAACTTGCAGCGCAGAAAACCTACTTGGAGGCACTTGTAAATGCCCTCTCCTCGAGTGTTACCACCGACATCACCGCCATCAAGAAGCAGATTGAGGAAATTGAAGAGGCAATCGCAAAGAACGCCGAGGAGATTGAAGCACTGCGTGATGAACTCGCCCAGCAGAAGGCAGAACTCATCGAAGCATACACCGCTGCAATCGCTGCCGCCATTGCCGAGAGCGAGGGCAAGATGAGCGACAAACTCGCAGAGGAGATTGCCGCCATCAACGAGCGTATCGATAAGTCCGATATTGCTGCTATTGAGGCACTCATTGCCAACTGCAAGGCACGAATGGAAACAGCCGAGGCGGATATTGCACAACTCAAAAGCGATGTGCTCCAACTACAAATGGATGTTGAGGAGTTGCAGGAGATTACCGAGAAACTCTTGGCGCAGATTCAGTCCATCACCTACATCCCCACCTACGACGACGGCAAAGCAACCATCGACTACCACACCAAACGAGGCACCCTCGATTTCCAAATCTCGCCCAAGAGCGCAATCAACGACTTGGAGAAGGTATGGCAAACCGCTCTGTCGTTCAAGGCAGTACACACCCAAACCCGCGCCGTGAATTTCATCAACCTCCCCATCACCTCTTTCGAGGCAGATGCAACCAATGGCACCATTACCATCGAGGTAGATGGCACCAACTTGGGGGACGACTTCTTTGTGGAAAAACTCGCCGCCAGCGCCACCGTCGAGGTTTCCGACGGCAACAACTGTATCAACTCACCCTACCTCAACCTTACCCCCAACTTTATCATTCACTTCGAGGATAAAGAGGTTGAAAGGCTTTGCGTATTAAATTGGGATACCGATGGGGATTACAGATTGTCCTATGACGAAGCGGCATCGGTGTTGGAATTGGGCACTGTATTTAAAGAAACCCATAAAAGTAATGGAAATTACGAAGAAGAACGAATAGCAACTTTTGATGAGTTAAGGTACTTCACTGGTCTTACTGAGATTTCTGGTTTCTCTAATTGTTCTCATTTGTATCGAATAACTCTTCCAGATGGAATCACTTCGATTGGTAATTCAGCATTCACTGGTTGTTCGAGTCTTGAGAGTATCAACATTCCCAATAGTGTTACTTCGATTGGAAAGAGTGCCTTCTCCCACTGTTCAAATCTTACCAATATCGCCATACCAACCACCATAACCTCGATACAGGATTATACATTTTATAGTTGTTCTAGCCTTGCAAATATTGCTATTCCTAACGGAGTCACCTCAATTGGTTACTATGCTTTTTCTCTCTGTGAAAACCTTACAAGTATCGTAATCCCGCCACATGTTACTCAAATAGATTACTATGCGTTTAGTAGCTATTATTTGCAAGATATATATTTTACATCAACAACTCCACCTTCAAATTGTGGGTGTGCATCAAACATTTCACTCTACACAACCCGTATTTATGTCCCACAGGATAGTGTTGATGCATACAAAGAGAAGTGGAAATCAAACAGTGAAGTTTGTAAAAGAATAATTGGATATGACTACCATTAATAAAAAACAAATACCTGTGTAATATAACAATTAAATAGATATAGACATTATGAAAAAGAAGAAGTTAGAACTATGTGAATTGTTTGAGTTGGTTAGTAGATTACATGATGAATATAAAACTTCTAGGCAGTTGCCACGCGTAATAATTCAGACTAATGACGATAAGATTCTAAACGGAGATGCAACCTTTGTTTGTTCGTTAGCTTGCAATCAACTTTGCGAACCACACTCTCTTATTGTTAAGGAGCAAATAATAAAACTAGAGAATATTAAATGCATAAATGTTAATAATATGGAATATGAAGTAGTCAACGAACGGCAATAAACAATTCTTTGAATAATCCGACCACTGAAAACGGCAGCCGAAATCGAGTGGCTGCCGTTGGTTTATTGATGAGGGGTGGCCGAGGAGAGGAGAGGAGAGGAGAGGAGTTTTGGCAATTAGGAGCAGGCACATATTGGCGAAACGGCAGAAAAACATTATATTTGTGGAAAGGAAAAAACGACAAACAAACCTAATACAACTCTTTATGAAAAATCTCTTCCGTATTCTCTCGCTCGTGGCCATTGTCGCTATGGGCGCAAACCTCACCTCGTGCAAAGAGCCCGAGCCCGAGGTGCTCCACCCCACCGTTACCCTCGAGGTCGGTGAGGCCACCGAAACTACCATCTCATTCACCATCGACAGCCAGAATGCCGACAGGGTGCGCTACATCTGCGACACCGAAGAGTACACCGCCACCGGCGTGTTCAACAATGGTATCGACGTGGAGTGTGGCATCGTGGAGATTACCGTCTTCAAGCTCACCCCCGACACCACCTACAACATCTACGCCGTAGCAGCCAAAGGCGAGGAGTTCTCGGAGCTTGCAGCTGTTCAGAAGAAAACCCTGGCCCCCGAGCCAGAGCCCGAGCCAGAGCCAAAGCCCGAGCCCACCAAGCCTACCGTGAGCGTTGAGGCTGGCGAGGCCACCGAGACCTCACTCACCTTCACCATCACCAGCACCAATGCCGACGAGGTACACTATGTGGCTGTGGATGAGTACACCCTCCCCTATGTAACCATCGACGCCGACTTTATCCTGCAGACCGAGAATATCGCCGAGCCCAACACTGCAGCTGTGGTGACTATGGATTACCGTGTACCCGCCACCAAATACTATGTGTATGCAGCGGCAATGAAAGGTAGCGAGAAGGTCATCTCGGAGAGAGTGGAGATGTACACCCTGGAGCCTACCTACACCTCCTCGGAGCTGCCCACACCCGAATTCTGCAACGTAACCCTCACAGGCCTCACCACACGTGACAGCTACTCCTTTGCCCTCTCGGATGAGGCAGGTATGCTCTATCTCACCTTTGAGCTCTTCACCGAGCCCGGTACCAATGGCGCAATTCCCACCGCCAGCTATGCCATCGGCGATGGCGATGCGGGTGAGATTGACCTGGCAACCATCACACTTGTGGCAAATGGAGCTACCCTTGTAGTATCTCACGGTTCTCTCGATGTGGAGCTCTACGGCGAGGGTAAAGTGCGCCTGAATGGCGACTTCACACTTGTGGACAACAACACTGTGACCCTCTCCTACGACGGCGACATCAACATTGTGGGCACCTCCACAAGTGGTGGCGACTCTTCCGAGATAAACCTGACGTTCACCACCGTAAAAGCCGTTTATACAGTCGATGGCGCACCCGGATGGTATGAGATTCAGCTCCTGGCTGACGACGGTTCGATGCTCGACCTGAACATCAACAGCAACCCCGAGCAGAGCTTCCTGGGCAGCGGTTTCTATCCCGTATTTGCATCGGCAGGCGAGGCACAGCAGATGGCTATGGGCAATAGTTGGGTATCGACCAGCTCCTTCTATCAGGACAGCAAGGGTCTTCCCTACGCCGTGTTGGCAGGCCTGGACAGCTACGTGCAGGTGACTACCGATATGGAGGGTGAGAACCCCGCCGACAACTACTCGATAACTATCGCCCTGAAGATTAAGTCGCACACCGACCAGAAGGAGTATCTGCTCAAAGCCACCTACGACGGTCCTATGGGTCTGGAGGTTGAGCCCGGCCTGCCCAGCCTGGAGATTGCCACCTTCTATGTGGAGATTATAAGCCAGGGCAACCGCCACACCCTCAATTTCTATGGTATGTTCACCTCGATGACCGTGAAGATTCAGGCTGAGAGCCTTGCAGAGATTGGCGGTGACTACGTATATCACGACATCATAGCTGGCACCGTGACCGACGCATACGCCAACATCTACGACCTCAAGCTCGACGGTGGCCGCATCGCCATCAAGCGTTTCCAGGATACTGCCGACGCCAGCGATGAGGGTCGTCTGAAACCCTACTATGCCTTCAAGCTGGAGGGTGTGACTGCCGGTGGTAGTCAGTATCAGGTTGTGGGCGACTGGACCTCCTACGACCAGCCACAGGAGTACTAATCACAAAAACACAACTACAGCGGTCGGCCAATGGTCGGCCGCTGTTTGTTTGCAAAGAGAGTTTTGGGGATAAAATTTCAATAATTGGATTTTAGGCCCTATCTTTGTGACCCCAAAACGGAGGTTAGTTAGACACAACAGAGATATGAAGACAATCAAAGATATTTTCGTCATCGGCAAGGGCCCCTCGAGCAGCCACACAATGGGCCCCAAAAAAGCTGCCATCGGTTTCCGCAACGACCATCCCCGTGCAGCCGCCTATCGCATAACCCTCTATGGCTCGCTGGCCGCAACCGGCAAAGGCCACCTTACGGATGTGGCCATCCTGGAGGCTTTCGAGGGTGTTGCACCCGCCGAGATTGTGTGGAAACCCCAGGAGTTCCTCCCCTACCACCCCAATGCTATGAGGTTTGAGGCCCTCGACGAGAGTGGCGACACCACCGAGGAACAGGTGATTTACAGCACCGGTGGCGGCACCATTGTCTATGAGGGACGTGAAGAGAATCCCCACGAGGATATCTACCCCCTGACCACTATGACCGACATTATGGAGTGGTGCAACCAGACGGGCAAGAGCTATTGGGAGTATGTTTTTGAGCACGAGGAGAGCGACGTTACCGACTATCTGCTGGAGGTGTGGAGCTATATGAGAGCCGCCGTGCGCAATGGTCTGCGCAACGAGGGTGTGCTGCCCGGCCCCCTGAATCTCCGTCGCAAGGCTGCCAGCTACTTTGTGCGCTCCAGGGGCTACAAGGATAACCTACGTACACGAGGTCTGCTATTTGCCTACGCACTTGCCGTAAGCGAGGAGAATGCCTCGGGTGGTGTGGTTGTAACGGCCCCCACTTGCGGTTCGAGCGGCGTGGTACCCTCGGTACTCTACCACCTCCAGGAGGAGTATGAGTTCAGCGAGATGCAGATTGTGCGTGCGCTGGCCACAGCAGGACTTGTGGGCACCATTGTGAAGGCCAACGCCTCCATCTCGGGTGCCGAAGTTGGTTGCCAAGGAGAGGTAGGTGTGGCGTGTGCTATGGCTGCAGCCGCTGCCACCCAGCTTATGGGCGGCTCTCCCAGGCAGATTGAGTATGCCGCAGAGATGGCACTCGAGCACCACCTCGGTATGACCTGCGACCCTATGTGTGGCCTTGTGCAGATTCCCTGCATCGAGCGCAACGCCATTGCCGCCGCACGAGCCATTGACTCACAGGTGTATGCCTGCTACACCGACGGTGTCCACCGAGTGCCCTTTGACGGTGTGGTGGAGGTGATGAAACACACGGGCCACGACATCCCCTCGCTCTACAAGGAGACCTCCGAGGGCGGATTGAGCACCCTGACAATATAGCGACAAAAAAGAATGGAGAGCTCGGCGCTCTCCATTCTTTTTTACCAATCTCTACTCTACCTTCCTAAAGCGGTAAACCATCTGCGTATCTTCGTCCTCCTGGAAGATTAGTCGCAACCTATCCTCCTGGCGCACCACACGATGAGGCCCATCCTCAAAGAGTTCATTATCGCCAAATGTGACATTTCCATCCTCGGGGTTGTAGGTGTAGGTGAAATAGAAGGTCTGCGATATCAACTCGCCAACGCTCTGGGTGGCACCCAATCGGTTGCCCTCCTTGTTGAAGTTGAGCTGCAAGGCCATACCCAACCCCTGAGCAGTCATACGCTCCTCCTCGCCGTCGTCGTAGAGCCAACTCACACTTTCAAACCTCCACGAAGTACCCTTCAGGGGGTCGGTGGCGGCAGGCTCGGGAATATCATACTCGGCCAGCTGCTCGGGGGTGGCAGCCCCTGCGAAAGTCACCTCGGGATGCTTACCACGGACGAGCAGATAGTTGTAGTAGCTGACAACCCAATCGCCGTCCATGGCGGGCTCCTTTGCATTGGTATTCACTGTTTTGAGCACCATATGGTCGTCGTCGAGCAGTTCGTAAGAGCAGTCGAAAACAACATCCTCGCCACCCACTCTCATCTCCATAGACGACTCGGCATAGTTTGAGCAGTGATAGGTGTAGATGGTCTCGCTTAGGCCATCCTCTCCATCGGTAGCAAAGGTGGCAAGTCCCTCTTTATAGAAGGTGAAGTAGTAGGGCTCACCGATGATCTCAGCAGGCGTAATCACCTCCATATAGTCCACCGCCATAGTCAGCTGATAGACGGTCCAGACGCCAAGCAACTCCTCGGGCATTGCGGAGAGTTGGGGCTTGGGGTCGGGAGTCGGATCCTCGTTACCTGTGCGGTCACAAGCACAGAACAGTAGGCAAAGTGCCAGAGCAATAGTAAGTTTTGTTCTCATAGACTATATTTTTAGGGTTAAAGATACGACTTCTTTCCTATATAGACGCACCGAGGGGCCAAAACGTTGCATCGTAGAGCAATTATTTTTGCAAAATCACCCCCTACTCCACTCGGCTAAAACGATATACCACCATCTCTTCATCGGACTCCTTGAGTAGTAGTCGCAAGCGTTCCTCCCGACGCACCACACGAAAGGGCCCCTCCACAAAAAAGTCGTTGGACTCGAAGGTTATCTCCCCCTCCTCGGGGTTGTAGGTGTAGCCAAAGGAGTCGCTATCCGAAAAGCCCTCCTCATCCGCAATCAAGACCCACACAACCCCCTCGTTGTCGAACGAGAGTTCCATTTCCACGCCCGCAACCTCGGCACTCACACGCTCCTCCAGGCCGCCACGTAACACCATACTCACCGACTCAAAGCGCCAAGCACTACCCCTCACAGGGTCACCGGAGGAAGGCTCGGGCACCTCCCTCTCGGCCAACTGTTCAGAGGTAGCACCCTCGGCAAAGGTCAGCAAGGGGTGGACACCCCGCAGCAGCAGGTAGCTCTCCGTATGTGGCAACTCTCCGTCGTAGATGCCATTGTCGATATTGGTCGCCACCTCCACCACACGCAACTCCAAGTGGTCGTCGTCAATCAGGCGGTAGGAGCAGTTGTAGGTAACCGAGGCATCTGCTACCGTGGCTCCAAACGACTCCTCGGTCATATCGTACCACGAGTAGGTGTCGATGATCGTCAGCTCCTGCTCACCATCAAGGGTGGAGAGTGTGGCGACATTTCCCTTGTAGAGTGTAAAAACGAGGGGGCGCTCCATCAATTCCGCAGGATAGATAATCTCCACACCTCCAAGCTCCAGGGTGTATTGATAGGCCGTCCAGGAGTCGAGCAGTTCGGTGGGCTCATAGAGAGGTGTGGGGGTAGGTTGAGGCAGTGGCGCCACCGTCTGCGAGAAGTCGCAAGCATAGAGCACAAGGCAGAGCACCACGATAAGTTTAACGTTGCGTTCCATAATTCAGTATAGTTTTAAGTTGTTACCTACAACCTATGCACAAAGGGTGCAAAAGTGGCCGAGGCCAGATGGGGAGAATAAAAAAAAAGTCATCCTCCGCCGCAGCAGAGGGTGACTTTTTACCATATATATGCGCCCAACTATCCGATTACCACAAGCAGAGAGAGCACCGAGATGAGTACCCACAGTGCCACTCCCAGGATGAGCGGTTTGGCACCCACCTTGCGTATAGCCCCCAGCGAGAGGCCGCAGCCAATGAGAAAGAGAGTGACACTCAACGCTTTGCGAGCCACCTTAACAACCATTGAGGTGATTTGTTCGGGGATGGCGAGGTAGGTATTGGCCAACATTGCAAGGATGAAGAAGAGGATGAACCAGGGGATGGCAATCCTCTTACCCTTCGAGCGGAAAATCAATATCGACACCAGCGCCAAGGGGAAAATCCACAAGGCACGGGTCAGCTTGATGGTTGTGGCCACCTGCAAAGCCTCCTCGCCGTAGGCAGCACCCGCACCCACTACCGAACTGGTGTCGTGGATGGCAATGGCTGCCCAGGTGCCAAACTGCTGCTGGGTGAGCCCCAGAGCCTCGCCAATGGGAGGAAAGATGAAAAGTGCCACAGCATTGAGAATGAAAATGGTAGCCAAAGCCAGCGAAGTGTCGTTGTCGTCGGCATCGATTATGGGAGCCACGGCCGCAATGGCCGAGCCGCCACAAATGGCTGTACCCGAGGATATAAGGTAGGCATTCTTGGGCTTGACCTTCAGCAACTTGCCGAGCAGAACGCCCACGATCATCACACTCACCACCGACACTATGGTGAACAACATACCCTCCCTGCCCGCAGCGAGCGAAGCGTGCAGATTCATACCAAATCCCAAGCCCACAACGGCGGCTTGGAGCAGATATTTAGACACTTTTTTGTTGCCTTTGGTGTAGGGTGCGCCAATGGTAAGTGCGATGGCAATACCCATAAACAGAGCCACAGCGGGCTGCACCCACAGCGCCCCTATAAGGCACAGCCAATAGCACATCCTTCTCAAAGTGTGCACCATACGCTCACGCTTGAGCTGTTCGACAGTTTTGTTCTCTTCCATAGAAATTGTGTGGTTTATTTTGCCACAAAGGTACAAATAAATTAAAAATGAAAAATGGAAAATTGAGAAGGTCCCTAAATTTCCTAAACTCCCTATATACCCCATATACACTATAATAATTTTCGGGCTTGCCGGACAAGCCCGAAACGATAGACGGCAGACCACCAAAAACTATGGCACTTGTTTTGCACCCACAAATGCAAAAAGTTGTCGGGAATACCCCCAGAGGGGTGTTTCGACAGCAAAGTTTAACCAAATTAAAATAGTAGTGTATTATGAAAAAACTTCTTCTCCTGTGTGCTGCAGCCATCGTATCGCTCGGCACCCTCTCTGCGCAGGGTTGGGCGTGGGGCCCCAAGGTGGGCGCCACCTTCGCAACCGCCAACGGCATCCCCGATGCCAAAATTCTCCCGGGCGTGTCGGCCGGTCTTTTCTTCGAGAGCATCGCCTGCAACTGGTTTGTGATTGAGAGCGACCTGCTCTTCTCGATGCAGGGCTTCAAGGTGGATAGTGGCGAGAAGGATGCCTCCGTGAGGCTCAACTACATCTCTATGCCCCTGCTCGGCAAGTACTACGTAATCGACGGCCTGAACCTTCAGATGGGTGCCTCGTTCGACTATCTCGTACACACGGGCGCCAAAGTCGATGGCGAGAAGGTCGATATGGATGGCGCCTTCAACAAGTTCAACATCCAGCTCCTGGCAGGTCTTGCCTACGACTTCGACTTCGGTATGGTGCTCGAGGGACGCTACCGCTACGGCCTTACCCCCCTCACCTCCGAGTCGCAGGATGTCTATTCGGGTATGCTCCAAATCTCGGTAGGCTGGAGGTTCTAACCTCTCACCACACAACCCCAAGGGCGCACCATCCCCACTGCAACAAGGGATAGGATGCGCCCTTGGGCTCTTTTTCTTCTCCGCTTGGCACCAAAAAATAACCTCCCCCAGCACCAACTACCAAATAAAATCACTATCTTTGAGAAACTTTTAATTCCACAAACAACACACAAGTATGGAACTTTTAGCAGGTAAAGTGGCCCTCATCACGGGCGCTACCCGAGGTATCGGCCGTGCCATAGCACTCGCCTACGCCGCCGCAGGTGCAAACGTTGCATTCACCTACCTCTCCTCCGAAGCTGCTGCCCAAGAACTTACAGCAGAGCTCACCGCCCGAGGCGTAAAGGCCGTAGGCTACCGCTCCGATGCCGCCTCCTATGAGGAGGCACACACCCTCGTCACCGATGTTGCCAAAGAGTTTGGCCGCATAGATATACTCGTCCACAATGCAGGCATCACCCGTGACACGCTCCTTATGAGGATGAGCGAGGAGATGTGGGACGCCGTGATTAACACCAACCTCAAGTCGGCCTTCAACATCACCCACGCCGTGGCACCCCTTATGGCTCGTCAGCGTGGCGGCTCCATCATCTATATGAGCTCCGTGGTGGGTATCGGTGGCAACGCCGGTCAGGCCAACTATGCAGCCTCCAAGGCGGGCCTCATAGCCCTCGCAAAGTCGGTGGCCAAAGAGTTTGGCGCACGAGGTGTCAGGGCTAACTGTATAGCCCCCGGTTTTATCCAGACCGATATGACAGCCGTACTGTCGGACGAAATACGAGCCTCGTTTGTCGAAAATATCTCGCTCCGCAGGGCAGGCACCCCCGAGGATGTGGCAGGTGTGGCACTCTTTTTGGGTAGTTCACTGTCGGCCTACGTCACCGGCCAAACCATCCCCTGCTGCGGCGGTATGAGAGGGTAGAGAGAATTCAAAATTCAAAATTCAAAATTCAAAATTCAAAATTGCGAGTAAGCGAGAGCAGAATAAACTTGTTTGTTATGCCGAGCGAGAGCAATTAAAAGCCCTCGAAGAGGGGTTAAAATTCAAAATTGCGAGTAAGCGAGAGCAAAGACCGGTTGCGGACTATGCCGAGCGAAAGCAATTAAAAGCCCTCGAAGAGGGGTTAAAATTCAAAATTGCGAGTAAGCGAGAGCAGAACAAACTTGTTTGTTATGCCGAGCGAGAGCAATTAAAAGCCCTCGAAGAGGGGTTAAAATGCAAAATTGC
>JAZQZI010000005.1:0-23720 GCA_045633985.1 Tidjanibacter sp. | reverse complement strand
ACCCCCCCCCCCCCCCAAAAAAACCCAACAACAAAAAAAAACCCGACCACCCAAGGGGATGGTCTTCTTTTTTTTGTGGCGGGCGGGTCACTACTCCTCGTCCATACGGTGCAGCTGCTCTACATATACAGCGTGCTGCATCTTCTCACGCTTTGCCCAGCTGGGCTTGATGAAGTACTGACGGGCACGGAGCTCTTTGAGAACGCCGGTACGCTCGTATTTACGTTTGAATTTCTTCAGGGCGCGCTCGATGTTCTCGCCCTCTTTTACAGGCATAATAATCATAGTTGTATTCTTTTTTTTGTTGTTTTTGTAATCTCGTTTTTTTTGGTTTGTCGCTCTCTGCGGCCCTCGCCAAACTCTGTTTGTTGCGGCCTCCCGTGGCGGCTCTGGGATGTGGGGTTATGTCGTTAAAAGTTACTCTATTACGACAGAGGTAAACTGGAAGTAAGGGGCGAGCTTTGCGCTCTCCTCCGGGGTGAATATGTCGTCACTTAAAAATTCTTCCAGCCCTTTCCAGCCTCCTTTCGTTTGTCGTGTTCTGAGTATTTTTCTTAACCTCGGGGTTGTTATATACGGATGTTCCGCCAACTCCTTTGGGGGTGCAAAGTTAATATCAATTTTCCGAATTTTGCAACTATCACACCAAAATTCTTCACAAAAGAGGGCATAATTCTCCGCCGTAACTACTTTTAGGTCGAGAAGTTGGCTCACCGAGTAGTAGCCACCGAGCCTCTGGCGGTAGAGGATGATGTCACGGGTAGTGCGGGGGCCGATGCCGGGCAGGGCCACGAGCGAGAGGGAGTCGGCGCTGTTGAGCTCGACGAGTTTGCGTGGTGGGGGAGTGAGGCGCAGGTACCCCTTTGTCTGCTCCCAGAGGGCACTATCTATGAGGTAGCAATCTCTCCATTCGAGCTCGCTGCGGAAGCCGCCTCGTCGTGTGCGATACTCCACCAATGCCTGGGCCTGGCGGGCGGTGAAACAGCCAAGCTCGTAGAACTCCTCGGCAGAGAGTGCGTTGGGGTCGAAGGGGATGTTGCGGAAGGTGTAGGAGCGGCCACTTGTGACAGCCGCAGGCTCCACCTTGCTGAGGGTTATGTAGGGTTTCATCTCCACCCATAAAACACTGTCTATCAGATAGCAGTCGGCGAACTCCATTGTGGAACGGAAACCGCCTATGCGCTCTCGGTGCTCCACCAAAGCCTCGGCCTGACGGGCGGTGAAACAGCCCAGCTCGTAGAACCCCTCGGCCGAGAGTGTGTTGGGGTCAAATGGGACTTTGCGGAAGGTGCGTGTGGGGCGTTTTGAGGGGGTTGAGGCGGCGTAGGTTTTGGGCTTTAGGCGATACTCCTCGGCAATGGAGATGTGGGGCCTGAGGAGGGCGTAGAGCGAGTCGCTCACACCATAGACCACCGCCACATCCTCGGGTATGGCATAGGTGCGACCACCCTCACGATATTTCACAATGTTGCGGGCGGCATATTTGTCGATGCCCATTGCTCGCAACTCCTCGTAGGTGACGGTGTTGGGGTCGAAAGTGGTGTGGGTGGCGGGCTCGGTGACCTCCTCGGTGGGGGCCGCAACCTCCTCCTCGACAATGCTCCCTCCGTCGGTGTGGAGGGCCTCCACCGTGAGCCACACACAGAGGGCTACGAGGGGTAAAAGCAGTGCAATGCCTCGGATTTCCTGACTTGTGAATATGCGTGCCATAGGGGGTTTGGAGTTAAAGTTTTCACAAAAGTATTAAACATTCTGCTAAAACGGTAACAACGTATGCGATAAATTAGTATATTTGCGAACTCTCGTGCGCATTATGTGCGTGTACGTGTGCGTGGCGAGAGGATGAGAAGAGAATAACCGGACTACGACAAAAGAGCGTAATAGGCTACAATACAATCAACTAACTATAAACTCACATCAATCAAAAGTTATGGCAAACAACAAGTACGAAAGGTTGTTCGATGAGTTCCCCGCAGTCTCGACTGAGGCTTGGGAGGCTGTCATCAACACCGACCTCAAGGGTGCCGACTACCAGAAGAAGCTGGTTTGGCGCACTGCCGAGGGCTTCAATGTCCGCCCCTACTACCGTGCAGAGGATTTGGCTGCTGTTAATTTCCTCGGTGCATCGGCCGGCGAGTTCCCCTATGTTCGCGGCGTGAAAAACTGCAACAGGTGGAAAGTATTCCAGACCATCTGCGTGGAGTGCCCCGCAGAGGCAAACAAGAAAGCACTCAAAGCGTTCGATTGTGGCGCCGAGAGCGTAGCTTTCGAGATTTGCAAAGAGGTTGACAAAGCCTTCGTTGAGGCTCTGACCGCAGGTATCGACCCCACCAAGAATGAGGTTGTATTCTACATCTGCACCTCCAACACCACCATCGTGGAGCCCGTTATGGAGTGGGCTGCAGGCTTCGACAAAGAGGCTGTGCGCATCGCCTTCGATTTTGACCCCATTATGTGGGGCCTCACCCGCTACGGTAAATTCTGCTGCGAGCAGGAGCGTGGTGGCGAGTGCTTCGACAAGATTGCAGGCTACATCAAGAAGTATGGCGAGTTCAAACACGTTCGTTTCGCAGGTGTTGATGGCTCTATCCTCGGCAATAGCGGTTCGACCATCGTTGAGGAGCTCGGCTATATGATGGCTGCAGGTCACGAGATGTTGGTAGAGCTCATCGAGAGGGGCGTTAGCGCCACCGAGGCCGCTCGCAGCATCCGCTTCACCACCTCGATTACCTCCAACTACTTTATGGAGATTGCAAAAATCCGTGCAGCACGTCTGCTGTGGGCCAACATTATGACCGCCTACCAGCCCGAGTGCAAATGTGCAGAGAAAATCTACCTCCACGCAGTTACTTCGAGCTGGAATCAGACCGTTTACGACTCCTATGTAAATATGCTCCGTGGTACTACCGAGGCTATGAGTGCCGCCATCGCAGGTGTTCACTCGCTGGAGGTATTGCCCTTCAACGCCGTTACCGCCAAGAACGACGAGTTTGCAGAGCGCATCGCACGCAACGTTCAGCTGTTGCTCAAGAGCGAGTCGCACTTCGACAACGTTGTTGACCCTGCAGGTGGCTCGTACTACATCGAGAACCTCACCGCTTCCATCGCCGAGGAGGCTTGGAAACTCTTCCGTGAGGTTGAGGCCGAGGGTGGCTACATCGCTGCCTTCAACAAAGGCGTCATCAGCGCAAGGGTTAAGGCTTCGGCAGAGAAGAAGAACAAAGAGGTTGCTACCCGTCGTATCACCCTTCTTGGTACCAACCAGTTCCCCAACTTCGGTGAGGTTCTGGAGGCACAGAAGGCAGAGTGCGGTTGCGGTTGCACTTGCGAGCTTGGCGAGAACGCACTCGTTCCCTACCGTGGTGGCGAGCAGTTCGAGGCTATGCGCCAGAGTGTTGATGCCAGCGGTAAGGCTCCTAAAGCATTTATGCTCACCTGTGGTAGCTTGGCAATGGCTCGTGCAAGGGCGCAGTTCAGCTGCAACTTCTTCGCTTGCGCAGGTATCAAAGTTCAGGACAACACCTTCTTCGCTTCGGTTGAGGAGGGCGTGAAGGCTGCTAAAGAGGCTAAGGCTGACATCGTTGTTGTATGTTCGTCGGACGACGACTACGCAGCACTTGCTCCCGAGGTTGCTAAACTCATCGGCGAGGAGGCTATCGTTGTTGTTGCCGGTGCACCCGCTTGCGCCGAGGAGCTGAAGGATCAGGGCATCACCCACTTCATCAGCGTGAGGGACAACGTTCTGGAGACCCTCAAAGGTTACCTTAAAGAGTTGGGAATTTAATCATTTGTGAAGAATTATGAGAGCTCAATTTACAGATATCAAATTTGCTGGCGCAACCGAGGGTTGCTGCCAGAATCAGTGCGCTGCTCCCGAGAAGGAGTGGATGACTGCAGAGCAGATTCCCGTGAAGGGTCTTTACAGCGCCGAGGATCTGGAGGGTATGGAGCACCTGAACTATGCAGCAGGTGTGGCTCCCTTCCTCCGTGGCCCCTATAGCACTATGTACGTTATGCGTCCCTGGACCATCCGCCAGTATGCAGGTTTCTCGACCGCCGAGGAGAGCAACGCTTTCTATCGTCGTAACCTCGCTTCGGGTCAGAAAGGTCTGTCGGTAGCATTCGACCTCGCTACTCACCGTGGCTACGACGCTGACCACCCCAGGGTTGTTGGTGACGTAGGTAAAGCAGGTGTGAGCATCTGCTCGGTTGAGGATATGAAGGTTCTCTTCGACGGTATTCCTCTGAACCAGATGTCGGTGTCGATGACTATGAACGGTGCCGTACTTCCCGTGTTGGCATTCTACATCGTTGCAGGTTTGGAGCAGGGTTGCACCCTCGACCAGCTGGCCGGTACCATTCAGAACGACATTCTGAAGGAGTTTATGGTGCGTAACACCTACATCTATCCCCCCGAATTTTCGATGCGTATCATCGCCGACATCTTTGAGTACACCTCGAAGAATATGCCCAAGTTCAACTCGATTTCTATCTCGGGTTACCATATGCAGGAGGCAGGTGCTACCGCCGACATCGAGTTGGCATACACCCTGGCCGACGGTCTTGAGTACCTCCGTGCAGGTGTGAACGCAGGTATGAGCATCGACCAGTTTGCTCCCCGTCTGTCGTTCTTCTGGGCTATCGGTATGAACCACTTTATGGAGATTGCCAAGATGAGGGCTGCTCGTCTGCTGTGGGCAAAGATTGTTAAACAGTTCAACCCCAAGAACCCCAAATCGCTCGCTCTGCGTACCCACTCGCAGACTTCGGGTTGGTCGCTCACCGAGCAGGATCCTTTCAACAACGTAGCACGTACCGCTATCGAGGCTATGGGTGCCGCTCTGGGTCACACTCAGTCGCTCCACACCAACGCTCTCGACGAGGCTATCGCACTGCCTACCGACTTCTCGGCACGTATTGCTCGTAACACCCAGATTTACATCCAGGAGGAGACCAACGTTTGCCGTTCGGTAGATCCTTGGGCTGGTTCCTACTATGTTGAGAGCCTGACCAACGAGATTGCTCACAAGGCTTGGGAGCACATCCAGGAGATTGAGAAACTCGGCGGTATGGCCAAAGCTATCGAGACCGGTATTCCTAAGATGCGTATCGAGGAGGCCTCGGCTCGCAAACAGGCTTGGATCGACTCGGGTGAGGAGGTTATCGTAGGTCTCAACCGCTTCCGTCTGGAGAAAGAGGCCCCCATCGACATCCTCGCTGTGGACAACACTGCTGTTCGTGAGAGCCAGGTTAAACGCCTCCAGGAGCTCCGTGCAAACCGTGACGAGGCTGCCGTACAGAAGGCTCTTGCTGCCATCACCGAGGCTGTGAAGACCAAGACCGGCAACCTCCTTGAGCTGGCTGTTGAGGCCGCTAAGGTGCGTGCAACCCTGGGCGAGATTTCCGACGCTTGCGAGGTTATCGTTGGTCGCTACAAAGCAGTTATTCGTTCCATCTCCGGTGTATATTCGAGCGCTATGAAGAATGATGCAGATTTCGCAAAGGCAAAAGATATGGTAGATGCTTTCGCAAAACGCGAGGGTCGTCAGCCTCGTATTATGATTGCCAAACTTGGTCAGGACGGCCACGACCGTGGTGCTAAGGTTGTAGCAACCGGTTATGCCGACCTCGGCTTCGACGTAGATATGGGTCCCTTGTTCCAGACTCCCGAGGAGGCTGCCAAACAGGCTGTTGAGAACGACGTACACGTTGTAGGTGTTTCGTCGCTTGCAGCAGGTCACCTCACCCTCGTTCCCCAGATTATCGCCGAGCTCAAGAAGTTGGGCCGTGAGGATATCGTGGTAGTAGTGGGTGGTGTGATTCCCGCACAGGACTACGAGGAGCTCTATCAGGACGGCGCTGCTGCCATCTTCGGTCCCGGTACTCCTGTGGCTACTGCGGCTATGAAGATTATGGAGATTCTCTCCGAGTAAAAAGCGCACCTTGTTGGTGAATTTTCACTAAATTTCAGATAGCGGGCTTCCTCATTTGCGATAAGCAAACTGCGGAGCCCGCTTCTTTATTTAGCAAAAATTCCCTCAACAATCTGCGCTTTTTGAAAAACTGCATATAACGAGCGACTGCTGCGTTATACAACAAAAATTTGCCCCGGCATTTACGCTTAGTAATATGCCGGGGCATTTTTTGTTGCAAGCCTTGCATTCATCTCGTTCTATGCAGTTTTTACGACGACCGACGACCGACGACCGTTGCGGGCTTGCTGGGCAAGCCCGAAAACTGACAAAAAAAGAACCGACCCGGGAAAGGTCGGTTCTTCTTTTTAGTTATTATGCCGCTCTTACTCGGCGCCGTTTGCCAGGGGCGAAGGTACGGTGTAAACCCTTGCACCCAACTCTTTGTCGTACTCGTAGAGGCCATACTTGTTGTCGCCAATCTTCTCGAGAATGTCGATGATGTCGCGAGCATTCTCCTCCTCCTCAATCTGCTCATCCACAAACCATTTGAGGAAGCTCTCCGAGGCGTAGTCGTTCTCCTCTTTGGCAATCTTCATAAGGTCGTTGATGCGTGCGGTTACAACCTGCTCGTGCTCGAGGGTCTTCTCCCAAGCTGCCAGGGGGCTCTCCCACTCGGTATCCACGGCGGCGATGGGCTGCAATTTAACCTCTGCGCCACGGGAGTTGAGCATATTCATAAAGATGCGTGCGTGGTCCTGCTCCTCCTGGAACTGGATGAAGAACCAGTTGGCGAAGCCTTTGTTACCTTTGGCCTCCTGGTCCATCGACATAGAGAGGTAGAGATATGCCGACCACAGCTCGGCGTTAATCTGGTCGTTGATAGCTGCCTCAAGGCGGCTGCTGATGTTCTTTTTCATAGTTATATGGTTTTTAGTGTTTTTGTTAATACGTGTTATTGTTGTAGCTCTTTTGCTACCACAAATATAGTGCATAAATTCCTTTTTTGTTCACTTTTTTGGTATGATATTTTTCGATGGAATGATAAGTAAAACTTATAGTTTCAACCTATTCTATTGGGCACACGGTTTGCAACGCTTCGAGGTGAGATACCGCAAATAAGTTTTAATTCTCAAAAAAGGTAAAGCACTATGAAACGTTTAATTTTACTAATGGTTTGTGTACCCCTTTGCATATGGGCGGCCAATGGTCAGCTTCTGCGTATGGGTGCACGTATAGGTATCGGTACGGGTACCTACGAGTTCAATTCGGTGGCCATCGAGGGTGGTACATTGGAGCCTGCTGGCGATAGGGTGGGTGGCTATCAGGCGGCCCTGATGTTGAGGCTCTCCATCCCCACTTTTATCTACATTCAGCCCGAGTTGCAGTTTTCGCAGAGGGATTATATCTTTGGCCTTAAGTACCCCTATGAGCCCAAGGAGTATAAAACTCTTCGCACATATCGCCTGGATGTGCCGCTACTTCTTGGTTTCAAGTTTGGCAGTGTGAGGCTCTTTGGCGGCCCTGTGTGGCGCATAGGGTCGAAGGAGTATGTGAGGGGCGGAGATACCCCCTTTGAGGTGATTTTCAACAACAATGATATTGCGGCGACGGCGGGCGTGGGTGTCGAGTTCGACGGCCTTGTTGTGGAGGTACGCTACACGGGCTACCTAGACCAAACCACATCGCTTGTGAAGGTAGCCTCCGAGCGCCAGAAGGTGGCTGTAGCCCACGATGGTACGGTGCAGATAAACTTCGGTCTGCTGTTTTAGCGGTTTGAGGGGGAGCTACGGCTAAAACAGTGGTGCAAGGAGCTTGGCTACGGGCTCCATCAGCTTGCTGAGCCGTGAGCGGCCTGCCCAATAGTCGGGCGTGACCTCTATGGCATCCTCCAGGTCGGCGAGGAAGTGGGTACGCAGGGTGCAGGTAGTGGCGTTGTCGTAGATGATGGCCTGCACCTCAAAGTCGTCCTCGAAACTACGGTAGTCGAGATTGGCGGAGCCCACGGTGCAAAGTTCGTCGTCGATGATGATAAACTTGGAGTGGTTGAACCCCTTGTGGTAGAGATAGACCTTCACGCCCGACTCCATCAGTGCATCCACATAGGCATAGCCGGCCCAAGAGACAACAACATTGTCGCCACGCACGGGTATGAGTACCCTTACATCCACGCCACTGAGGGCCGCCACCCGTAGGGCGGTAAGTATTGCATTGTCGGGCAGTAGATAGGGGGTTGAGATATAGACATACTTCTGTGCCTTGCCTATGGCGGCGAAGTAGGAGTGTTTGATGGAGGCAAAGGAGGAGTCGGGGCCCGAGGAGGCAATCTGCATAGGGCAAAGGCTCTCCACAGGGGAGGTGGTGTAGTAGGTGGGGCTGTTGAGCATCTCTCCGTCGGTCACAAAGGCCCAATCGGCCACAAAGATGGTCTGCAACATCGCCACAGCCTCACCCTCTATGCGGATGTGGACATCCCTCCAAATGCCGCCCCTCACGCCATCCACATAGCGGTCGGCAATGTTCATTCCTCCCGTGTAACCCCACGCTCCATCCACCACCACAATCTTGCGATGGTTGCGATAGTTGGCAAGGCTCGAAAAACGCCTTGTGAAGACGGGGGCGAAGCAGCGGACAAGGATTCCTGCTTGGGTCATACGGGCCTCATCCTCCTTGCGGAGTGCTCGCCCGCCTATGGCGTCGTAGATGACCCTCACCTCCACACCTGCAGCAGCCCTCTCGGCCAGGATTGCGAAGAGCTCCTCGAAGAGGTGTCCGCTATCTATGCCGTAGAACTCTATGTGGATGTAGCGCTCCGCACGGCGCATATCCTCAAACATTCGGGGAAAACACTCCTCGCCATTGTTGAGTATCTCCACACGGTTGCGGAGGGTGAGCACCGAGCGGCTGTTGTTGAGCATAAGTTTTATCAGATGCTTATCCACATCGGCCAGGTCGTCGCATTTGGGGAGTTCTCGTAGTTGTTGGCCGCACACCTGTCCCACGAGCCTGTTGTCGAAGAGTTCTTTCTGCATAAAGGTGCGGGCTTTTCGGTGGTTGCGACCGAAGGCCAGAAAGAGAATCATACCTCCTACGGGGAACATTGTGATGACCATAATCCAGGCCAGCGTTTTCACCGGTTCACGCCTCTCCGCCACCACCATAAGTACGGTGGCAACGACCAAAACGGTGTAGCTGAACGATATTATCGTCCAGAGGTCTGTGAAGCCAAAAGTGCCATTAATCAGAAACATAGTAGTTGTTTGTTGGGGTTGTTGCACAAATTTAGCACAAATTTTGTTTATTCGAAAAAGATGGTTACCTTTGTGACACATTTGGAGCACAAAAGTGCAAAATCGGACATTGGGTTTCGACCTCTACAGGTCGGGATTCGTTTTTTTTTCGCACTATCCAAAAGGGTAAAAATTGGTAAAATTAACATATAAAACGACAGAAATTTATGGCAAACGAAGCAATTGTTCTGACCAAAGAGGGTTACAACAAAATGAAGGCCGAATTGGACCAGCTGCGTATTGTTGAGCGACCCAAAGCTGCCGAGGCTATCGCCGAGGCCCGTGATAAGGGTGACCTCTCGGAGAATGCCGAGTACGATGCTGCCAAAGAGGCACAGCGCAACCTTGAGGAGAAAATTATGCGTATGGAGCTTATGCTCGCAAACGCACGCATCATAGACGAGTCGCACCTCGACCTCAACAAGGTGCAGATTCTCAACCGTGTGCGCATCCGCAACACCAGGACCGGTGCAGAGATGGAGTACACCCTTGTGGGCGACCACGAGGCTAATCTCGCCGAGGGTAAACTTTCGGTGGAGACCCCCATCGGTCACGCACTTCTTGGCCACAAGAAGGGCGACAAAGTGGAGGTGCAGGTTCCCGTGGGCCTTATGGAGTTTGAGATTATTAACATCTCCATCTAATCCTACGGCCACGAAATGGCACAAACTCGGCATCGAGCATTCGATGCCGAGTTTTTTTGTGTCCAATCAGAATGTTTTGTGCAAAAGTTATAGTGTTGATTGTTAGGGCGTTGAAGAGATAATGAACTTTTTGCAAAAAAAAAGTTACTAACCCGTGCAACGTTTTGGCCCCCTAATGCATCTATATAGTAAGGAGGCCGATTTCAATCCCTTTCTACAGGCCTGCCCACCAACTTTATAATAGGTGTCGATGGCGATGTGTGGCGCCCGCACCACTAAAGAGCAGTTTCCGTGAGGCAGCAGCTCTTTTTTTATCCCCTCCCAGCAATGCTGTGCCAACAAAAAGAGAACCCCCGCTTGGTGGCGGAGGTTCTCCTTGCTGGGCACCAGGTGCCCTCTATGTCGGGACGGTTTAGTACTCCTGTTTCGAGAGGCGTACGTAGCCGTTGTAGCGCCACTTGGCGTTCTCCTCGGCTGCTTTGAAGAGCTCCTCTGCCTCGGCGGGGAACATCTTCTTCAGCGACGAGTAGCGTACCTCATCTGCAAGGAACTTCTGGAACTTGCTCCAGTCGGGCTCCTTAGAGTCGAGCTTGAAGGGGTTCTGGCCCTGCTCTGCAAGCTCGGGGTTGTAGTGCCACAGGTGCCAGTAGCCACACTCGATAGCCTCCTTACCGATGCTGGGAGTGCGGGTCATACCGCCCTTGATACCGTGGTTGATACAGGGAGCATAGGCGATAATCAGCGAGGGACCGTTGTAAGCCTCTGCCTCACGAAGCACGGTGAGCAGCTGGTTGGGGTTGGCAACCGAAACTTGAGCTACATATACATAGCCATAGGTCATAGCGATAGCGCCGATATCTTTCTTGCGGATGCGCTTGCCGGCCGAAGCGAACTTGGCAACAGCGCCCACGGGGGTCGATTTGGAGGATTGACCGCCGGTGTTGGAGTAAACCTCGGTATCGACAATCAGGATGTTCACATCCTCGCCAGAAGCGAGCACGTGGTCCACACCGCCGAAGCCGATGTCGTAGCCCCAGCCATCACCACCGATAATCCACTGCGACTTCTTAACCAGCAGGTCTTTCTGCTCCACGATAGCTTTGCAAACCTCGCAACCGCAAGCCTCTGCCATAGGAATCAGGCGGGCAGCAACCTCGGCGCTGGTGGCGCTGATGTGGCGGCCGTCAATCCACTCCTGCATTGTGGCTTTCAGCTCTGCCGAGCACTCTGCGCAGCTCTCGATAGCCTCTGCCATCTTCGATGCGAGCATATCGCGGCGCTTCTCAACAGCCACTTTCATACCGAGGCCAAACTCGGCGTTGTCCTCGAAGAGCGAGTTTGCCCAAGCGGGACCGTGGCCTTTAGAGTTGGTGCAGTAGGGGGTCGAGGGAGCCGAACCCGAGTAAATCGAGGTACAGCCGGTAGCGTTGGCAACCATCATCCTATCGCCAAAGAGCTGGGTGATAGTCTTAATATAGGGGGTCTCGCCGCAACCTGCGCAAGCACCCGAGAACTCGAAGAGGGGCTGTGCAAACTGGTTGCCCTTGATGCTCTTGCTCTTGTCCATAACATCCTCCTTGTAGCCCACCTCTTTGTTCATAAAGTCCCAGTTGGCCTGCTCGCCCATCTGCTCCTCGAGGGGTTTCATAACGAGGGCCTTGGTCTTTGCGGGACAAGCATCCACACAGTTGCCGCAACCGGTACAATCCAGAGGCGAGAGCTGAATACGGAACTTGTAGCCCTTGGTCTGTGCCAAGCCGTCACGCAGAGCAACGCCTGCGGGAGCTTTGGCAGCCTCCTCCTCGGTCAGAAGGAAGGGACGAAGAGCTGCGTGGGGGCAGACAAATGAGCACTGGTTGCACTGGATACAGTTCTCCGACAACCACTCGGGCACCTTCACAGCTATACCACGCTTCTCATAAGCGGCAGTGCCGTTGTCCCAAGTACCGTCCTCACGGCCATTGAAGGCGCTCACGGGGAGCAGGTCGCCCTTGAGGTTGTTGATGGGCTCGCAAATCTCCCTCACGAATGCAGGCTTATCGCAATCGGCACCCTTGCACTCTGCCTCGGGCTCCACAAGGTTGGCCCACTCGGCGGGAATTGCTACCTCCACAACCTCGCCACCTTTATCCACAGCGGCGTAGTTCATATTCACGATATCCTCACCCTTCTTGCCATAGGATTTGTAGATGGCTTTCTTCATCTCCTCCACAGCCTGCTCGTAGGGGATAACCTCGGCAATCTTGAAGAAGGCCGACTGCATAATGGTGTTGGTGCGGCTGCCCAGACCAATCTCGGCGGCAATCTTGGTGGCATTGATGATGTAGAAGCGGATACCCTTCTTGGCCATATAGGCCTTCATATGTGCGGGGAGGGTTGCCAGAGTCTGCTCGGCGTCGTGTACGCTGTTCAGCAGGAACTTACCACCCCTCTTGAGGCCCTTCAGCACGTCGTATTTGTCAACATACGAGGGAACGTGGCAAGCCACAAAGTCGGGAGTGGTCACCAGGTAGGGCGAACGGATGGGGCTGTCGCCAAACCTCAGGTGCGACGAGGTGTAGCCACCCGACTTCTTCGAGTCGTAGGAGAAGTATGCCTGGCAATATTTGTCGGTGGTACCACCGATAATCTTAATAGAGTTTTTGTTGGCACCCACGGTACCGTCTGCACCCAGGCCATAGAACACAGCCTCGAAGGTACCCTCCTTGGCCATCGAAATCTCCTTACCCACGGGGAGCGAGAGGAAGGTTACGTCGTCCTCGATACCCACGGTGAACTGGTTGCGAGGCTCCTCGGCTTTGAGGTTCTCGAACACTGCCAGCATCTGTGCGGGGGTGGTGTCCTTCGATGACAGACCATAGCGACCTCCGATGATGAGGGGTTTCCTCTCGGCGGGAATCTCCTTGCAGCTTGCAAAGGCCTCAACAACGTCGAGGTACAAGGGGCAACCGTTTGCGCCGGGCTCTTTGGTGCGGTCGAGTACACAGATGCGCTTGGTGCTCTCGGGGAGAACTGCGCCGAGGTACTTAACCGAGAAGGGACGGTAGAGGTGAACGGTGACAACACCCACCTTCTCGCCACGCTCGGTGAGGTAGTCGATAACCTCCTTGATGGTCTCGGTGATGGAGCCCATAGCGATGATTACATTCTCGGCATCGGGTGCACCGTAGTAGGTGAAGGGGGCGTAGTTGCGGCCGGTGATTGCCGAAATCTTCTTCATAGCCTCAGCCACTGCGTCGGGCACTGCGTCGTAGAACTTGTTGCAGGCCTCACGGGTCTGGAAGTAGATGTCAGGGTTCTGGGCGGTACCACGGGTTACGGGGTGCTCGGGGTTGAGAGCACGTGCACGGAACTCGGCGAGGGCAGCCCTATCGAAGAGGGGCTCCAGGTCGCTCATCTCCATAAGCTCCACTTTCTGAATCTCGTGCGAGGTGCGGAAGCCGTCGAAGAAGTGAACGAAGGGGATGCGGGTGTTGAGCGACACGATGTGTGCTACACCTGCCAGATCCATCACCTCCTGCACCGACGAGGTTGCGAGCATAGCGAAACCGGTCTGGCGTGCAGCCATCACATCCTGGTGGTCACCAAAAATGGAGAGCGACTGTGCGGCGAGTGCTCGTGCCGACACGTGGAATACGCCGGGCAGGAGCTCACCTGCAATCTTGTACATATTGGGAATCATCAGCAGCAGACCCTGCGAAGCGGTGAAGGTGGAGGTGAGAGCACCTGCCTGCAACGAGCCGTGAACGGCGCCGGCGGCACCTGCCTCCGACTGCATCTCCACAACCTTTACGGTCTCGCCAAAGATATTTTTCTGACCTGCGGCAGCCCACTCGTCAACGAGCTCTGCCATAGTGGATGAGGGTGTGATAGGGTAGATGGCTGCCACCTCGCTGAACATATAGGCGATGTGAGCGGCTGCATAGTTACCATCACAGGTGATAAATTTCTTCTGTGCCATATCTCTTTTTCCTTGTATAAATTTTTTCCTCTTTTTGAAACCTAACCTTTTGAAAATTAGGGGTTTGGTCTTGGTGAACGAGTGTTTCCCCGGAGAGTTCCCCATTTTTCATCACGCAAAGATAATTATTTCTTCCAAAATTCACTAAATTTGTGCACCTTATCGGTGGCGAAAAGAGCCCTTGTGGTTTGTTATTTGTCTAACAGTATCAGGCTGTTACAAAAATAACAGCACCCCAAAATGGGGCTTTTCGGACTGATTATAAACAACTTGGTTTGACGCTGTAAAAGAGTCGAAAAACTCCTTTTTCGCACATTTTGCCCCCCGCTGCCGACTAAAAAATTTAAGATAATTTAACATAGCATTTTGGCCCTTTATGATTGACTACAAAGAGCACACTTTAGCCAACGGTTTGAGGGTGTTGGTGAATGAGGACACCACCTCGGCGATGGCTGCCGTAAACCTGCTCTATGAGGTGGGTTCGAGGGACGAGGAGCCCCGCCGCACGGGTTTTGCTCATCTGTTTGAGCACCTGATGTTTAGGGGTACCCGCCTGGTGCCCGACTTCGACGAGCCCGTGCAGGAGGTGTGTGGCGAAAACAACGCCTTCACCAGTGCCGACTACACCAATTATTATATAACCACCCCGAAGGATAATTTTCGCACAGCCCTTTGGCTTGAGGCCGACCGTATGAGGGGACTTGACATCTCTCCCGAGAAGTTGGCTCTGGAGAAGAGTGTTGTGGTGGAGGAGTTCAACCAGAGGTTTCTCAACCGCCCCTATGGTGAGCAGTGGCACACCCTGAGGGCTATGGTCTATCGGGAGTCGCCCTACCGTTGGCCCGTCATTGGCCTCACTCCCGACCACATTCGTGACGCCTCGATGGAGGATGTGAGGGCCTTCTACGACCGCTTCTACCTCCCCTCCAATGCCATTCTTTCGGTCTCGGCGGCACTGCCTGCCGAGGAGGTTTTCGAGGCTGCCGAACACTTTTTCTCGGAGGTGCCCACACTTCCTGTGGTTGCCACACGCAGTTATCCCACCGAGGCGGCTATCACCTCTCCCAGGCGTCAGATGATTGAGGCTGCTGTGCCTGCCGACCAGATAACCATAGCATTTCTTATGGGCGACCGTGGAAGTAGGGAGTACTACATCTGCGACCTGCTGACCGACCTGCTGGCTGGTGGTGAGTCGGCACGCATCTACCAACACCTTGTGCGCCGCCGCCAGATATTCTCGGCTGCCAATGCTTACATTACAGGCGAGAGGGGGCAGGGAATGTTGATTCTCACGGGACAGATTAACCCCGGGGTGACCATCGAGGAGGCCGAGGATGCCCTCTATGGCGAGCTGGAACTCTTGGTGAAGGAGCCCGTGGGCGACTATGAGCTAACGAAGGTGCAGAACAAGTTTGAGGCCAACATCACATTTGGCGAGTTGAACGTTATGAACAAGGCGATGAACCTCGGCTACTACCGTATGTTGGGCGATATGGCTCTGCTCAATGGCGAGACGGCCATCTACCGCTCCATCACTGCCGAGGAGATTGCCTCCTTCATACGCCACAACCTCGGCCGCCACCAAAGTGCAACCCTAATCTACCGCAGCAAACAATGAAACGACCACCAATAGTACCCATAACCCTCCCCGCCATTCCCCACTATGGGGTGCGTTACACCTCGCTGGGAACACCCCTCTACACGCTCCACAACTCCACACAAGGGGTTGTGAGAGTGAGTTTTGTGTTTAAGGCGGGAACCTCCACACAGACCGTCCCCTTCAGTGCTTCGACCGTGGTGAATACCCTCTCGGAGGGTACAGAAAACCTCTCGGGCCACCAGATTGCCGAGGGGCTCGACTATGTGGGCTCCTACTACGACGCCAATATCGACCGTGATTGGGCGGTGGTGACCTTCTGCTCCTTGAAGAAGTTTGTGGAGCCCACCCTGGAGATTGCCGAGGAGGTTATTCTGCGCCCCACATTCCCCGCCGAGGAGATTGCCTCCTACTGTGCCAAGCGTAAGGAGCAGCTCCACGTGCAGCGCAGCAAGCCCGACCAACTCTCCCGTGAACTCTTTGGCAAGGCCCTCTTTGGCGAGAAACACCCCTATGGTGTGACCTCCTCCGAGGAGGAGTACGACAACCTCACCCCCGAGGTGTTGGCCGAGTTCTACCGCTCCCACTACAATGCCTCCAACTGCTTCGCCATTCTGTGTGGCGACTTTGGCGAGGAGATTGAGGAGCGTGTGGTGGCCATCCTGGAGGGGCTACCCGAGGGCGAGAGGGATGAAACGCTAATTCCCCCTGCATCGCCCATCCCCTTTGCCTCGATGAAGATGGAGAACACTGTGCAGTCGAGCATTAAGATTGGCATACCCCTCTTCCCACGCACTCACCCCGACTTTGTGGCTATGCAGGTGGTGGCAACGGCTATGGGCGGCTACTTTGGCTCCCGACTTATGCAGAACCTGCGCGAGGAGCACGGCTACACCTATGGCGCCTATGCCGCAATGATAAACCTCGACCAGGCGGGCTACTTTGTGATGAGTGTCGATGTGGCTGCCGACCACACCGACGAGGCTGTGTCGGAGATTTTTTATGAGATGGAGCGCATAACCACCGAACCGATGAGTGAGGAGGAGCTGGCGCTGGTGAAGAAGACCATTGTTGGTGATGTTATGCGCATTTTCGACGGCCCCTTTGGTGCAGCGGATGTCACCATCGAGAATATCCAAAACGGCGAACAGAACGACTACACCGAGCGTCTGCTTCACAAAGTGGAGAGCATCACTCCCGAGGAGTTGAAATGTGTGGCGGCAAAATATTTGCAAAAAAATAGCTGCACGGTGACAATTATTGGGAATAGATAGGATTTTTTTGAATTTTTATTTTTACTTTTGTAGAAATTTGCAGTGAAAACAACAACATCAATTTTTTATAAACTTAATCAAAACTCAACAATTATGAAAAAGTTTTTTGCTTTTATGATTGCAGCAGCAGCCCTTATGGTTGGTTGCGGTGGCAATGAAGTGCCCGATCCCGATCCCGATCCCAACGGTGGTGAGGAGTACTACGGCCTCATTCTCAACGATGCACAGGTGCTCAACCGTGGTGACTACTACGGCAATGGTACCAACAGCTACATCGTTACTCTGAACAAGATGGAGAACGGCGAGCCCGCACGTATCTTCATTGCAGAGATTGTTACTCCCGAGGTTAATGACGGTATCATCCCCGAGGGTAAGTACACAGTAGCCGATGGCGCTATGGCAGAGGGTAGCCTTGATGGCATTTTGACCGGTTCGTTCTTCGTGCGCAATACCGCAGAGGATGGCTACATCCAGCTCGCAACCGACGGTTTCCTCGAGGTTAAACACATCGCTGAGGGTTACCAGCTCACCGCAGAGATTAGCGGTATCGATGCCAATACCGGTGAGAGTGTCAGCAAAGCAGAGGGTCGCTTCGAGGGTCAGCCCAAAATGATAGGTCTTCCCGCAAGCAACAACTACACCGTTTACAACCCCGCAGTATGCCAGGCTGTTTACACGCCCTACGGTGATGGTATCGCATTCTGGACCATCCTTTTGGCTGATAACAACCTCATCAATGGCAAATATCCCGCACGCATTAGCCAGATGGTTATCGTTGTTGAGGACAATGGTCCCGAGGTTCTGCCCCAGGGTACCTTCTATGTAGATAACTACTTGGGTGGCGTTATGAACACTCAGCTCGTGAACGTAAACGTTCTTATGGAGTCTGAGACCTCGGAGGTTGAGGATTACGCAGTGGACGGCAAACTTACCATCAAGGCAAACGGCGAGGGTAAATACACTGTTGAGGCTGTTAGCTTCGGTGAGCTTGGTGCTTACAAGCAGAGCTACAGCGGTCCTGTTCAGCTCTTCGACGAGTCGGTTCAGGACATCGAGTTCAACGATGCACAGGCTCGCTTCCAGGGTGAGTATGAGGGCAACACTTGGTGGGTTCTCTTCCTGCTCGACCAGGCCGGTGACAACCTCTTCCAGCTCTATGTAAACACCCCCGGTGACAACACCGCAGCTGCCGGTATCCCCACCGGTGAGTATGCAGTTGCAGGTACTATGGAGCCCTTCACCATCGACGAGGGTTATGTTGACGAGGAGGGTTACGCAAATGGTTCGATGGTTCTCAATATGGCCCAGAATCAGGTTAAAGACCTCATTACCGACGGCGCTGCCTACATCACCAACAATGGCGACGGCACCTACACCATCGACGTAGAGTTCGTTGGTTACAATGGTGATACCATCCTCGGTTCCTATGCAGGTGCTATGAAGATTACCGACGACACCGCAGGTGGCGGCAATGAGGGTGGCGGCAATGAGGGTAGTAACCTTCAGGAGATTCCTATCTCCATCACCGACGCCGAGATGTACTGGTATGGCAATGGCCAGTGGGTTCTCTATCTGGTTGACCCCGTTATTAACAATGGTATGGGTTGCGCAATGCAGTACTTTGTATTGTCGGATGCAACAGCTTTTGCTGACGGTCTTCCCTCTGGCGCTTACACCGTTGCTGAGACCGGTGAGCCCAACACTCTTTTTGCTGGTTTCAAGGATGAGGAGGGCTACCTCAATGGCTCGCTCGCTCTGACCGGTAACTTCCAGAGCTACTATGACCTCGTTACCAGTGGCAGTCTGACTGTTGAGAACAAGGGTAACGACAGCTATGCATTCGAGTTTGCAACCGGTGGTTCCAAATACCTCTTCACCGGTGCTTACGATGGTGCAGTGACCGTAATTGATGCAACCCAGCAGGCTGTGGCTCCTCTGAAAGCTAACATCGCGCCCGTTGCTCCCAATAAAGCCTTCAAAGCTGGCAACGTTAAGAAGGGTAGCGACCTTAAAGTTAGCCCTCTGATGACCGCACGTGCGGCAAGTCTTGAGGGTAAAAAGGCCTTCGCCTTCTAAATAGCGCATATTTTCGGTGCTTTTGCACCAAACCGCAGAGAGCGGGCTCCTCACCTACGTTTAGTAGGCTACGGAGCCCGCTCCTTTGTTTGGCACAAAAATCCCTCGATAATCTGAGCTTTTACGACGACCGACGACCGTCAACCGTCAACCGACTTTGGTCTAACGTCCAACGTCTAACGTCTATAGTTGCGGGCTTGCCCAGCAAGCCCGAAAACTTTTATAGGGTCATTAGGGCCGTTAGGGCCATTAGGGGAAAAATACCTATAATTCCTATAACTCTTATAGCTCCCATAACTCCCATAACTCCTATCTGGGGTAGAGCAAAATAGGAGTAATAGGAGAGCATCCCAAGATTCCCTAATGCCCCCAGAAAAACAACCGCCAACATCAAAAAAGGAGTAGCACAGCCGTCGGGCTGTGCTACTCCTTTAATTATATATAGGGCGATTATTTAATCTCCCAGGTCTCGCCGCTATTCAGCAGATCGTCCATACATTTAATCTTGCTCTTCTCCTGAACCTCCTTCACCTGGCGGGCTACCTCCCTATTGTAGGTGGGCTCGTCAACATCACGGATAACACCAAGAGCAACGGGGAAGTCGGGATACTTCATCGAGGCGAGAGCGTTGTGGATGTAGGTGGTGGGCTCCTTCGAGTCGTGGGTGAGCACATCGTCGAGGGTGTAGCCATCCTGGCCTACGGTAACAACCTTCAGCTTGAAGCCATCCAGAACGATACCCTTCTCCTTGTTGGCACCGAAGAGCATCTTCTCGCCATCACGCAGAACGATGGTGTGCTCGGCACGGGTGGTCTTATCCTTTGCGAAGGTAGCGTGTGCGCCGTCGTTGAAGATTACGCAGTTCTGGAGCACCTCGGTGATGGAGAAGCCGTCGTGCTGGGCGGCCCTCACGAGGCACTGGCGGGTGAGGTCAACCTCCACATCAATCGAGCGGGCAAAGAAGGTACCTTTGGCGCCGATGATAAGCTCACCGGGGTTGAAGGGTTTCTCGATGGTGCCATAGGGCGAGGTTTTGGTAATCTTACCCAGCTTCGAGGTGGGCGAGTACTGACCTTTGGTCAGACCATAAATCTCGTTGTTGAACAGCACAACATTGAGGTCGATATTCCTACGGATGGCGTGGATGAAGTGGTTGCCACCGATAGCCAGCGAGTCGCCGTCACCGGTTGCCACAAATACGCTCACCTTGGGGTTGGCCACCTTCAGACCAGTAGCGATGGCGTTGGCCCTACCGTGGATGGAGTGGAAGCCGTAGGTTTTCATATAGTAGGGGAAGCGCGACGAGCAGCCGATGCCCGACACAACCACAAACTCCGAGCGGTTGCGACCTGCAATCTCTGCCACATCGGGCATTGCTTTCTGCACTGCATTGAGGATGAAGTGGTCACCACAACCGGGGCACCATTTTACTTCCTGGTCGCTCTTAAAATCTGCCTGTGTGTATTTCATAGCTCCTATTTCTCCAATAATTCGTTAAACTTAGCCTCCAACTCAACGGTGGTGAAGGGAAGGCCCTGGCACTTGTTGTACTGCTCGTAGGTGAACTGCTGGAAGTTCATACGCAGGTAGTTTGCAAACTGACCCTCGTTGAGCTCGCATACAACAATCTTTTTGAACTTCGAGAAGATTTCCTCCACACCTTTGGGCAGGGGGTTGATGTAGTTGAAGTGGCACAGCGAGATGCTCTTGCCCTCCTCCTGCATCTTCTCAACGGTTGCCTGCAGGTGGCCACGGGTGCCACCCCAACCTACAACCAGCAACTCGCCCTCCTCGGGACCCACAACCTTCTGCTCGGGGATGTAGTCTGCCACTTTGGCCACCTTGGCTGCACGGGTCTCCACCATCTTCTGGTGGTTCTTGGGGTCGTGCGAAACGCTACCCTTCAGTGCGTCCTTCTCCAGACCACCGATGCGGTGCTCCAGACCCACGGTGCCGGGGATTGCCCAGCGGCGTGCGAGTTTCTCGTCACGCTTGTAGGGGAGGAATACATCCTCGCCCTCGGGAAGCTCTGTGATAATGGGAGGGTGAATTTCGGGGTAATCCTTCATAGATGGAATCTTCCAGGGCTGCGAGCCGTTGGCAATGAAACCGTCGGTCAGAAGGATTACGGGGGTCATATGCTCCATAGCAATCTTACTTGCGTGGAAGGCGTAGTGGAAGCAGTCGCTGGGCGAGGATGCTGCAATCACAACCATAGGGCACTCGCCGTTGCGACCCCACAGAGCCTGCATAAGGTCGCTCTGCTCGGTCTTGGTGGGAAGGCCGGTCGAGGGGCCACCACGCTGAACATCTACAACAACCAGGGGCAACTCGGCAATAACTGCCAGACCCATAGCCTCGCTCTTGAGCGACAGACCGGGGCCCGAAGTGGAGGTCACTGCAAATGCGCCACCGAACGCTGCGCCAATCGAGGTACAGATACCTGCAATCTCATCCTCCGCCTGAACGGTCTTCACGCCGAGCTCTTTGTGTTTGGCGAGTTCCTCGAGGATTACGGTTGCGGGGGTGATGGGGTACGAACCGCAGAACAGGGGGCGACCACTCTTCTCGCTGGCAGCCATAAAGCCCCAGGCGGTGGCCACATTACCATTGATGCTGCGATACTTGCCCTTCTCCAATTTTGCGGCCTGCACCGAGTAGGTGTTTGCGAAGGAGTGGGTGTTTGCGCCGTAGTTGTAGCCGGCGTTGAGCACTGCCACGTTAGCCTCGGCCACTGCGGGGTTCTTCTTGCCAAACTTGCCACGGATGTAGTCGATAGCGTGGTCCAGGGGCTTGTCGTAGAGGTAGAGGCAGATACCGAGGGCAAACATATTTTTGCACTTCACGATAGCCTTGTTGTCCAAGCCCGAATCCTTGAGCACCTCTTTTGTCATCGAGGTGATGTCGGGTGTGAGGATATTGTAGCCCTTGATGCCGAGCTCTTCGAGGGGGTCGTTGGTTTTGAAACCTGCCCTTGCGATACTTTTGTCATCGAGGGTGTCGCCGTCAAGGATGATGGTGGCGTCCTTCTTGAGCCACACAACATTTGCTTTGAGAGCTGCGGGGTTCATAGCGATGAGCACATCGCAGTAGTCACCCGGGGTGAGAATTCGGCTGCTACCGAAGTGAACCTGGAAGCCCGAAACGCCCGCTACGGTACCCTGGGGTGCACGAATCTCGGCGGGGTAGTCGGGGAAGGTGGAGATACCGTTGCCGAAAAGCGCCGCAGTGTCCGAAAAGAGGGTGCCGGTGAGCTGCATACCGTCGCCCGAGTCGCCCGAGAAACGGATAACAACATCTTTCAACTCCTTTACATTCATAATTGCTTTGAGTTTTGTTATTGTTTAGGTTAAGTAAAATTTCTGTTCTAAATGGAACCTTGTGCGCCGCTTTGGGCACAATGCACCCACAAAGGTAATAATTTAAATCGGATGGCAACAGTTTTCTAAAGAAAAATAGTTACCTTTGCGGTAGAAAAGTTTGAATATCTTTTTCTTAAACCCAATACTTCATTATGAACAACACCATCAAGTTTACTACTCCCGATGAGGCAGTAAAGGTTATCAAATCGGGTGACCACGTTCACCTGAGCTCGGTTGCAAGTGCACCCCAGTGTCTTATTCAGGCTATGTGCCGTCGTGGCGAGGCTGGCGAGTTGAAGGATGTTCACATCCACCACCTCCACACCGAGGGCCCTGCTCCCTATGCAGACCCCAAGTTTGAGGGTATCTTCCAGCTCGACTCCTTCTTTGTTGGCGGCAACGTGCGCAAGGTGACCCAGAGCGGCTATGCAGACTACATTCCAATCTTCCTCAGCGAGACCCAGAAGCTCTACCGTGCAGGCGTTCTCCCCTGTAATGTGGCTATGATTCAGGTTTCGCCCGTGGATGCCCACGGCTACGTGTCGCTCGGTACTTCGGTTGATGCCACCCTGGCAGCTATCGAGTGCGCCGACTACGTGCTGGCAGTAGTGAACAAATACGTTCCCCGTGCCTTCGGTGACGCCTTCATCCACATCTCCCAGATTGACTACTTCGTGGAGGATGACCAGCCCCTTATGGAGGGCCACATCGCCGAGATTACCGAGACCGATGCAGCCATCGGTCGCCACTGTGCAGCCCTCATTGAGGATGGTGCCTGCTTGCAGATGGGTATCGGTGCTATTCCCAACGCAGTTCTCTCGCAGCTGGGTGGCCACAAAGACCTCGGTATCCACACTGAGATGTTTGCCGACGGCGTTCTTCCCCTCGTGGAGAAAGGCGTTGTGAACGGCCGCAACAAGGTTACCGACAAGGGTAAAATCGTTTCGACCTTCCTGATGGGTTCCAAGGAGGTTTACGACTTCATCGACAACAACCCCGGTGTGCTGATGAAAGATGTTGCCTACACCAACGACCCCTTCATCATCGCCAAGAACCCCAAATTCTGCGCCATCAACTCGGCACTCCAGGTTGACCTCACCGGTCAGGTGTGCGCCGATTCGCTCGGTACCAAGTTCTACTCGGGCGTGGGTGGTCAGGTGGACTTCATCTACGGTTCGTCGCTCTCCGAGGGCGGTAAGGCCATCATCGCTATGCCTTCGGTTACCAACAAGGGTGTGAGCAAGATTTCCAACATCCTCACCCCCGGCGCAGGTGTTGTTACCACCCGTAACCACATCCACTGGTTCGTAACCGAGTATGGTGCAGCATACCTCTATGGTAAGTCGTTGCAGGAGCGTGCAAAAGCCATCATCAACATTGCTCACCCCGACCACCGCGAGGAGTTGGAGCGTGCAGCCTTTGAGCGTTATGGTGCGCACTATACCTACATCAAAAACTGTAAGTAAAAACTGCATATAACGAGCGACTGCTGCGTTATACAACAAAAATCAGCCCCGGCATTTACGTTTAGTAATATGCCGGGGCATTTTTGTTGCAAGCCTTGCATTCATCTCGTTCTATGCAGTTTTTACGTCTACCGTCTA
>JAZQZI010000004.1:0-38352 GCA_045633985.1 Tidjanibacter sp. | reverse complement strand
CCTCATTTACGTTCAGTAAACTGCGGAGGGGATTTTCTTGTGCGCCTTGTACTCATCCGATTCTATGCAGTTTTGCTTTCAAAGAAATCCCTGCACAAAAGCGTCACTCTGACGCCCTCATTTGCGTCAGCAAACTGCGGGCCCGCTTTCTTGTTTGGCACAAAAATCCCTCCGTTCTATGCACTTTTTTGGGTGGGGAGCACCACCCTTACAAAAGCGTCACTCTGACGCTGGCACAAAAATCCCTCCGTTCTATGCAGTTTTTTAGCTGACAGCTAATTTTAATCCCCCTGCTGGGTCTTTTAATTGCTCACGCTCGGCATAACAAACAAGTTTGTTCTGCCCTCGCTTATCCGCAATTTTAATCCCCCTGCGGGGTCTTTTAATTGCTTACGCTCGGCATAACAAACAAGTTTGTTCTGCCCTCGCTTATCCGCAATTTTGAATTTTGAATTTTGAATTTTGAATTTTGAATTAAATTCGTATCTTTGCGTGCTCAAAGTTTGAGTGCGGGCCCATAGCTCAGTTGGTCAGAGCAGCGGACTCATAATCCGAAGGTCGTGGGATCATGCCCCTCTGGGCCCACAAAAAGGAGGAGAAGTGAACTATCACTTCTCCTCCTTTTTTATTCCGTTTGACACCTGATGCAGAGAGGTATCTATGTGGTAGTAGCGACCTCGGAAGCAGACAAGCGCTCGGCCATTAACGAAGGGTTGTGCATCGTCGTAGATGAAGTCCGAGAGTTTGTGGCCATCTGTGGAGTAGTATCCATACTTACCACCTCTACGTGCCACCACAAACCCTTCGGAGGCATCGCCCATCCAGTCGGCGGGGTGTGCCGAGAGTTGGTGTCCCATACGGTTGTAGATTTGCCAAAACCCTTTGTCGTCGGTGGCCACAGCGATGTTTTCGTCGGGATACCACACAACCTCGGCCCACACATCGTTCATCACCATACGTCCCCCATTATCCATCAATCCATAGCCCCTCTCGGTGCCCACCACGGCACGACCTTCGGCAAATTCGCCTGCCGAGGTGAGCCGTCGCTCCACGGCTATGCGCTCGCCATCGGTGTAGGCATAGCCCCAATAGTTGCCACGTCGGTAGCGCACAATCTGGTCGGTGGGGGAGGTTACCTCGTCGCAGAGGTCGAAATCCACCCTGGCACATATCTCCTCGTCGAGTTCTGTGGCGGGTGGGGGAGTAGTCGTGGGGGATGATGCTCGCAACAACTCTCCCAATCGAGGCATTAGGCGGAATGGGTGGCCTGCGAGGGCAACTATAGCCTGCTCAATACTGTGGCTGCTGCCTCCTCTCATTAGTAGTTTAACCATCTCTGCCATAGGGGTTATGGCGTATAACTCTGCTGCGGAGAGCAGCTGGTTTAATCGCCGTTCACGCTCCTGGAGGTTATCTCCGGGGGTGATGAGAAAACGGAAAGAGTTTGGGTCGCATCCTGCCACAAAGAGTAGTAGTGCAGTCTCTGCCAGACGCTCCGAGTCGTTGCCCTTGCCTATGGCTGTGGCGTAACCCATAAGGCGCAGGTTGCCCTCGGGGGTGAAGTGAATCTTGTGGCCGGAGAGCTCGCCGTGGTGCAGGTGTTCTTTGCGCAGGGTGGCCACAGCGTGGGCGATGCTCTCGATGGCTGCCCGCAGATGGGGCCTCAGCTGTGAGCAGCAGTTGAGGCGCACATACTCCTCCAGAGGGAGGAAGGCCTCCTCGAGAAGTGCGGGGCGTGTGTAGGCTTCGTCGTTGGAACTAAAGAGAGTGAGGGCTTCGGATATGTAGCGGGAGGTAGACAAAATGGGGTGCTTTTCGCTCTCTGCCACCCTTGCCTCTATGCGCCAACGTGCCGAGCGGAAATTGGTCCCTCTCGGTATCGTGAGCACCCACTCCCGAGAGCCATCCGTGAGGGCAAAATGGAGCCCTTCGCGAGAGGTGTAGTGTGCCGAAAGTCTGTCGGTCACAGGGTGGAGTTCTGCCAACTCCTTGCCCCTTTGTCGGTAACATCCGAGGGCCTCCAAACAGCTGTTTACGGTTGTGATTTTAGTCATAGGTAAGAGGTTAATTATCAGAATAGTTGGGTTACTGTTGCGGTACCTATGGAGAGCATCCCCAGAAGCTCACTCGGAGAGGTGTTGAAGCAGACCCCGCGGAAGGGGCCTTTGCCTCCTCCGAGAGCTTCGACGTGGGTGTCGTAGAGGGGTGGGAGGGTGCTCGAAATTTGGTGGAGCAGACGAGAGTGACGACCCTCGGGTGCGGGGGCACTCTCGGCGGGGAAACAGATGTTTTCCAACCCCTGATGGTGGCCTGCTGGTGCCAGATGGATGTTGATGAAAATGGTGTTACCATCCTTGGTCGCAATGCTACGCAGAGCCTCTGCCCGAGCCTTGAGTTTGTCGTGATCCACGTCGGTGGCCTCGCCGTCGGAGATGTTGATGACCACTGGAGGGAAGCTCTCAGGGTTGCGTCTGCACCACGCCCTCAGGTAGCGCTGTGCAACGTTGAGGGCCTCGCCGAGGGGTGTGCGACCCTCTGCTTTGGGCTCTACCCACTCACGGCGTTTGACGATGTTGGTGAAACTTTCGCCACTCGGCAGAGTGCGTTGGATAACGAGGTTGTGGGACTTTGTAGCCATATTGTTGATATCCACAATGCTTTTCCACCCTTTGCCAAGCAGATGAGTGGCGGTAGTACCCGAGTAGCCGATGATAGCCACATCGAAGTAGTCGCCCACGTAGAATCCTCTGCACGATTGGTTTATGAGTTCTTCCAATATTTCGCCCACCGCATAGCTGAGTGCTTGTGCTTTGGTGGTGGTTTTTCCCTGGTAGGTTATCTCTTCGGCCATCGAACCCGATTGGTCGAGGAGTAGCATAAAAGCCCCTTTGTGGGCTCGAGTGATGGGTGCGTTATACATTGTAGTAGGTTTGAAAGGTTGCTAATTTTGTACTCCTCGGAGTAGAGAGAGTCGTGTAGTGCTGTGAGTGGGGCGCTGGAGGCCAGAAGTCGGCTGATAATCTCTCGATTACCCTCCGACGGCATTGCCACCATTGGCTCGCCCGCAAAGAGCGAAGGTTTAGCTATGAGGGCTGCTATGGATGTGATAATGAGTGCTGTGGCGTAGTCGTCGGCGTGAATATCAGCCACCTCGCCACGCCTCGGATGGATGTAGTGTGGAGTGCCACGTGTAGGGCGTGGTGGTAGGGATGGGTGGATGATGTTGTCGCAATCCACCAGCTTCATCTTGCCACTCGTGCCGACTATGATGTTGTCGGGCTTGAGGTCGCCGTGGCGCCACTCGGAGTTGTGGAGCTCCGTGGCAAGCCGCATAAACTCTCGGAAGAGTGGGACATACTCTGCCGAGTGTCCACGCCTGGAGGCCCCTGTTATTTTACAGCCGAGGGTGTGTCCTTCCTCCCAGGGGGAGAGGGAGGCATCAATAAATTGGCCGCCGACCCAGAGTTCGGCGGGTAGAAATTTTGGAGATATAATCAACTCTTTGGGGAGTCTTTCCACAACTTTGTGTAGCTTACCACGCAGCGGTTCCGATGAGGTGTAGCACTTGAGTGCAAAAGAGTCTTCGCCCACTGTAACCATAAATGTGGCGCTGTTGCCTCCGGTTACAAGAATGGGGTTTCCGGTACCATTGCAGAGTGGTTCTACACCTCTCAAAGTGCGGAACATACTGTCGCCAAAGAGAATGGTATCCTTTATATCTCCGATTCTGATTTTGGTCATAATTGAAAATATAGAGGTTAAAATCAATTTTTGAGGTACGAAATTATAAATAATTATTGTAAATAATTATATTTGCGTCGTGATATATGCCCAAATTGGTTCAAAAGAACGTTTTGGAAAACACAAAAGTCGAAAATGAACGTTTTTGAAGAATAAAAGAGAAAGATTTATAACGCTATGAAAAAAGAGTACATTCCCTTTGTAGAGGAGCTTATTGAGCTTGCCATCCGTGAGGATATCGGCGATGGCGACCACACATCCCTTGCAACCATTCCCGAGGAGGCTCGCGGCCGTATGAAACTGCTGGTTAAGCAGGAGGGTATCATTGCGGGCATTGAGGTTGCTGTGGAGGTATTCCGCCGCCTCGACCCTACCATAGAGATTGAGATTTTGGTGTCCGACGGTGATAGAGTGAAGGTGGGCGATGTGGCCTTCTATGTGGAGGGACGCACCCGTACCCTGCTCCAGTCGGAGCGTATTGTGCTCAACATTATGCAGCGAATGAGTGGTGTGGCAACCCAGACGGCTGTCTATGCCAAGGTGCTGGAGGGTACGCAGTGCAAGGTGCTTGACACCCGCAAGACCACTCCCGGTATGAGGGTGCTCGATAAGATGGCTGTGAAGATTGGCGGCGGCGAGAACCACCGCATAGGCCTCTTCGATATGGTGCTGCTGAAGGATAACCACATCGACTTCGCAGGTGGCATTATCCCCGCCATCAACGCCACCAAGAAATACCTGGCTGAGAAGGGTAAAAATATTCCTATCGAGTGTGAGGTGCGCTCGATAGAGGATATCGACCTTGTCTTTGAGGCCGGCGGCGTGGACCGCATTATGTTCGACAACTTCACCCCCGAGCAGACCAAAGTGGCTGTGGAGAAGGTGGCGGGCAGGTGTAGCACCGAGTCGTCGGGTGGCATCACCCTCGACACTATGAGGGCCTATGCCGAGGCGGGTGTGGACTACATCTCGGTAGGCGCACTCACCCACCAGATTAAGAGCCTCGATATGAGCCTCAAAGCGTGCAAGTAGTCATTATTGAGTACGAAATTGCATCATAATTACCTTGTTTGCGGTATTGTGCAACGTTTGCTAACCTAATAATTTTGCGACCGATAATAGAATTGATTGATATGAAAAAATTTCTTGTAGTTTTTTGCTTGTTGTGTGGCGCTCTTGTCGCTTCTGCCCAGCCCAAATTCACCTATGCCGACATTGCTGACGGCAAGTTTAGCCAGAAGAGTGTGCGAGGTCTGCGCTCGATGAGCGACGGCGAACACTACACCATTCGCAAAGCGAATGCTTTGTATCGTTGCTCCTATTCCGATAGGGAAAAGAGTGAACTCTTGGTTGATTTTGGGCTCTCAGGGGAATGGTTTTCCGACTATACTTTCTCGTCCGATGAGAGCAAAATCCTCCTTCGTTTCTCCTCGCGCTCTCTATATCGCCGCTCCCACTACTCGCATTATGCGGTCTATGACCTGGAGAGCGGAGAGATGATTGATGTGGACGAGAGCAACGATGTGCGCTATGCACTCTTGTCGCCCGACGGAAAAAAGGTGGCATACGTCAAGGATAACAACATCTTCATCAACGACCTTGAGCAGAAATTTACATATCAGATTACCGAGGATGGCGAGTGGAACCACATCATTAACGGTATGCCCGATTGGGTTTACGAGGAGGAGTGGGGCATCGACCACGCCTTCAGTTGGTCGCCCGACGGCAGTAAGATTGCCTTCCTGAAGAGCGACGAGAGCAGGGTAAAGGAGTTTGGCTTTATGAAGTTTGTGAATGACAGCCCCTATCCCGAGCTCTTCAAATACAAATACCCCAAGGCGGGTGAGGAGAACTCGCTGGTGTCGCTCCACGTCTATGACCTGGCCGAGGGTGTGACTACCAATGTTAGCACAGACCACACAGGCGACCTCTACATCCCCTTCTTTGAGTGGACTCCCGATGGAAGGCTCTACTACTATGTCATCAACCGCCTTCAGAATGAGTTGGATATCTATCTCATTGAGGGTGAGCAGCAAAGAGTGCTTTATGGCGAGCGTGATGAGAAGTATATCGACGGCATCTCCAATGGCACCATCACCTTCCTTGCTGACTCCGACCGCTTCTTGGTGCGTAGCGAGAGGGATGGCTACAGCCACCTCTACCTCTCCTCGCTCTCGAAGGGTGGGCTGAAGGCTATCACTGCGGGTGAGTGGAATGTTACGGATGTGGTGTGCGCCACCGATAAGAAGATTTGGTACCTCTCGACCGAGGGCTCGCCCCTGCGCAGGGAGCTCTACACCATCGACATCAATGGTAAGAACAAAAAACGCCTCTCGACCACCTCGGGTACCTACTCGATTACCCCGAGTGCGGGCTGCAAGTACTATATCTCCTACTTCTCCAATGCCACCACTCCCAATATTGTGACACTCCACAAAGGTAATGGTAAACTGATTGACACTCTGGAGGATAATGCAAAATTAAGGAAGTTTATCGAGGAGATCGACCTCCCCGTGAAGGAGTTTATCACCTTCACCACTCCTCGAGGCGATGTGCTCAACGCCTACATCAAGAAACCCAACAACTTCGACCCCTCGAAGAGGTATCCTGTGTTGCTCACCCAGTATAGCGGCCCCGGCTCGCAGGATGTGCGTGACCGTTGGTCGATTGATTGGGAGGATGCACTTGTGCAGCAGGGTTACATCGTTGTCGATTGCGACCCCAGGGGTACGGGTTTCCGCTCGGCCGAGTTCAAGAAGAGCACCTACGGCATTATGGGACGCCTTGAGACCGAGGACCAGATAGCCTTTGCCGAGTGGGTCAAGACTCTTCCCTATGTGGATGCCGATAGGGTGGGTGTTTATGGTTGGAGCTATGGCGGCTTTATGGCCCTGAACTGCATACTCAAAGGGGCTGACACCTTCAAGATGGCCATCTCGGTGGCCCCCGTCACCTCGTGGCGCTACTACGACTCGGTCTATACCGAGCGTGTGAACGGTCTGCCCCAGACCAACGCCGAGGGCTACGATGAGCCTTCGCCTATCGGATACGCTGCCAACCTGAAGGGTAAACTGCTTCTGATTCACGGCACTGCCGACGATAATGTGCATGTCCAGAATGCCTATGCTATGGTTCACAAGTTTGTGAAGGCGGGCAAGCAGATAGATATGATGGTCTATACCGACGACAACCACTCGATGATGCCCTACGGTATGGTCAATGTGAGGGAGAAGATGGTGGAGTACTGCCTCCGCAATCTTTAGTCGCTCGGGACGTGTAATGGATTGAACACTATTTATTTAACAAAATATTACTTATGAAAAAATTGATTGGATTGCTTGTGGCTCTGGGCTGCACACTTATGACCCTCTCGGCGCAGAACGTGAAGGGTTATGTGCGTGACTCGGCCGGCAACCCTCTCATTGGTGCGAGTGTCTTTTGGGATGGCACCCTTGTGGGTACCTCCACCAATGTAGATGGTAGTTATGAACTCTACCGAGTAAAGAACCACACCAAACTTGTGGCCGCCTATATTGGCTATGTTGACTCCATCGTGGAGGTTGGCGACGACCGAAACGAGGTCAATTTCACCCTCTCGGATGGCGTCGGTATTGACGAGATTGTGATTGAGGGGGCGGCCAACAACAAGATTCGCCAGAGCAGTATTATGGCGGGTGAGAATATCAGCTTTGCGGGCCTGTGTAAGATGGCTTGCTGTAACCTGGCCGAGAGCTTCGAGAACTCGGCAGCCGTTACGGTTGGTTATAGCGATGCTGTGAGCGGCTCGCGCCAGATTAAGATGCTCGGCCTGGCAGGTACCTACACCCAGATTTTGGACGAGAATAGGCCTATTATGAGGGGTATCGGTGCCCCCTATGGCTTGAACTACACCCCCGGTATGTGGCTCAACTCCATCCAGGTGTCGAAGGGAATCGCATCGGTTACTGCAGGTCACGAGGCTATTACGGGACAGATTAACCTGGAGTATCGCAAGCCTACCGACGAGGAGAAATTCTTCCTTAACCTCTACTTCGACAATGAGCTGAAACCCGAGGTTAATATTGCAATGCCCTTTGCCTTTGATAAGGATAAAAAACTGACGACCAATGTGTTGCTCCACTATTCGGGCGACACCCAGCCCTTGGACCACAATGGCGACGGTTTCAGGGATCTTCCTATGGCCCGCCAGATTAATGTGGCCAACCGCTGGCTCTACCAGGCCAACGACGGCACCCAGTGGCGTTGGGGCTGGAGGTTTGTGAACGAGAACCGTGTGGGCGGCCAGATGGAGTATGAGCCCGCAAGGTACGACCAGATGGTGAGCGAGAAACAGGTTTACGGTTCGGAGATTAAGAATATGGGCCTCAATGCCTATTTTAAGGTGGGTAAACCCATCGGCTCGGCCGTGTGGGACGAGGAGAACGATGAGGAAAAACGCTCCAGCGTGGCCTTCGTGATGGATATGGACAACTTCAGGATGGACTCCTATTTTGGCCTTAATTCCTACGAGGGTGTTGACCAATCTTTCTGGGCCAACCTCTTCTATCAGCACTACTTCTCGGGTCGCTCGTCGTTGGTGACAGGTGGCTCCTTGTGGGTGCGCAATATCGAGGAGAAAGTTGTGCAGTGTAATATACCTATCAATGGTGGAATGGAGATGACCGAGCCGGGTCTGTTTGCCGAATACACCTATGCCATCAAGGATAAACTCTCCATTGTGGCCGGTTTGAGGGGCGATTTGGTCGACTTCATCACTGCCGATGGCCTGAAGAATTACAGGGCTATTGTGACCCCTCGTATGCACCTCCGTTATAATTTCACCGACCAGACTGTATTGAGGGCTTCGGCCGGTCTGGGTTCGAGGAGGGTGATGCCCTTCACGGATAACATCTGGATGCTGGCTACGAATAGGGTAATAGAGAACCTCGTTGAGCCCGGCAAAGATTTGGAGCAGGCGGCCACCTTTGGCGGTAGCCTGAGTCATACCCTGAGCCTTGTGGGCTACAACGACCTCACTGTGAGCCTCGATTTCTTCCGCACCCAGTTCTCCAATACCGTTTATGCCGATCAGGAGTATGGAGATGGTCACATCAGGATTTACTCAACCGACCTTCCTGCTTGGGCCAACAACTATCAGCTCGATGTGCAGTGGACCCCCGCCGAGGGACTCGATATTTTCACCACATTCCGCTACACCGATTCGCGCATTACGCACGAGGCTCGCGAATACTCAAAACCTGCCTATCAGCGTATGGCCGCCTCGGAGAATGGAGGTGAGCGTATGTTGGTTGACAGACCCCTTGTAGGCAAGTTTAAGGGCCTTGTTAATGTGCAGTATGCCACTAAGTTCCGCCGCTGGGTGTTCGACTTCACCGCACAGCTCAACGGCCCTATGAGGTTGCCCAACTTGGATGGCGATTTCAGCGAGGCGGAGTACTCGCCCATCTACCCTATGTTCTATGGTCAGGTGAGCCACCGTGTGGGCCAGTGGGACATCTATGTGGGCTGCGAGAACATTCTCAACTATATGCAGCACGACCCCATTATCGGTGCCAATAACCCATTCGGTCCCAACTTCAACTCGTCGGTTGTGTGGGGTCCTCTGATGGGACGCAAATTCTACATCGGCGCAAGGTTTAACCTCTATTAGTACGAAACAATTAACACTTTATAAAATATGAAAAAATTACTTGTAATTTTGCTCGCCCTCACCCTCGGTGTGGGTGTTGCTCCCGCCCAGGATAAGAAGGCTAAAAAGACTGAGACTGTGAAGTTTGACACCAATCTCGACTGCGAGAATTGCGCAAAGAAAATCCTCAATGTTATCCCCTTTAAGAAGGGTGTGAAAGATTGCGTTGTGGATGTTCCCACCAAGACCGTTGAGGTGACTTTCGACCCCCGCAAAACCAATGCCGAGGTGCTCAAAGCAGAGCTCGAGAAGATTGATGTGCTCGTTGTTGAGCCCAAGTGCAAGGCAGGTGCGTGCGTTGGCGAGCACACCAAGCAGGATGCTTGCTGCAGCGGTCACGACCACGGCCACAGCCACAGCCACAGCCACAGCCACGAGGGCCATAACCACTAATATATCCCCCGTGTATGACCATAAAGAGAGTCTGTCTGGCGCTGTTGGCAGCGTTGCTGATGGTGGGTTGTGGTGAGAAACAGCCCGAGCCCCCCAAGGTGTTTATGACTACCGATATATCCCCCGAAGGGTTGGTGAAGGTGTTTGAGGCTATGGAGGTTCCCTTTGAGGGTAGGGTGGCTGTGAAAATCTCCACAGGAGAGCGAGGTGGCCACAACTTCCTTAAACCCGAGCTGATTAAGGATTTGGTGCAGAAGGTGGAGGGTACCATCGTGGAGTGCAATGTTGCATATCCCGGTGCCCGCTACTCCAACGAGGAGCATTGGAACACCATTAAGTACCATGGTTTCTATGACATCGCCCCATGTGATATTATGGACGAGTTTGGGGAGGTGAAAATCCCTGTGCAGGACACCACACACCTGAAGTTTAACATTGTGGGCGACCATGTTGCCAACTACGACTGGATGATTAACCTCGCCCACTTTAAGGGCCACACAATGGGTGGCTTCGGCGGTGTGCTGAAGAATCAGTCTATCGGTGTGGCTTCGTCAAACGGTAAGGCCTACATCCACTCGGCCGGCAAGGTAACCACCAAGGAGGAACTTTGGGCCGGTATCGGCGAAACAGAGCAGGCCCACTTCCTCGAGGCTATGGCGGCAGCCGCACAGTCGGTGCACGAGTACTACGAGGGCAGGATGGTCTATATCAATGTTATGAACAACCTCTCGGTGGATTGTGATTGCAGCGCACACCCTGCCGATCCCGAGATGAAAGATATCGGCATCTTGGCCTCTTACGACCCCGTGGCTCTCGACCAAGCCTGTGTGGATTTGGTATTTGAGTACCCCTCGACAGAGGGTGATGATGCGTCGGCACTCATCGAGCGTATCAACTCGCGCCACGGCGTTCACATCATCGAACATGCCGAGAAAATCGGCCTCGGTAGCCGCACCTACGAGTTGGTATCCATTGATTAGGCTCCATAGTGCGAACCCTATGGTCGCTTCCGAGTTCCTCGGGAGCGACTTTTTGTGTAAAGAGGGGTGGGGCTTTGAAATTCCGAAAAGTTTGCACTATCTTTGCGGTCACTTATCAGACTTGGGGTTGACCGGTTTTGACAGCAGGACTAGCAGGTCGGTAAGCACGCCGAGCTTTGTGTGGGGGCTCGTAAATCTCAACGCACGAACAATTAAATGGCAATAATAGCTACGCACTCGCTGCTTAATTAACCGAGTTAATTGGCTTAATCCTTGCGCCCAAGGCTGGTGCGAGGACGAGTACTCCGCAGAGCCGACCCGCTTCTTGTCGGCATTGCATACGGAGTATCATCAATGAGAAGATAGTCGGTGGGGTGTTCCGACCATTCGGCGAAATTTTAGGAACTGGGACCACGGTTTGGTTGTTGCTCACCGGGCTGTGGTAGGAGGATTAAGCGGCGACTAAGCGTGTAGAAAGCCTTCAGGCAGACTGTTTGGACGGGGGTTCGACTCCCCCCAGCTCCACAAAGAGAGGGAACATCAAAAGATGTTCCCTCTCTTTGTGGAGCGAACCTACATTCCTCCCTAAATCCCTCCTTTGAGAAAGGAGGGACTTGGTCAATGAGCCCTGCTCATTGATACTTATTGGAGTGGGACATCGAAAGATATCCCTTTTTCTTTGTGGAGTAGTCTTTTAGGGTCGATAATGGAAAATTTCCTATAACTCCTATAATTCTTATAACTCATATCTGAGGTAGAGCAAAATGGGAGTAATAGGAGTAATAGGAGTAATAGGAGAATTGAAAACTGAAAACTGATAACCTCCTCAAAAATGGCTATTGTGTGGTGGAGAGGAAAAATCGGATAAAATGAGTCTAAAAATGCGAAAAATTGGAGGGTGAAATACTTTGTATTTCGGATGAAAATTTGTACCTTTGTTTGTTTTTAGTACCAAGCAAAAGATGGCCAAAGAAGTTGTAATATCGCTCCGTAATGTGGAGATTTACCAGCCCGACGATGAGGGTGGCAAGCTCTCCTACAAAAATGCCCACCCTGTGCTCTCGGATGTCAATCTGGAGGTGAAGGAGGGCGAGATGGTCTATCTCATCGGTAAGGTGGGTAGCGGCAAGTCGTCGCTTATGAAGACCCTCTATGCCGAGCTGCCCCTGCTGGAGGGTGAGGGTGAGATTGCGGGCTTCAATCTGGCTACTCTGCGCCGCAGGGAGCTCCCGATGTTACGCCGTAAGATAGGTATTGTTTTTCAGGACTACCGCCTGTTGCGTGACCGCAACGCCTACGAGAATCTCCGCTTTGTGTTGAAGGCTACGGGGTGGAAGAGCGAGGCGCAGATTGCCGAGCGTATCTCGGAGCTGATGACGATTGTGGGTCTCAAGAATAAGGAGTACCGTATGCCCCACGAGCTTTCGGGTGGCGAGCAGCAGAGGCTTGTGATTGCAAGGGCCCTGGCCAACAGCCCCAAGATTATCCTTGCCGACGAGCCTACGGGCAACCTCGACCCCAAGTCGGCCGACGACATTATGAGGCTCTTTAGGGAGATTGTCGAGGGAGGATGTTCGGTGGTTATGGCCACCCACAATATTCAGATTGTCGATGCCTTCCCAGCTCGCACGTTGATGTTCCGCAAGGGACACATCGAGGAGATGGATGTGAGGGCCGCTCTCCACAAAAATGAATAACGAAAACGAAATATAAAAATAAGAGAAAGAAACAATGGAAAATATGGAACAGCAGAATGTAGTGCCCCAGCAGGAGGAGTACTCGGCGTCGAGTATTCAGGTGCTGGAGGGTCTGGAGGCGGTGCGCAAACGCCCCGCAATGTATATTGGCGACATTGGTGAGAGGGGTCTTCACCACCTTGTATATGAGGTTGTGGACAACTCGATTGATGAGGCTTTGGCGGGCTATTGTACCGACATTAAGGTTGTAATCAACGAGGACAACTCCATCACCGTAGAGGATAACGGTCGTGGTATCCCTGTGGGTATCCACGAGCAGGAGGGTAAGTCGGCCCTGGAGGTGGTTCTGACCATTCTCCACGCCGGTGGTAAGTTCTCCAAGAACTCCTACAAGGTGTCGGGTGGTCTTCACGGTGTGGGTGTGTCGTGTGTGAACGCACTTTCTACACAGCTTATCGCCACCGTACACCGTGACGGCAAGATTCATCAGATGACCTTTAGCCGTGGTGCTGCCACCTCGGAGCTGAAGATTATCGGCACCACCGACCGCACAGGTACCACCATCCAGTTTAAGCCCGATGGCGATATTTTCACTGCCACCGAGTATCGCTACGAGATTTTGGCTGCCCGCCTGAGGGAGCTTTCGTTCCTCAATAAGGGCGTAAATCTCGACCTTACGGACCGCAGGGAGAGGGATGAGAATGGCGAGTTCCTCCACGAGCACTTCTACTCGGAGAATGGTCTGAAGGGTTTTGTTGAGTATCTCGACGAGAGCCGTGGCCAGAAGATTATCGACGAGATTATCTACATCGACACCGAGCGTAACGGCACCCCCGTGGAGGTGGCTATGCAGTACAACGACAGTTTCTCGGAGAATGTACACTCCTATGTAAACAATATCAACACCATTGAGGGTGGTACCCACCTCACCGGCTTCCGTAGGGCACTCACCCGCACTATGAAGAAATATGCCGAGGAGAACGGTATGCTCACCAAGGTGAAGTTCGACATCTCGGGCGACGACTTCCGTGAGGGTCTGACAGCCGTTGTGTCGGTGAAGGTTGCCGAGCCCCAGTTTGAGGGTCAGACCAAGACCAAACTGGGTAATGACGAGGTGTCGGCAGCTGTGGATGGTGCTATTTCGCAGGCGCTGACCAACTATCTCGAGGAGCATCCCAAGGATGCAAAGGCCATTGTGGATAAGGTTGTGCTGGCCGCCACTGCCCGCCACGCTGCCCGCCACGCAAGGGAGCTTGTGCAGCGCAAGACGGTGCTTTCGGGCTCGGGCCTGCCCGGTAAGTTGTCCGACTGCGCCACCCGTGACCGCTCGAAGGCCGAGATATTCTTCGTCGAGGGTGACTCTGCAGGTGGTACCGCCAAGCAGGGCCGTAACCGAGAGTTTCAGGCTATTATGCCTCTGAGGGGTAAGATTCTCAACATTGAGAAGGTGCAGGAGCACCGTATGTGGGAGAATCAGGAGATTAAGAATATGTTTACCGCCTTGGGCGTGTCGATTGGCACCGAGGAGGATAGCAACGCTCTGAACCTCGATAAGTTGCGCTACGACAAGATTATCATTATGACCGATGCCGATGTGGATGGTAGCCACATTGCAACGCTTATGCTCACCTTCTTCTTCCGCAAGATGAAGGCGCTCATCGAGCAGGGTCACGTATATATCGCTATGCCTCCTCTCTACCTTGTGAAGAAGGGTAATGTTAAGCACTACTGCTGGACTGATGAGGAGCGTGCGAAACTGACCGAGGAGCTCGGCACAAAGGGTGTTACTGTTCAGCGCTATAAAGGTCTTGGTGAGATGAACGAGCATCAGCTGTGGGAGACCACTATGGATCCCGCTACTCGTATTCTCAAGCAGGTGACCATTGAGAATGCTGCGGAGGCCGACAGGATTTTCTCGATGCTTATGGGTGATGAGGTTGGTCCTCGCCGTGAGTTTATTGAGAAGCACGCAAAGTATGCTAAAATCGACGCCTAAAAAAGAAATATAGGCGGTAAATTCTGCGTTACGCTCGAAGAGAAAATGCTCATTTACCTCGTGTAAACTCCGCTTTTCTCTTCTTCGCAAGCCTTGAATTTCCTCGCCTCTATTCCTTTTTTGGGGTGGGTGGTGGCCTTGAAATCCCTCCGTTCTATCCATTTGCAGGGTGCGTGAAGGGGCAAGCCTTGAATTTCCTCGCCTCTATTCCTTTTTTGGGTGGGTGGTGGCCTTGAAATCCCTCCGTTCTGTCCATTTGCAGGGTGGGCGCAGGGGCAATAGGAGTTATAGGAGAAATAGGAGAATTGAAAGTTAAGAATGGACAATTTTTCCCTAAACACCCTAAATTCCCTAATGGCCCTAACGGCCCTAAACTAAAACAACCAGCCGACGGCTAATTTTTGAAAATAGTAAAACACAAAGATATGAATGTAACTATCATTGGTGTTGCAGGCGGTACCGGTAGCGGTAAAAGTACGCTTGTAAAGCGATTGCAGGAGGCATTCGCAGGTGACGATGTGGCAACCATCTGCCACGACTACTACTACAAGTCGTTCCCCAACCTCACTTATGAGGAGCGATGCAAACTTAACTACGACCACCCTGCGGCATTCGACACCGATATGATGGTTGAGCACATCAAAGCGCTCAAAAGTGGTGTGGCTATCGAGCACCCCGTATATTCGTTTGTGGAGCACAATCGTACAGACGAGAAGGTGGCCGTTACCCCCTCGAAGGTGATAATCGTGGATGGTATCCTCATTTTCGAGAACAAGGAGTTGCGTGATTTGATGGACATCAAAGTCTTTGTGGACACCGACGCCGATATTCGCCTTTCGCGCCGCATCCTGAGGGATGTGCAGGAGAGGGGCCGCTCGATGGAGTCGGTCATCACCCAGTACACCACCACTGTGAAACCTATGCACGAGGAGTTTGTGGAGCCCTCCAAGAAGTATGCGGATGTCATCATCCCTGAGGGCGGTTTCAACTCGGTGGCTGTGAATATGATTATCGAGAACATTAAGTCGCTCATTGGCGATAAGCAATAGGCGGGCGAGGCCGCATCAAGCAGTTGCCTGCGACGTTCCCCCGAAGTGGGGTTGTTATGTAGTCTTTGAGAGTGTGTGAAAAAGCCTTGAAGTATAACTTAAATATAAGAGAAAATAATGTTAGTAGTTAGGGAAATCAAGAGTAAAAAGGATAAACGTCGCTTTTTTAAATTCCCTGTGCAGCTCTATCGTGACTGCCCCTATTGTGTGCCTTCGCTCTATGTGGACGAGTCGAGCGAGTTCGACCCCGAGCAGAATGGCGCTTTTGCCTATGCCGAGTGTAAGATGTGGCTGGCAGAGAGGGATGGCAAGGTTGTGGGCCGTGCGGCAGGTGTGCTCAACAAGGCCTACAACAAGAAGATGGGGGTGCAGCAGATGCGCTTTACCCGCTTCGACTTTGTGGACGATGCCGAGGTTGTGGATGCGCTCTTCGAGAAGGTGGTGGAGTATGCCCGAGAGATGGGTATGAACGAGATTATCGGCCCCATAGGTTTCTCCGACCTGGACAAACAGGGCCTGGTTGTAGAGGGTTTTGAGGAGGAGGATATGTATATCACTCCCTACAACTACCCCTACTACGCCACCCACTTTGAGAGGTTGGGTATGACCAAGAAAGTAGATTGGATGGAGTTCCAGATTACCATTCCCGATAAGATGGTCGATAGGCTCGATAGGATTTCCAACCTTGCAATCGAGAGGTATGGATATAAGGTTTTGCGTTTCAATAAGATAAGCGAGATTAAACCTCACATTATTCCTGCATTGCAGATTATGAATGAGGCCTTTGAGAAACTCTTTGGTGTGGTGTGGCTCAGTGAAAAGCAGCTTTTGGACTTCTCGAAACTGATTTTGTTGGTTGGAAATCCCGACTATGTTTCGGTGGTGACAGACAAGAACGACAATATCATTGGCTATGGTTTTATGGCCCCCTCCATTAGTAAGGCTGTGAGGGAGTCGAGGGGACGCCTGTTGCCCTTCGGTATTTTCCGCATCCTGAGGGATTTGAAGAGGAGCAAGACGCTCGATTTGTATAGTATTGGCGTGAAGCCCGAGTATCAGAATAAGGGTGTGAATGCAATTTTGTTGCGTGAGAGTTTGGCTGGTGCCATCAAAAACGGAATGAAATATGCGGAGACAGGTCCCGAGCTCGAAACCAATGTGGAGGTTCAGAGCCAATGGAAGATGTTTGAACACCGCAATCACAAACGACGCAGATGTTATACCTACTCCTTGCAATAGTTGCGGCATCGACCTACTCGATACTGTTCAAGATTTTCGCTTGCAGAGATGTTGATTCTCTGCAAGCGATTGCTTTTAACTACTTGACAGCTACGCTGCTCGGTATCTTGTTGAGTGTGGGTAGCTTAGGCTCGGGCGTGGTGCTTGGCGGTGGAGATTGGGCGATGGCGGTCGTGATGGGAGTGATGTTTATGGCGGCCTTTGTGCTGATGGCCCGTAGCACTGCCCGTTCGGGCGTGTCGGTCACTACGGTGGCTGCCCGAGTGTCGCTCACCATCCCTGTTGTGTGCAGCTACCTCTTTTTGCCCGACCAGACGGAGCCCCGCTGGGGAGCCATTGCGGTCATCCTGGTAGCTCTGGTGATGGTTATCTGGCAGCCCCGAAAAGGGGAGGCGAGTGGCGATAATCACAAACCACATTTGGGAGGGGGATTGCTTCTTCCCTTTGCGGTGTTTTTGCTCTTTGGCCTCAATAATTTCTGCCTGAAGTGGACGCAGAGTGGCTTGGAGGGTGAGGGTGGTGCCTCGCAATTGTCGGCCGCCATCTTCCTCTTTGCGGCCCTTGCGAGCAGTGGCTATTACTTTGCAGTGAGCCCTGTTAAACGCTTTTCGTGGCAGGCAATGGTGGGAGGTGTGGCCCTTGGTGTGGCCAACTTTTTCACCACCTATTTTATGATTTTGGCCCTTGCGGTGCTGCCGAGCGGTCTGTTCTTTCCTATATATCATATTGGTATTGTGGCAGTTGTCGCCACGCTGGGTGTGATGCTCTTTGGCGAACGCCTCTCGTGGTTGCAGATTGCGGGCTTGGGCTTGGCTGCGGTGGGCATCGTTGCATTTTTCGTGTAGAATATCTATATTTGTAAAATCTGCAATTGGACCTTATGACCAACTATCGTGACATACTCCGCCGTTTGACTCTCGGCGAAGGGGTGACCTCCCGAGAAATCGAGGGGAGCGTGGCTCTTGCAGAGGATGGGCGAGTGCTCGACTATGCGAGGGGGTTGGCCCGTGAGGTGCGCACGGAGTGGTTTGGTAATAAGGTGTTCATAAGGGGCTTGGTGGAGATTTCCAATCGCTGCTCGGGGGGCTGCTACTATTGTGGCCTGAGGAGCGATAATTGCAGGGTTGAAAGGTATGAACTCTCGGAGGATGAGATAGTTGAGAGCTGCCGAGAGGGATATGGACTTGGGCTTAGGAGCTTTGTGCTCCAGGGTGGCGAGAGGAGAAATATCACCGAGCAGACGGCACGTGTGGTAAGTCGCATAAAGGCTGAGATGCCCGATGTGGCAGTCACCCTCTCGTTGGGTGAGCAGTCGAGGAGTACCTATGAGCGCTGGCGAAGGGTGGGTGCCGACCGCTACCTGTTGCGCCACGAGAGTGCCACCCCCGAACATTATGCCACACTCCATCCCGAACGTATGAGGTGGGAGGAGCGTGTGGCCTGCCTCGATGTGCTGGCCGAGCTGGGCTACCAGAGGGGTGCGGGCTTTATGGTGGGCACTCCGGGACAGACCACAGCTATGTTGGCCCACGAGGTGGAGTTTTTGAGGACTATGGCCCCCCAGATGGTTGGCATAGGCCCCTTTATCCCGCAAGGAGATACGCCATTTGGCGGTATGCCGAGGGGGAGCGTGGAGCAGACACTTATGATGCTGTCGCTGGTGCGAATGGCTCTGCCAAAGACACTTATGCCCTCTACGACGGCGCTTGCCACAACGGCCGAGCAGGGTACACGTCTGGGAATTCTCTCGGGAGCTAATGTGGTGATGCCCAATATTACCCCCAGGAGGTATAGGGCCTCGTATGCCATCTACGACGGTAAGAAGAGTAGTGGTACGGAGGCTGCCGAGGGGCTCGAACGGCTTGCGGAGGAACTGCACGCCATAGGGTATGAGGCCACCTTCGGGCGAGGCGACCACCCTGATTTTCAATGATAATAACGAATTAAACACAATAAGTTATGAGTAACTACAATCCCTCATCGAGAGTGGCTGAGGAGTTTATCTCCCACAGTGAGATACTTGCCACTCTGGAGTATGCCGAGGCCAACAAGCACAACCGAGAGCTCATCGAAGGGCTCATTGAGAGGGCGGCCGACTGTAAGGGTTTGACGCATAGGGAGGCTATGGTGCTGCTCGAGTGCGACATTCCCGAGCTTAACGAGCGTATGTTCTCGTTGGCCAAGCAGATTAAGCAGAGGCTCTATGGCAATCGCATTGTGATGTTTGCCCCTCTGTATCTCTCGAACTACTGCGTGAATAGCTGCACCTACTGTCCTTATCATATTGCAAATAAGACCATTCCCCGCAAGAAACTCTCCCAAGAGGAGATTGTGAGGGAGGTTACGGCGCTCCAGGATATGGGCCACAAACGCCTGGCTTTGGAGGCGGGTGAGCACCCCACGCTCAACCCCATCGAGTATATTTTGGAGAGTATTCAGACTATATACTCGGTGAAGCATAAGAATGGAGCCATTCGTAGGGTGAATGTGAATATTGCTGCAACGACGGTGGAGAACTACCGCCGACTGAAGGATGCAGGTATTGGTACCTATATACTTTTTCAGGAGACCTACCACAAGGAGCGCTACGAGAAACTGCACCCCCGTGGCCCCAAGAGCAACTACGCTTGGCACACGGAGGCTATGGACAGGGCAATGGAGGGCGGCATCGACGATGTGGGCATAGGGGTTCTCTTTGGCTTGGATGGCTACCGCTACGACTTGGCGGGCCTGTTGATGCACGCCGAGCACCTGGAGGCTACTTTTGGTGTTGGCCCCCATACTATCAGCGTGCCGAGGATTTGCCCCGCAGACGATATAGATGTGGCTGATTTCGAGGACGCAGTGCCCGATGAGATTTTCCATAAGATGGTGGCAGTCATAAGGATAGCTGTGCCCTACACGGGTATGATTATCTCCACGAGGGAGAGTGCCGCATCGAGAGAGAGGGTGCTGGAGCTGGGTGTGTCGCAGCTCAGTGGCGGCTCCAATACGGGTGTGGGCGGCTATGCGAGTGGCGAGCCCGAGAAGGCTTCCGAGACGGCACAGTTTGATGTGAGTGACACTCGCACGCTCGATGAGGTTGTGCAGTGGCTGCTGGGGCTGGGCTATGTGCCGAGTTTCTGCACAGCTTGCTACCGTGAGGGGCGTACGGGCGATAGGTTTATGTCGCTTGTGAAGAGCGGCCAGATTGCCAACTGTTGCCAGCCCAATGCACTGATGACCCTCAAGGAGTACCTTATGGACTATGCATCGCCCGAAACCCTCCGCCTGGGACTGAAGGTTATTGCCGAGGAACTGGAGCGTGTGCCCCACCAGAAGGTGAGGGCTATTGCCACCCGCAACCTCGAACTTATAGAGAAGGGCGAGAGGGATTTTAGATTTTAGGCCCAACTGTTTTGTAGTATGAATAGAGAACAATCACCCCGAGGAATGCGTACCCACATAGCAGTTGTGGGGCGTTGTAATGTGGGCAAATCGTCGCTTGTGAACGCCATTGCCGGCCAGAGTGTGGCTATTGTGAGCGATGTTGCGGGTACCACGACCGATGCCGTGGCAAAGAGTATGGAACTTCGCTCGTTGGGGGCTGTGGTGCTCACCGACACGGCAGGTTTCGACGACCTTTCGCCCCTCGGCGAGCAGCGAGTGGCCGAGAGCCGCAAGGTTGCCGAGAGGTGCGATATGGCGGTTGTTGTGTGCAACTTTTGGGAGGATTATAATATTGAAAAAGAGTGGATTAGGGAGTTTGACAACCGAAAAATCCCCGTTGTTGTGGTACTCACCAAGAGCGACCAATTAGACGACAGGGAGAGGGTCGTAAAGGAGCTTGAGAGTGCCCTGGAACGTAGTGTGGTGGCTGTGAGCGCCACCTCGGGTGAGGGGGTTGAGACTCTGCTCGAAGCGCTCCAGAGGGCTCTGCCCGGCGAGGGTGAGGAGCTGACCATCACGGGAAACCTTGTGGAGAGGGGTGATGTTGTGGTGCTCGTTATGCCCCAGGATGAGAGCGCTCCCAAGGGACGACTCATTTTGCCCCAGGTGCAGACCATCCGCGAACTGCTCGATAAACACTGCACCCCTGTGTGCTGCCAGCCCGAGGAGTTGGAACAGACCCTTGCGGGGCTCGGCCGCAGCCCCAGGCTTGTGATTACCGATTCGCAGGCCTTTGCACGTGTGGCTCCCCTCGTTCCCGAGGGTGTGGCACTCACCTCATTCTCGGTGCTTATGGCCTGCTATAAGGGTGATGCAGACGCATTTGTGGAGGGAGCGAAGGCTATCGACCGACTCTCCGAGAGCTCCCGAGTGCTCATTGCCGAGGCTTGCAGCCACGCACCTGCAACGGAGGATATAGGGCGTGTGAAATTGCCCGCAATGCTTCGCCGCAAGGTGGGTGCGGGGCTCACGGTGGATGTTGTGGGGGGTAATGATTTTCCCGAGGATTTGACCCCCTACGACCTTGTTATCCACTGCGGAGCCTGTATGTTCACACGCCGCACGGTGCTCTCTCGCCTTGCCCGCAGCAGGGAGCAGGGGGTGCCTATGACCAACTATGGCATTGCCATTGCCCACCTTACGGGCATCATCGGTAGGGTGGTGCTACCCTCCGAGAAATAGAGAAGGACTAACCTTTTACACCTACTTTTATATATGAAACGATTTGTGGTGATTGTGGCGCTTTTGATGGCGCTTATAGGCGTTGGCTGTAAGGAAGTGCCCGAGCCTACACCCCTGGAACTTGGTGTGCCCGAGGATGTTACTCTGTCGGAGGCTGCCGAGGAGTCGCTCACCTTTGTGTGGAGCGAAGTGGAGGGTGCCGAGGGCTATTCGTGGAGGCTCAAGTGGGCCGATGGCTACACGTCGGGCGACTGCTCCGAGAGGAGCGTGACTGTTGGCGAACTCATCCCCGCCACCGAATACCAATTTGCCGTGAGGGCAACTGCGGGCGAGAGCGTGGGCAACTTTTCGGAGTATGTTGTGGCCACCACACTCGCTAAAGAGAATCCCAATCCCGAGCCCGAGCCTGAACCCGAACCTGAACCAGAACCGGAACCTGAACCTGAGCCGGAGCCCGAACCCGAACCCGAGCCCGAACCCGAAAATCCCCCCGTGGTGGGTAGCGTGCCCCTCGACCTGCTTGTGGGCTATGCCGAGCAGACGACAGGTGGCGAGGGTGGTAAGGTGTATCACTTCAATAGTGGCACCGCCTTCCGTGATTGGCTGAAACTGAGGGAGAAAAACAAGAGCACCGAGCCCGCTGTGGTGTGGCTGAGCGGTACCTTCACCGCTGCCGATGGCCGTGATACGGGCAGCCCCTGGTTTGATATCAAACGCACCTCCAATATCACCATCTATGGCACCAACTCGTTCCGTATGAAGAACGTCGGTTTCTTCCTCAATGAGGCCTCCAATATTATCATTCGCAATGTCTATATTGTTCAGCCCAAGGCAGATAATGGTGCCGACGGTATCTCGATGCAGGAGAGCCACAATGTGTGGGTGGACCACTGTACCTTCGAGAGCGTCAATCAGACCAAGGACTACGAGGATGGCTCGTGCGACGTGACACACCAGACCTATGGCGTCACGATTTCGTGGTGCCACTACATAAAGACGCAGAAGAGTACCCTTGTGGGCCACTCCAATAGCGCCTCGGCCGATGAGCAGATAACCATCACTATGCACCACAATTGGTTTGACGGCTCCTCCTCGCGCCATCCCAGGGTTAGGTTTGGCCGTGCCCACGTCTATAACAATTTTTATGATAATGTCACCACCTATGGTGTGGGCAGTGCTTATGGGGCCAGGGTGCTGGTGGAGAACAACGCCTTCGACGGTGTGAGGCTCCCGACCGACATCTGTACATTCCCTGCCAAGAAGAGTGGCAGCAGTTGGGTGTCCAACCTCACGGGTAGCGTTGCGGGCTACCTCTACGCCCGTGATAACCACTATACAAACATTCCTGCAGATGCCTCCGACCCCTATCCCTTTACAAATGTGGAATATACGAAGTACGGAGGTGATAAGCTGGCTACCCCGCTTACTTACAACGATTTCCAACCAACCTACGACTATATTGTCGATGACCAGATGGAGGTGGCTGAGATTGTGAAGAGTGGAGCAGGCGTGGGCCGCCTTTCGGGCTTTGCCAATGCCCCCATTGAGGCCGACAATGGCGGAATGGGAGGTGGTAACTCCGGCGGAGATAGTGGCGACGGTGGCAATGACGATGGTGGTGATGATGGCAATGGCGATGAGGGTACAACTCCTTCGGTACCTTCGGGTAGCGAGGTGGGCGGCGGCTGGACAATGACAGCCGTGTCTGGCTCGGTGGTGAGTTGTTCGGTGGGCTCGGATGGCTCGCTAACCATCTCGGCCACAGGTAAATTTGAGAGTAGTGCCCAGAAGTTTGGCTTTGTGTGGCGCAAACTCTCGGGCGACTTCACCCTCACCGTGGCGCTCGATGGTGCAACCTTTGAGCGAGGTGGCAACCAGAGTGGTGCAGGACTTATGATTTGTGCCGACCCCACGGCAGACGCCTCCAATATGCTCTATGCAACCTCGGCAGTTATTGATACCGACTTTTACAGCCACTACCGCTTGAAGTCGGGCGATAAGGCTTCGAAGAAGTCTATGGGAACTCGCGGCTCTACGGATAATGTTGTGCTGCGCCTCTCCCGCAGTGGTGATCGCTTTGTGGCTGCCTACTCGACCGACGGAGGTGTGACCTTTGCAGAGGGTAAGAGCGATAGTTTTGTGGGGCTTCCCGAGGAGGTTTATGTTGGCCTTGTGGTGGCCAGTGGCGATAATAGCAAACGCACTTCGGCCACGTTCAGTGATTTTGAGGTGGATGGCACCCCCTATGGATTTGTGGATTAGCCCCCATCTACAACTGATAACTTAAAAAAGCGGAGCGGGTGATGAAATCACTTCATCGCCCGCCCTTTCGTTATGTAAAAAAATGAGAGTGTGTATGTGTGTCTTTAGTTGCGACTACTGCTTATTGACCCAGGTCTGGGTGCGACCCAGCAGACCTCGTTTGTCGAGCGAGCCACGCAGATCAAGCTGCTTTTTGGCTGCGTCGAATTTGATGGTGCAGTAGTAGAGTTTGTCTGCCTCGGGGTCGTAGATTCTACCGCCCTTGAGCTCGCCATTCTCAAATTTCATACCCCTTACAATCATCTTGCCCACTTTGCTTTTGTCGGGGCCGAAGGTATCGACGAGCTTACCATAGTAGAGTCCGTCAACGTCCTGATAGATATCAACCAGACCTGCGGGTTTGCCGCTTTTGTCGTCGATGGTTGTCCATTTGCCCACAAATTGACTCTGTGCCGAGAGGGTGATGATGCCTGCAAAGAGGAGGGCGAGGGTAATCAAAATCTTTTTCATAGTTATAGTCTTTATTAAGTTTTTCTCTTGCTGTTGCTGGTGCAAAGATAGGAATAACTATCGCTTCGATGGTTGCATCTCTCGTCATATTGTGCTATGCCCAGCAAAGTACTGATTTGGGGTAACTATCATAAATACAAATATATAGTATTTGAATATGTACGATGTTCAATTTTCGCTGTCCCCGATTGTGAGTTTGCTCCGAGGGGTGTAGTGGTCGCTCCCGGGAAGGTTGTAAACACTCTCTCGCAGCAGCTCCGCAAGGTTGCCATCCCTCTCTGCACGCTGAATTCTATCCACCCCGATAACCTCCCCTATGGCTACTCGGTGGGTGCCACGCCCCTTGTTGAGCACCTCACGTGGAAGCCGTAGCAATCTTATGCGCCAATCCACAAGCCCCAGAAGGTAGTAGAAGAGTGAGTTGCGTCCCTCGAAATGGATAGGGACAATGGGTACCCCTGCCCGACCGATGAGTTTAATGACCCCCTCCTGCCAGGGACGGTCAACTATGCGAAACGATGGTAGGTGGAGATCTGACACGGCGCCCGAAGGAAAGAGCCCCAGGGGGTGCCCCTCCTTGAGATGGGAGAGGGCTGTGCGTATCCCTTTGAGGGTCGTGGCGTCGGGGCTTAGCTTGGTTGTTTCAGTGGTGGTGACGGTTATGAGGCTCTCTTCGAGGGGCTCCACCCGCCCAAGGATTTTGTTGGCCATAATCTTCAGGTCGGGGCGCAGGTGGCCCACGAGGTCGAGCAGTATCACCCCATCGAGGGCTCCGTAGGGGTGGTTGCTGATGGTTATGAAGGGCCCCTCGGGGAGTTGGCGAAGCCGCTCGGCGTGGCCCACAAGGTAGTCACACTCGATGTTGCGGAGTGCCCTGCGTGCTACCTCAGGCCCCTTGTAGTGGAAAATGCTGTCGTAGAGATGGTTGAGCCTGCCAACCCCGCATAGCCCCATCAACGAGCGCCCAAACAACCCTCCGATAGTTCCCCTGAATAGCGGTGATAGCGTGGCAAGTTCCTCACTGTCGAGGAGCTTGTGGGTCGCAGGTGGCTTTCGCTTGCGAAACACTACATTGTCGGTGAGCAGGAAATTGAGTATCCCTGAGATGCAGAGAGCCACAAGGTTGCAGAGCACAACGTTCCACCTAAACAACTTCTCGAAGAGCAGCAGAAAGAGCATCTTGACCCCAAAGCCGGCGAGAGATGAGAGGTTGAAGGCGGCGAAGTGGCGCCAAAATGAGCGGCGGGTATGCGAGCCAACCCTGCTGCTCCAAATCCAATAGTAGGAGAGCAGAAAGTTGCTCACAACCGCCGCCTCGAAGGAGATGATGGGAGAGAGGATGTAGGTTGTGAAGTAGCTGCCGCTGAAGATGTGGTGGGAGAATAACCACAACACCCCGGTATCAACCACGGTGCCCGCCGCACGGCTTATAATAAACTTCAAGTATCTGGCAACCATCTGTTTGAATGGCATAGATGGGAGGGGTGTTTAGGCTCTTTGTCGCCTTTCGTTGGCGGGTTTGCAGCCCCTTGCAGGCTCTGCCTTGCGCAGTGGGTCGAGGGCAGAGAGGTGGCGACGGTCGCTGAGCCATTGTGCAGCCCACAGAACTACGATAAGTGCCGTTATGCCGAGCCCCACAAGGTCGAAGAGCGAAAATTCTGTAGCACCAATCGTAAAGCTCAACTCCCGCCACGGAGTGTAGATGAAGAGGGTGTTGGCGATGACTACTATCAGTCGGAACTCCGTGGGCCCCAATTTTCCATAGGTGAGTCTCATTTGGCCGCCAACTATCTGACATACATAGGTATAGACCGAAATTGCGAGGTAGGCTGACAATACACCGAGTGCCACATCGAGCCTCAAGAGGGGCGACAGTCCCGCCCCCACACACATCAGAGCAATGGTGAGTGCATCCACCGAGTGGTCGATGAAAAAGCCATATTTGGGCCTTTGGGTTCTTCTTACACGAGCGAGTGTGCCGTCGAGCGAGTCGCCATACCAATTTATCAGAAGACCCGCCGAAGAGAGCCACAGGTAGTTGATATTGAGCCACGAGAGCGCAAACCCTAAGCCGCAGACGAGTGCGCCCGCCACACCTATGTAGGTGAGCAGGTCGGAGGTGACCCAGCTCGGTTGGCGCTCGGCCAGCCACACGAGAATTCGCTTTTCGGCGGCATTGAGTATTGATGTTTGTATTCGTGTTGCTCTCTCCGGAGATGTGGGGTGGTGGCGGTTGTGTTTGTGGTTCATTGCAATTATGGATTATTACCACCCTCACTCATCAAATAGTGTGCCTAAAACGAAAAAGGTGCAGCCCGCGGGGCTACACCTTGTGTGCAGGGCCGCACTTGGCGGTCGCTTATTACTTCTGCACTCTGCCCTCGCTTACTCTCAATTTTCCATTCTCAATTTGCGGGCGCATTGCGTCTGTGTCGGTAGTCGTTATAGCACTTCGGCCAGGAAGCGACCTGTGTGGCTCTCGGCCACCTTTGCCACCTCCTCGGGAGTGCCCTCGGCCACCACTCGGCCACCTGCAGCACCTCCCTCGGGACCCATATCAATTATCCAGTCGGCACTCCTCACTACGTCGAGGTTGTGCTCAATGATAACCACGCTGTTGCCCCTATCCACCAACTTCTGGAATACGACCAGCAGCTGGCGCACATCCTCAAAGTGAAGGCCCGTGGTGGGCTCGTCGAAGATGTAGAGTGTGCGCCCGGAGTCACGCACCGCAAGCTCCGATGCGAGTTTTATCCTCTGGCTCTCGCCACCAGAGAGGGTTGTGCAGCTCTGACCCAACTTGAGGTAGCCGAGGCCAACCTCCTGAATGGCACGTAGTTTGGTGTAAATTTTGGGGATACTCTCGAAAAACTCCACCGCCTGATTGATGGTCATCGAGAGCACATCGTCTATATTCTTGCCCTTATATTTCACCTCCAGAGTTTCACGGTTGTAGCGGTGGCCGCCACACGCCTTGCAGGTGACATAGACATCGGGCAGGAAGTTCATTTCAATAGTCTGCACGCCTGCACCCTTGCACTCTTCACACCTGCCCCCCTTCACATTGAACGAGAAGCGGCCCGCACCAAAGCCTCTCACCTGTGCATCCTGCGTCTTCTCAAAGAGTTTGCGGATGTCGGCAAAGACGCCCGAGTAGGTTGCGGGATTGCTACGTGGACTGCGCCCAATAGGACTCTGGTCCACAACCACCACCTTGTCGATATTTTCTACTCCCTCGATGGCCTCAAAGGGGAGGGGTTGGTCGAATGAGCGGTGGAGAGTGCGGCTGAGATAGGGGTGGAGGGTCTCGTTGATGAGAGTTGATTTACCACTACCGCTCACACCTGTCACACAGACCATCATCCCCAGCGGAATCGCCACCGTCACCTCCTTCAGATTGTTGCCCCGTGCGCCCACAATGCGGAGGGCTTTACCGTTGCCCTCCCTGCGGGTTGCGGGGGTTGCTATATGCTTGCGGCCCGAGAGATAGTCGGCAGTGAGTGAGGAGGATGAGAGTATATCCTCAAACTTGCCCTCTGCCACCACTTCGCCGCCTTTGCGACCGGCCAGGGGGCCCATATCCACGATCCAGTCGGCCGAGCGCATCATCTCCTCGTCGTGCTCCACCACAATTATGCTGTTGCCCTCGTCACGAAGGCTCTTGAGGCTGTCGATAAGTCGTCGGTTGTCCCTCTGGTGGAGGCCGATGCTGGGCTCGTCGAGGATGTAGAGCACATTCACGAGCTTGGAGCCCACCTGCGTGGCGAGCCTTATTCGCTGGCTCTCACCGCCCGAAAGACTGCGTGAAGGGCGGCTGAGCGAAAGATAGCCCAGACCCACATCGACCAGAAATCCGAGGCGGTCGCCAATTTCCTTAAGAATCTCTCGGGCTATGGCCATCTCCTTGGTAGTGAGCTGCTCGGGGAGGGTTTTCACCCACTCTCGCAACTCCTCGATACTCATTTCGGACACCTCGGCAATATTTTTTCCTGCAATGCGGAATTGGAGTGCTTCGCTCTTCAGACGTGAGCCGCCACAAAGGCTGCAAGGACGGTGCTCGATGAATTGGCCGAGCCACTTGGCGCCCGTGCCACGACCGCTCTCCTCGGTGTTGCTCTCCAGATATTGTGTCACACCCTGCCACGATATCATCTGTGCACCGCTGTGGCCGCTGTCTATGGTCATTGGCTCGGGATCGCCATTGATGATGGCCGAGAGAGCCTCCTCCGAGAGTGAACCCACGGGGTCGTCGATGGAGAAGTCATAGCGGTGGCCGAGAGCTGCCATTACGGTCAAGAACCACTTGGAGCGCAACTTGTAGAGGGGTGCAATGGCTCCGTCGGCAATGGATAAATTGGGATTGGGGAGTAGTTTCTCACGGTCGAAAGTAGCCTCCTCGCCCAGGCCGCCGCAGTGGGGACAGGCCCCCTGGGGCGAGTTGAAGGAGAAGGTGTAGGGGGCAGGCTCGTCGAACGACACACCCGTGGTGGGGCACATCAGGTGGCGGGAGTAGTAGCGTGCGCCATCCTCCTTGTAGTCATAGACCAGAATGGTGCCTTTGCCCTGACGCATAGCCTCCTTAAGGCTCTTTGTGAGCCTTTCACGCCCGCTCTCGCCCACAATCAGTCGGTCGATAACGAGCTCAATGGTGTGGGTTTTGTAGCGGTCGAGCTTCATACCGGAGGTCATCTCCATAACCTCACCATCGACCCTTGCGTGGAGGTAGCCACGCTTCACAAATCCCTCAAACAACTCTCGGTAGTGACCCTTGCGCCCCTTGATTACGGGGGCCAGAAGGGCTATCTTCCTGCCTGCAAATCGCTCCTCTATGAGAGAGATTATCTGCTCGTCGGTGTAGTGAACCATCTCCTCTCCCGTGGCGGGCGAGTAGGCCCTGGAGGCTCGGGCATATAGCAGGCGCAGGAAGTCGTTAATCTCCGTCACGGTGCCCACCGTTGAGCGTGGGTTTTTGTTGGTGGTCTTCTGCTCGATGGCCACCACAGGGCTGAGGCCCTCTATTTTGTCCACATCGGGGCGCTCCATAGTGCCCACAAATTGGCGGGCATAGGAGGAGAGGGTCTCCATATATCGCCTTTGACCCTCGGCATAGATGGTGTCGAAGGCGAGCGACGACTTGCCGCTGCCCGAGAGGCCCGTAACTACCACAAGGCTGTTGCGGGGTATCTCCAGGTCTATGTTTTTTAGGTTATTGACCCTCGCACCCGTGATGACTATTTTTTCCTGTTCGGTCATAAGTTTTGCTCTTTCATTTCACAACAAACTTTTCGGCGTCCCTCCAGGCGGGGAATCGCTCCCTGAAGTTTGCAATCTTTGTGGGGTCTATCTCCACCACACGGAGCGCCTCCTGCTCCTCGCCACACTCGGCTACGGGGTGGCCCAGATGGTCGTAGGCGGCCGAGTGGCCACAATAGGGAGTGCCGTGGAGGTCACGCCCTGTGCGATTGACGCCCACCACCCAACATTGGTTCTCGATGGCCCTTGCGGGTAGGAGGGTGTCCCACGCACCTATGCGCCCCGCAGGCCACGCTGCCGAGTAGAGCACCACATCCACCTCACCCGGTAGGTAGCTCCACACGGGGAACCTCAGGTCGTAGCACACCAGCGGTAGGATGCGCAACCCTCTCCACTCCACAATGATACGCTCCCCTCCGGGGGCAAATGTTTTATCCTCGCCCGCAAAGGTGAAGAGGTGGCGTTTGTCGTAGTGGAAGACATCTCCTGTGGGTGTCACAAAGTAGAAACGGTTGTAATAAGCCCCTCTCTCCTCCACAGCCATCGTACCCGCAATGGCCGTGCCGTGGTCGGCTGCAAGGCGTTTCATCCAGCCGAGAGTTGGTCCCTCGGCGGGCTCGGCAATGGCGGCCGCATCGGTGGAGTAGCCCGTGGGAAACATCTCGGGCAACACCACAAGGTCGCACTCCACACCCTCCACGAGTCGCTCTATGGTGGCTCTGTTCTCGGCGGGTGAGGAGGTGATGGTGTCGAATTGGAGGAGTGCTAAACGCATAGTGTGATTTTATTTTCTGCAAATGTAACGATTTCTCGTGACAAAGCCCTATTTTTGCAGAAAATATAGAGTCACATTCTTTACTTTACTACGCAACAACTATGCTCAACGCAGGAGAATACCAATCCCTCAGGATTGCCCGCATAGCAGAGCCCGGCATCTACCTCACCGACGAGGAGGGAACCGAGGTGCTGCTCCCCAATCGTTATGTGTCGCTCTCGGATCGTGTGGGCGACCTCGCCGAGGTCTTCGTTTATCACGACTCGGAGAACAGGCTCATTGCCACACGTGAGAAACCTCTGGCCACGGTGGGCGAGGCGGCAGTGCTGGAGGCTGTGGACCGCAATGCCCACGGAGTGTTCCTGGCGTGGGGCATCACAGCCAAAGACCTCTTCCTGCCCAACCGCAATGTACCCTTCGAGGTGCAGATGGGTGGTAAATACCTCGTCTATCTCTATCGTGACAACCTTACAGGGCGTGTGGTAGCCACCACCAAGCTCAACAAGTATATCTCCAACAGCACCATCTCCGTCAGGGCCCACGAGCAGGTCGATATTCTCGTTGCCCGCCGTATGGAGAAGGGTTTTCGTGTGGTGATTAACAATCGCCACTGGGGAATGATTTACGATGACCAGATATTCTCCTCGGTGAAGGTGGGCGACCGCCTGGTGGCCTATGTCCACCGCATAAGTACCGAGGGGAGGATTGATGTTATGCTCCAGCAGGAGGGACACGAGCAGCGTGACAGCGCCGCTACCAAGCTCCTCGAACTCCTCGAGAGGGGTAAAGGTGTGCTCCCTCTGGGCGACAAATCCTCGCCCGAGGAGATTGCCGCCACCACGGGCCTCAGCAAAAAGAGCTTCAAAAAGGCTGTGGGTCAGCTCTACAAGGAGCGCCGAATAACCATTGGCGATGATGCCATACGTCTAAATAAGTAGTCCCCCGCAATGAAACCAAAAGCACCCCACACCGCCGAGCGTGTGTCACAGCGTGACGCCTCCGACAACTACGTATTCCAGCGCTCCCTGCTGGCCTACCATTGGGCCGCCGAGAGGGTTGGGGGAGTGGTGCTGGAGATTGGTACCGGCAGCGGCTATGGCGTGGAGAAGATTGCCCCTGTGGCCGAAAGGTTTATAACTATCGACAAACACACCCCCGCAGCCGAACTCATTGAGGGCTACGACAATGTGGAGTTCCGACAGATGAAGGTGCCCCCCTTTACCGGCATTGAAAATGAGAGTGTCGATTGCCTCATCTCCTTCCAGGTGATTGAGCACATCCGCAACGATAGGGCCTTTGTGGCCGAGGTACACAGAGTGCTCCGCCCCGGTGGCAAGTTTATTGTGAGCACCCCCAACGGGCCAATGTCGCTCACCCGTAACCCCTGGCACATCCGTGAGTACAACCCCGAAGAGTTCTCCGCCCTGCTGGGTGAAAAGTTCGCCACCGTGGAGCCCTATGGCGTGGAGGGCAACAAGAGTGTGTGGAGCTACTACGAGAAAAACCGCCAGGGCGTGGCACGCATCACACGCTTCGACCCCCTCGACCTCCAACACCGACTGCCCGGCTGGATGCTCCGTGTGCCCTACGACATCCTGAATCGACTGAACCGCCGACGACTGCTCAACGAAAATGAGGCACTCACATCGGGTATCACTATGAACGACTACGCCGTAGTCCCCGTCCACCCCCACTGCTTCGACCTCATCTACGTAGCAACCAAATAACCCGCCTCTTGACTGCCGCTTTTTGTAAAAAGCGGCACCAAAAACTTTTAGTGCAGAGTTTGCGGCGAGGTCTATGCCTTCCTACTGAATAATTGTAATAAGAGAGTAGCCGCCCTTTCAAGTGAACTTGAGGGCGGCTACTCTCTTATTACAACTCCACTGTCGTGGAGTATCATAGACCTCTCCGAATAACCCTTAACTATTAGTTGTCAGTTGTTTAGGGTCATTAGAGCCATTAGGGACATTAGGGACATTAGGGAAAATTTCCTATAACTCCTATAACTCCTATAACTCCTATAACTCCTATAACTCCCATAACTCCCATAACTCCTATTACTCCTATTACTCCTATTACTCCTATACAGCTGACCGCTTATGTCGTCAGACAAAATTTTCAATCCTCCTCGACGATAACCATATCGACCTCCCAGTAGGGCGAGGCGCACTGGCGCATAAGGCGCAGGATGATGGCGTCGTCGAGGCGGGAGTAGATGGCATCCCACACAAACCTCTGGAGCGAGCCATAGAGTGTGTTCACCTTCTCCGTGAAACAGCGGTAGAAACTCTCCTGATGTGCCACAGAGAGCGCTGCAGGCAGTATCTCCATATCGACCAGGCGGCCATAGGGGAAGATGTTGCGCATACGTTCCGGTGTGGCCTTCAGCTCACCCGCAATGGTTGTGATGATGACCATCTCTACGCTGTCGCCCACCATAGGCATCTCTATGAACTCCACATAGTTGGGCCACTCGGCCTCCAGCAGGTCGGCAACCTCACCAGCAAAGAGTGTGAACTCCGCCTCGGAGAGGGCATTGAGGTAGGCAATCTCTCGCCATTCACGAATCATCTGGCGGGCTTCACGTCGTTGTTCTTCGTTCCACTTCTGCTTGGCGGTGCACGATGAGAGCCACAGGCAGGAGCCTACGGCAAATGCCGTGAGGGCCCAAACAATCTTTTTGGTAGATTTTTGTTGCATAGTTTTCTGACGGATTGGTTAATGAAAGTCGTGTATCGCACCAAAGGGTGCAACTTTCGGGCCAAAACTATGCGCCAACAAAAAACGGAGGGCAATCGGCTCTCCGTTCTCTTGTCATATTTGTTGTGCTATCCGATTTTCTCGGCTATCCAATTAGTGAGTTCTATGTAGTCGGCCACTGTGAGTGCTTCGGCTCTCAGGCTGAAGAAGCGGTGCTCCTCGCCGCCAAGGTCGCCAAAGACGGCTTTCAGAGGGGTCTTGAGCATCTTGCGGCGCTGGCTGAAGGCGGCCTTCACAACCTTCACAAAGAGCTCCTCGTTGCACCCAAGCTCCGTGACACCGTTGCGCTTCATCCTCACCACTGCACTCTTAACCTTTGGGGGAGGGTTGAAGACATCCTCGTGCACCGTGAAGAGGTACTCGATGTCGTACCACGCCTGCATCAGTACACTCAGTATGCCGTAGTCCCTATTTCCTGCGGGGGAGGCTATGCGGAGTGCTACCTCCCTCTGCACCATACCCACTACCTCGGGAATAAGGTCTTTGTAGTCAAGGACTTTGAAGAATATCTGAGAGGAGATGTTATAGGGGAAGTTGCCGATGACCTTCAGACCCTCGGGGAACATCTCGCCCAGCGGGAGGTTGAGGAAGTCGCCATAGATGAGCCTGGGGGCAAAGGCGGGGTAGTGGTTGTGGAGATACTCCACGCTCTCGCCATCCACCTCGGCACCCCAAGTGGTGATGTCGGTGCGCTCGAGCAGGAATTGGGTCAGCACGCCCGTGCCGCAACCCACCTCCAATACATTGCCGCCCTCACTCATCGCCTCGGCGATGCTGCGTGCAACGCTCATATCCGTGAGGAAGTGCTGGCCGAGTGCCTTTTTGGGCCTCACATAGTCGGGGTTGTGTGGTGCGAGGGCTCTGCTACCCTTTGCACCCTTATTGCTCCCACCCTTGCGCGAGTGGGCCTTAATGTAGCTTTTTGTTGCCATCCAAACTCTCTGTTATTAGTGTCCCTGTTCGCAGAGGAACTTGATGCGTACCAGGCGCACCTCCTCCTCCGTGAAGTCGTCGCCGAGCTCCTCCATAGCCTCCTCCAGGCTGTCGCTCTGGGCGTCCTCCTTGAAGTAGAGGTATATCTCCTCGGCCTTATCCTCATCGACCACCTGGTCGATATAGTAGCTTATGTCGAGCCCTGTGCCCGAATTGACAATCGACTCTATCTCGGTGAGCAGCTCCTCCATCTCCAGACCCTTGGCGTGGGCTATATCCTCAAAGTCCATCTTGCGGTCGATGCTCTGGATGATGAATACCTTGTTGCCGCTCTTGTTTACCACACTCTTAACCACCAGGTCTTGTGGCCTTATAATCTCCTTCTCCTCCACATAGGCGGCAATGAGCTTCACAAACTCCTCGCCAAACCTCTTGGCCTTGCCGGCACCCACACCGCTGATGTTCTGCAACTCCTCGATGGTGATGGGGTACTGAATCGACATATCCTCCAGCGAGGGGTCTTGGAAGATTACGAAAGGGGGAAGGTTGTTCTTGGTCGCCACCTTTTTGCGCAGGTCTTTGAGCATTGCAAAGAGCTCCTCGTCGGCCACAGCATTCTTGCCGCCCGCCATTGGGTCGTCGGCCGAGTCCTCGCTGTAGTCGTGGTCGAGGGTGATGGTTATGGGATAGGGCTTGTCGAGATACTCCGCACCCTTTTCACTGAGCGACAGCAGACCATAGTTCTCGATATTCTTGTCGATGAATCCCTCGAAGAGTCCCTTGCGGACAATGGCGCCCCAGAACTTCTCGTCGTGCTCGCTGCCCACACCAAACAACTCTATCTTATTGTGCCCATAGGACTTAATCATAGAGGTGTTTTTACCCACCAGCACGGAGGTCAGATACTCGGCCTTGAATTTGGGACCGATGGACTCCAGCACCTCGAGGGCTGTACACATATGTTTCTGGGCGTTAATCTTGGGCTTGGGATTGAGGCAGTTGTCGCAGGCTCCGCAGTTCTCCTCGGTGTACTCCTCACCGAAGTAGTGGAGGAGGTTTTTGCGGCGGCACACCGAACTCTCGGCATAGACAACCGTCTCCAGCAGCAATAGGCGGCCAATCTCCTGTTCGGCCACGGGCTTGCCCTGCATAAACTTCTCCAACTTCTGGATGTCCTTATAACTGTAAAAGGTAATACACCTTCCCTCGCCGCCGTCACGACCCGCACGACCCGTCTCTTGGTAGTAACCCTCCAGACTCTTGGGAATGTCGTAGTGGATGACATACCTCACATCGGGCTTGTCGATACCCATACCGAAGGCGATGGTTGCCACAATTACATCGGCCTGCTCCATAAGGAAGGCGTCCTGGTTGTTGGCACGGGCTGCGCCATCCATACCTGCGTGGTAGGGGAGGGCCCTCACACCGTTGGCCACAAGCAACTCGGCAAGCTCCTCCACCTTCTTCCTCGAGAGGCAGTAGATGATGCCGCTCTTGCCGGGGTTTTGCTTCACAAAACGGATGATATCTTTGTTTACATCGTTCTTGGGACGGATTTCATAGTAGAGGTTGGGGCGGTTGAACGACGACTTGAAGACCTTGGCATCCATCATACCGAGGTTCTTCTGGATGTCGAACTGCACCTTGGGGGTTGCCGTTGCGGTGAGTGCCATAATGGGTGCACGACCGATGTCGTTCACTATGGGGCGTATGCGCCTATACTCGGGGCGGAAATCGTGGCCCCACTCGGAGATGCAGTGCGCCTCGTCGATGGCGTAGAAGGAGATTTTGATTTTGCGAAGGAAAGCGACGTTCTCCTCTTTTGTGAGTGACTCGGGAGCGAAGTAGAGGAGCTTTGTTTTGCCGGCCAGCACATCGTTCTTAACCTGTGTGACGGCCGCTTTGTTGAGCGAGGAGTTGAGGAAGTGGGCTATGCCGTCCTCCAGGCTGAAGGTACGCATTGCGTCCACCTGGTTCTTCATCAGTGCAATCAGGGGCGAGATTATAATTGCCACACCCTCCATCATAAGTGCGGGGAGCTGATAGCAGAGGCTCTTGCCGCCGCCGGTGGGCATAAGTACAAAGGTGTCCTCGCCCGCAAGCACGTTGCGGATGACATTTTCCTGATTTCCCTTGAAGGCCGAGAAGCCGAAATACTCCTTCAGCTTGGCCAAAAGTTCTTCGCTTTTATACTCCTTTTTCTCCATACTGTTCACTCTTTTTCGCAAATAGCAATACTAAAGTAATCATTTTTTCGGAAATTGGAGTAACTTTGTCGAAAATTTTTGCAAAAATGAAGTTATACACCTCCGATTTAGTCAAAAAGTATAAGAGTCGCACCGTTGTAAACCACGTTTCCATCGATGTGAAGCAGGGAGAGATTGTGGGTCTGCTCGGCCCCAATGGTGCGGGTAAAACAACCACTTTCTATATGATTGTGGGACTCGTCAAACCCAACGACGGCCGCATCTTCCTCGAGGATGAGGACGGCACCACCACAGAGATTACCAAAATGCCCGTCTATAAACGAGCACAGATGGGTGTGGGCTACCTCGCACAGGAGGCCTCCGTGTTCCGCAACCTCACCGTGGAGGACAACCTTCGTGCCGTGTTGGAGATGACGGGCTACTCCAAGGAGTACCAGCGCCAGAGGGTGGAGGAGCTTATTGAGGAGTTCCGCCTCCAGAAGGTACGTAAGAATATGGGTATCCAGCTCTCGGGTGGTGAGCGCAGGCGTACGGAGATTGCGAGGGCTGTGGCCATCAATCCCAAGTTTATCCTTCTCGACGAGCCCTTTGCGGGTGTAGATCCCATCGCTGTGGAGGATATTCAGAGCATTGTGCGCACACTGAAGGATAAGAATATCGGAGTGATTATTACCGACCACAATGTTCACGAGACCCTCTCGATTACCGACCGCACCTATCTGCTCTTTGAGGGTAAGGTTTTGAAGGCGGGTAGTGCCGAAGACCTTGCCAACGACGACGAGGTTCGCAGGGTTTACCTCGGTCAGGACTTCAAACTTAATAGATAAAAAAGTCGGGCTCTGCGGCCCGACTTTTTTTAGCGTTCAGCATTCAGCACTCAGCGTTCAGCTTTTTTCGTCTACCGTCTAACCACTAAAACCCACTTATTTATAGTAAAAGGTAAAAATTTTGAATTTTGAATTTTGCATTTTGAATTTTATTTGTATCTTTGCGCCCGCATTTGGTATGCAATAAACACTTTTAAACAAAAAACATTATGAACAATTACGAAACCGTTTTCATTGCCACCCCCGTTCTTTCGGAGGCTCAGCTTGACGAGCTGTTTGGCAAATTCCAAGGTGTTATCACCGAGAACGGCGGTCAGATCGTAAATGCAGAGGCTTGGGGCTTGAAGAAGCTCGCTTATGCTATCCAGAAGAAGACCACCGGTTACTATTTCCTCATCGAGTTCACTGGCGAGGGCGACCTCATCGAGAAACTTGAGAAACAGTATCGCCGCGACGAGCGCGTTATCCGTTTCCTCTCGTTCCGTCAGGACAAACACGCAGTGGAGTACTCGATCAAACGCCGCAACAAACTTGCCGGCAAAGTTAACGCTGAGGTTGAGGCCGAGGCAAATGTTGAACCCGTAGTAGCAGAGGAGGCATAAATTATGGCAGCACCTGTAAAGAACGATAGCGAGATCCGCTACCTCAACCCCGTATCGGTTGATGTTAAGAAGAAAAAATATTGCCGTTTCAAAAAGAGCGGTATCAAATACATCGACTACAAAGATGGCGAGTTCCTGAAGAAGTTCCTCAACGAGCAGGGTAAGATTCTTCCCCGTCGTTTGACCGGTACTTCGCAGAAATACCAGAAGAAAGTGGCTCAGGCTGTTAAGCGTGCTCGCCACCTCGCAATTTTGCCTTTCGTAACCGATTTGATGAAATAATTAGAGAAGGAGGACAATATTATGCAGGTTATTCTTATTAAAGATGTAGAGAAATTGGGTTATGCTAACGACATCGTTGACGTTAAACCCGGATATGCAAACAACTTCCTTCTCCCCCAGGGCTACGCAAAGGTAGCTACCGAGTCGGCAAAGAAAGTTTTGGCAGAGAACATTCGCCAGCGTGCTCACAAAGAGGCTAAACTCCTCGCAGACGCTCAGGCACTCGCAGAGAAAATCGAGAACCTTCCCCTCACCCTCACCGCTAAGGCAGAGGAGGAGAAAATCTTTGGTAGCATCACTTCGGCTGACCTCGCAGCTGCTCTCGCAGAGAAGAGCATCGAGGTTGACCGCAAGGCTATCGAGGTTGAGGCAGTTAAGACCCTCGGCGAGTATGTAGCAACCGTTAAACTCCACAGGGAGGTTAAAGCAACCATTCACTTCTCGGTTGTAGCAGAGTAATTCTTTAAAAACAGACAAAACGATGAAAAAAGATATCCATCCTAAGAACTATCGAATCGTTGCATTCAAGGATATGTCCAACGA
>JAZQZI010000003.1:0-58252 GCA_045633985.1 Tidjanibacter sp. | reverse complement strand
AGCGCATCTTATCGGTGCCCAAGCGCACCTTGCGAGCAACTACTGCGCCCGACTGCGATAAACCCCCTTCCTCATTTGCGTCAAGCAAACTCCGGAGGGGGTTTTCTTGTGCGCCTTGTATTTATCTCGCAATCTGCGCTTTTTACGACGACCGTCAACCGTCTACCGACGACCGACTTTGGTCTAACGTCCAACGTCTAACGTCTATAGTGGCGGGCTTGCCCAGCAAGCCCGAAAACTTTTATAGGGTCATTAGGGCCGTTAGGGCCATTAGGGGAAAAATACCTATAATTCCTATAACTCTTATAACTCCCATAATTTCTATCTGGGGTAGAGCAAAATAGGAGTAATAGGAGTTATAGGACCCCTTCCCTAATGCCCCTAATAACTCCTCGGGCTGCAAGCCCGCGACTATAGACGTTGGACGTTAGACGTTGGACATTATAAAAAAGCCCGACCAAAACTTGGCCGGGCTTTTTTTATGAAGCGAAGTTGCTTATTTCTTGATGGCAGCAACGCCGGGGAGCTCCTTGCCCTCGATGAACTCGAGGAGAGCACCACCACCGGTCGATACGTAGCTAACCTTGTCGGCCAGGCCGAACTTGTTGATGCAGGCAACGCTGTCGCCACCGCCGATGAGCGAGTAGGCGCCCTTGGTCTGGGTAGCTTCTGCGATAGCCTCTGCTACAGCCCTCGAGCCGGTCGAGAACTTCTCAATCTCAAACACGCCTACGGGGCCGTTCCAAAGGATGGTCTTGCAATCCAAAATCTCCTCGTGGAAGAGTTTCTTACCCTCCGAGCCGATGTCCACACCCTCCCAAGCGGGGTCGATGTTCTTCACCGAAGCCTCCTGGGTGTTGGCGTCGTTGGAGAAGTCGTCGCAAGTGAGCGCATCGGGCGACATCACAAACTTGATACCCTTCTCCTCGGCCTTCTTGAGGATTGCGAGGGCGGTCTCAAACATATCGGGCTCGCAGATGGACTTACCAACCTGACCGCCGAGGGCAGCCGAGAAGGTGTAGGTCATACCGCCACCGATGATAATCTTGTCGCACTTCTCCATAAGGGTCTCGATAATCGAGATTTTGGTCGAAACTTTCGAGCCGCCAACAATAGCCACGAAGGGGCGTGCGGGGTTCTCCATAACGCTCTCGATAGCCTTCAGCTCACCCTCCATAACGTAGCCGAACATCTTGTCCTGGGGGAAGTAGTCAGCGATGAGTGCGGTCGAAGCGTGTGCACGGTGGGCGGTACCGAATGCGTCGTTGATGTAGCAATCAGCGTAGGAAGCGAGCTTTTTCACAAACTCCTTCTGGCTCTCTTTCACAGCTTTTTTAGCCTCTTTCTTCTCCTCGTCGGTGGCATCCTCTGCCAGGCCACGGGGCTTGCCCTCCTCCTCGGCGTAGAAACGGAGGTTCTCCAGGAGGAGCACCTCACCGGGCTTCAGAGTGGCAGCCATCTCGGCAGCCTTCTCACCCATACAGTCACCTGCGAAGAGCACCTTGGTACCGAGGCGTGCCTCCACTGCGGAGATGATGTGCGAAAGGGAGTATTTCTCGTCGTTGTTTTTCTTGGGACGACCCAGGTGCGACATAAGAATAACGCTACCGCCACCGGCCAAAACCTTCTGGATGGTGGGGATTGCGGCACGGATACGGGTGTCGTCGGTAACATTGAAATCTTTGTCGAGGGGCACATTGAAGTCCACACGGATGATGGCTCGTTTGCCCTCAAAATTGTAAGTGTCGATAGTCTGCATAATACTAACCTAATTTTATTGTGTAAATTACAATCTTTATTCCATTGCTAATTCGGCCCACAAAGATAATGATTTGTATGGAATTGACAAAAAGAGTGATAAAGAGGGGGTGAAGAGTAAAAATTTGGGATGCTCGGGGAATAAATTCGCAAATTATTCTCTACCTTTGTAACAAAATGTAACTAAATCAAACCTATAAAACTATAATCACTATGTACGGTAAAATCAAAGAACATCTTCAGAAGGAGCTCGCCGACATCCGCGAGGCCGGTCTTTACAAAGTAGAGCGCATCATCGAGTCGCCCCAGAGGGCAGCTATTGAGGTGGGTGGCAAAGAGGTTCTCAACTTCTGCGCCAACAACTACCTTGGTCTGTCGGACAACCCCCGCCTTATTGAGGCTGCCAAGAAGGCTCTCGACGCTCGTGGCTTCGGTATGTCGTCCGTGAGGTTCATCTGCGGCTGCCAGGATATTCACAAGGAGCTTGAGAAGGCTATTGCCGACTACTTCGGCACCGAGGATACCATCCTCTACGCTGCCTGCTTCGACGCTAATGGTGGTGTGTTTGAGCCCCTCTTCACCGAGCAGGACGCCATCATCAGCGACTCTCTGAACCACGCATCCATCATCGACGGTGTAAGGCTCTGCAAGGCTGTGCGCTATCGCTACGCCAACGCCAATATGGAGGAGCTGGAGAACTGTCTGAAACTCGCACAGGCACAGCGCTTCCGCATCATCGTGACCGACGGTGTATTTTCGATGGACGGTAATGTTGCCAAGATGGATGAGATTTTGGCTCTGGCCGAGAAGTACGACGCTCTCGTGATGGTTGATGAGTGCCACTCGGCAGGTGTTGTTGGTGCCACCGGTCGCGGTGTTACCGAGCTCTACAACTGCCGTGGTCAGGTGGATATTCTCACCGGTACCCTCGGCAAGGCCTTTGGTGGTGCTGTTGGTGGCTTCACCACAGGTCGCAAGGAGATTATCGAGATGCTCCGCCAGCGTTCGCGTCCTTACCTCTTCTCCAACTCGGTGCCCCCCGCAGTGGTTGGTGCAAGTATCGAGGTATTCAAGATGCTCGCTGAGAGCAATGAGATTCACGACCGTCTGGTGGAGAATGTGGAGTATTTCCGCACCAAGATGCTCGAGGCCGGTTTCGACATCAAACCCACCCAGAGCGCTATCTGCGCCGTTATGCTCTACGACGCACCTCTGTCGCAGGTTATGGCTGCCAAACTCCTTGAGGAGGGTATCTATGTGACCGGTTTCTACTACCCCGTTGTTCCCAAAGGCCAGGCCCGCATCCGTGTTCAGGTATCGGCAGGCCACACCCGTGAGCAGCTCGACAAGTGTATTGCCGCCTTCACCAAAATCGGCAAAGAGCTTGGCGTTATCAAATAATCGGAATTGCATCCGTTTTTTCCAAAAACTACTGGGCGATGACCAAAGTTGTGTTGGATAAAATAGACCGCAAGATTCTTCAACTGCTGGTTCGCAACGCCCGTATGCCCTTCCTGGAGATTGCCAGGGAGTGCGGCATATCGGGCGCTGCGATTCACCAGAGGGTGAAGAAGCTCGACGAACAGGGAATTATTCTCGGCTCCAAGCTGTTGGTTGATCCCCGACTGCTGGGCTATGATGTGTGTGCCTTTGTGGGTGTGAGGGTGCAGGAGCCCTCGCTCGAAGGGGCAACCATTGAGGCGCTGGAGAAGATTCCCGAGGTTGTGGAGTGTCACTTCATTACGGGCAAGTATAACCTTATGGTTAAGCTCTTCTGCCGTGACAACACCCACCTTATGCGTACCCTCGGCGAGGGTATCCGCAAAATCCCCGGAGTGGTGGCCACCGAGACCCTCATAAGCCTCGACCAACCCCTCTCCCGCCACCTTGATGTAAGCCACCTGTGTGATGAGTAAAATGCTTCTTACCAAAGAGTTCAGGCTTGAGATGGCCCACGCGCTTGTGGGCTATGATGGCCCTTGCAGCCAACTCCACGGCCACTCCTACCGCCTGGAGGTGACCGTTACAGCCCCCGCCACCCACATCGAGGGAGCTAAGATGGGTATGGCCATCGACTTCGGCGAGGTGAAGAGGGTGGTGGAGGAGCAGGTTGTGAGCCGCTTCGACCACTCGTTGGTTATCCGCCTTTGCCCCGAAACAGAGGAGGTTGTGGCGGCCCTCAAGAGGACATTTTGCCGCATCCACGCCACCGAGTGGCAACCCACCAGCGAGAATCTTCTGGAGCACTTCGCAGGGCTCATAGCTCCCGCCCTCCCCGAGGGTGTGGCGCTCCACTCGCTCCGACTGCACGAAACTACTACAAACTGCGCCGAACTGCTTCTCCAATAGGGTGGGTCAGGGCGCACCCCCCAAACCCTATGAAAACCAACATCTATCTCGAATCCAAACCCCGCTATGAGGTGCCCGAAGGACTCTTTTGTGCTGGCAATTCTTTGCAAGGCAGTGTGGAGAAATAGTTAGAGCCGTTAGATTCGTTAGGGAAAATTTCCTATAACTCTTATAACTCCCATAATTCCTATTCTCTATCCCAGATAGTTATAGTGGGCTCGAAGAACACAAAAAAGGCTTCCCGAAAAGGGGAAGCCTTTTTGTGCGGTGTATATACTTATCATATATTTATTTGGTGCTCCAGCTACCTGCGCCTTTGTCCCAAGTGTCCTCTGGAACGGTGTAGAGGTTGGTACCATCGGTGGGGATGGTAAGGTCTGCGGTCTGGTTCCATTTGTTGCCCCAGCCATTGGTGGTTTTCGAGGGATCCATACGGCAGAAGATAATGTTGTCGCCACCTGCATAACCTACGGGGATATTAACCTCATAGATGCCATCGGCGTCGGTATCGGCCATATTTACCCAAGCCTCACCACCCTCTTTCCAGAAGTAGGCTGCAAAACGTGCGCCATCTGCCTTCCAGTTTGTGTTGGGTGCAAGATAAAGAAGGTTGCCGGTTACATCGGGCTCCTCAATTACGGGCTCCTCGCCGTTCTCGGTCTGCTCGGTAGCCTCTGCAATGTTGGCACCTGCGGCCATAACATAAACAACTTTGGTATTCTGGTCGAAATAGATATCATAGGTGCCGGATGCCTCAATGGTGATGTCGCTACCACCAACGGTTGCGGTGATGTATTTGTTGGCCTTGATGTAGTTTACCTCGCCACGCCCAAGGTTTACCTCGCCATCCCAAGTGCCTACGGTGCGGATTTTGAAAGCCTCATAAGCGTCGAAATCAATGTTTGCAGCTACGAGCAAGCCCTCGGTGGGGGTGGTGTAGAGAATCTCATCGGTTGCCCAATTGCTGTTGCCAAACGAGCCAATAACACCAAGGCCCGACTCCTCTGCCTCGAAGGGAAGCTCGGGCTCGTCGCCGTTGTCGTCGCTCTCGGTCTGGTTGAACTGAAGGTCGTTGTCGGCCTCCCAGTCGGAGATGGTGGGGGTGAAGCTGGTGGCGATGCTCTCTTTGGTGAGGGCCACCTCGGCGGTGCTAACCTTGCCTGCCGAGAAGGTCACAGCCTCCTGGAGGTCGAAGGTGTACTGCTTCTGGCTCACGGTGGTCACCATCAGCTGGGGCTTAACGTTCTCCTGGGGAACAACAATGAGGGCCCAAGCCTGTGCGCCGTCGATGGTCACGTTGGCAGCCTTGATGGTGCCCTTCGAGCCGCTTGCCACCGATTTGCCATCCATCAGGTTGATAGTGGTGGTGCCATAGACATCCGAGAACCACACGTTGGCAATATCCTCACCCAGCTGGTTGTTAATCTTTACAACAACCTTCGAGAGGGTGTGGCGGAAGGGGAGCTCAACAGCCGAAGCGGTGGGCTTGGAGTTGGTGGTGGCCAACATAAAGTCCGAAGCGGTGTAGAGAGCTGCGCTGCTCTGGTCAGCATTCACAGTGAAGGTGTAGCCTGCGGCGTTGTAGGCGGCGTTGGCATTGTAGGGGTAGTAGGCCAAAACATCTGCCTCAACCTCCTCGTCGGTGTACCAGAGGTTGGTCTGCTCGCCTACGAGCTTGCCACCGGTGTAGGTGTACTTGGCGTTGTCGAGCCAGGTTGCGCCGTTGAGGATGTGAAGACCGATGGCGTCGCCCTCTTCAAATGCGGTGTCGGTTGCACGTGTGAAGTTGTACATCTGTGCAGCCACCGAGATGGTTTTTGCCTCAGGGGTAGGATCTACAGGTTTTTTGCACGAGGTGGCGAGTGCAGCCACTGCCATCACCACTGCCAAAATTTTGGTAAGTTTCATAAATTTTGTTTTTATTAATTGTTGTTTGTTTGGTTCCAAATCGAGGGCAAAGATAAACAAATTTTGTATTTGGAGGCAAGTGTTTACGCCTTGAATGTCCAATACTTCTGGAGCAGGTAGCTATATACCACTGTGATGAGCGAGGTGACAACTTGTGCTGCGGGGGCGTAGAGGTGGCACAACTCCACAAAGAGCTTCAGGCAGGCGTAGTTGATTGCCAACGAGCCGAGGGTGGTGATGAGGTAGCGCACGGAGCTCACACGGTCGCCCAGCTGCGACCCACTGAACGACACACGGCTCTGGAGCCAATAGCCCGTGAGGAGTGTTATGGGGAAGGTGATGGCCAGGGCGGCAATGTGGCGAGAAATATAGACAAACCCCAGGTTGAGGTAGTCGAACCCGAGCACCACGTCGTAGAGGAGGGCATAGAGCATCCAGTTTATCACAAGGTTGCCACCGCCACACACCGCATAGCGGAAGGTTTGAAGCGGAATAAACCGCCTCAAAGGCTTTAGGTAGAAGAGATCTACCACTCGTGTTACTCTCTCGGCAAACTTCATTTTTTAGCATTCAGCTGTCAGCAATCGGCTGTCAGCTTTTTTAGTGGTTAGTTTTTTGGGGTAGAGTAAGATAGGAGTTATGGGAGTTATAGGAATTATAGGAATTATAGGAGTAATAGGAGTATCTCCCTAAACTCTCAAAATTCTCTAATGTCCCTAACGTCCCTAATGTCCCTAATATCCCTAACCTCCCCAAAACCTTTCAACTTTTATCTCACTTTTTTACCCTGCAACTCATACATTCTGTCACGCCACAAGGCAGCCTGGGCAAAGTCGAGCGCCTTGGCAGCCTCCTCCATACGGCGGCGAGCAAGCTCTATCGACTCGGCACGCTCCTCGGGGGAGTAGGCTCCCTGTGTGTCGGCGGCCATAAGTGAGGGGAGGCCCCCCAGGGGATAGGTATCGCTGGCAGGTGAGGTGGTGCCCGAGATGGTTGTGCGGGTGTAGCGTCGTATCTGTGTGGGTGTTATGTTGTTAGCCTCATTGTATGCCATCTGTTTGTCGCGTCGTCGCTGGCTCTCGTTGATGGTTGCCTGCATAGCGTCAGTAATCTTGTCGGCATACATAATCACCCTGCCCTCAACGTTGCGGGCTGCACGTCCGGCGGTCTGTGTCAGAGCCCTCTCGCTGCGCAGAAATCCCTCCTTGTCGGCATCCATAATCGCCACCAACGACACCTCGGGGAGGTCCAAACCCTCACGCAGAAGGTTCACACCTATGAGCACATCGAAGGAGCCGGCCTTGAAGTCCTCGACAATCTGCACACGGTCGAAGGTCTCCACATCGGAGTGTATGTAGCGGTTGCGGACACCTATGCGGTCGAAATATTTGGAGAGCTCCTCGGCCATCCTCTTTGTGAGGGTTGTCACAATCACCCTCTGTCCCTTGTGAACGGTGTTGTTAATCTCCTCCAGCAGGTCGTCCACCTGATGGTCGGTGGGTCGCACCTCAATCTCGGGGTCGAGAAGTCCCGTGGGCCTCACAATCTGCTCCACAATGGAGCCCTCGCTCTTCATAAGCTCATAATCGGCGGGGGTGGCAGAGCAGTAGAGCACCGTGTGGCCAAAGTCTTCAAACTCCTCGAAGGTGAGAGGTCGGTTATCAACAGCTGCGGGAAGGCGAAAACCATACTCCACAAGGCTCTCCTTGCGAGCCCTATCGCCACCAAACATTGCCCTCACCTGGGGGATTGTCACGTGGCTCTCGTCCACCACCAGGAGGAAATCCTCGGGGAAGTAGTCGAGTAGGCAGAAGGGCCTCTCGCCTGGCTTGCGCCCATCCATATAGCGTGAGTAGTTCTCAATGCCCGAGCAGTATCCCAGCTCCTTAATCATCTCCACGTCATACTCCACCCTCTGCTTTATGCGCTGTGCCTCGACGGTGCGCCCGGCCTTCTCAAACTCGGCTATGCGCTCGCCCAGGTCGAGCTGTATCTGCCTTATAGCTTCGTCGGTGCGTTCCTTGGTGGTCACAAAGAGGTTGGCGGGGAAGATGGTTACCTCCGTGAGGCTCTCACGGCGTGCACCCGTCTGGGGGTCTATGCGCCACAGGGCCTCAATCTCGTCGCCAAACATCGAGATGCGGTAGGCGTCGCTCTCCGAGTAGGCGGGCATAACATCTATGGTGTCGCCCTTCACACGGAAGGTTGCGGGCTCAAGCGTACGCTCGGTGCGGGTGTAGAGGGCATCCACAAAGCGGTAGAGGAGCCTTCGTTGGGGGATGATGTCGCCCACACGGAGGGTGGTGCTGTTGGCGTGGAAGTCGGCGGGGTTGCCGATACCGTAGAGGCACGACACACTCGACACCACAATCACATCTCTGCGCCCCGAGAGGAGCGAGGCTGTGGTGTGGAGTCGCAACTTCTCAATCTCGTCATTTATGGAGAGGTCCTTCTCAATGTAGGTGTCGCTTGCCACGAGGTAGGCCTCGGGCTGGTAGTAGTCGTAGTAGGACACGAAATACTCCACGGCATTGTCGGGGAAGAAGGCCTTGAACTCGCTGTAGAGCTGTGCGGCAAGTGTTTTGTTGTGGCTGAGCACGAGGGTGGGTCGCTGGAGTCGCTCCACCACGTTGGCTACGGTAAAAGTCTTGCCGGAGCCTGTGACTCCCAGGAGGGTGTTGTGCGGTTGCCCACCCCCGATGGAGCGCACGAGCTCTTCGATGGCCTCGGGCTGGTCGCCCGTAGGCTTATAGTCGGACACTAACTTAAATTCCATACCTCTTGCTTTGTACCCTTGTGACCCCGAGCGGAATCGAACCGCTATCGTAAGAACCGGAATCTTAAATTCTATCCATTGAACTACGGGGCCAATCTATTTTTGCGGCTCACACCTTTGCAAAACGCAAATATCGTGTTTTTATTTGAGAAAACCGCATTTTTTGCGTAGTTTTGCTATTTGGGAGGGAGGCTGTGGCCGAGAGAGTGGCAGCTGTCTGCGCCCCCCTGCAAAATCCATTAATAACAACAGATAATGAAAATCAAAACTATCAATACGGCGGCCATCACCGTGGGTATCATCACAATACTTTGTGTATCAGCGGGTTTGGCCATAGGGCGCTTTGTGAACACCGGCGGTATGTGGTGGGGATTGCTCTTTGCCGTGGGCAGCGGACTTGTGGTCTTTCTGGGCGACAAGTGGGTGATGAAGAGCTTTTTCATTCAGCGTATCAAACCCCTCTACCGCATAGTGCTCGGACGTGATGTGAAGACCACCGAGCTGGCGGCAGAGTTGGAGCAGACCGACCACCCCGAGCGTTCGGTGAGTGCCGAGCTCAACCGCTGGGCCGAGCAGAACCAGAGGGAGATTGCACGACTCAAGGAGAACGAAAAGTATCGCAAAGAGTTTGTGGGCAACGTGTCGCACGAAATCAAAACCCCTATTTTCAACATCCAGGGCTACATCTCGACTCTCCTCGACGGGGGTATGAGCGACCCCCTGATGTGTCGCCGCTACCTGGAGCGCACCGAGAAGAGCATCGACCGTCTTATAAACATCACAAAAGATCTGGAGGCCATCTCCAAACTCGAGTCGGGCGTGCTTAACCTCAACTATGAACGCTTCGACATTGTGGCCCTCACCCGAGATATTGTGGATAGTGTGGAGTTTGAAGCCACCAAGCGCAACATAAAGGTGGTGGTGGGCTCCTCCTTCAACACCCCCTATCCCCCTGTGTGGGTCAAGGCCGACCAATACTACATCGAGCAGGTGCTCGCAAACCTCATCATCAACTCCATCCGCTACGGCAACGAGGGTGGCGAAACCTTCATCAAGTTTATAGACCTCTTCGACAAAGTGTTGGTGGAGGTGAGGGACAACGGTCGAGGAATTGCCAAGGAGGATATCCCCCGAGTTTTCGAGCGTTTCTACCGCACAGACAAGGGGCGTTCGAGGGAGCAGGGAGGCACGGGCCTGGGCCTGTCGATTGTGAAACACGTGCTCGAAGCCCACGGCGAAACCATCAATCTGCGTAGCGAATTGGGGCGTGGAAGCACTTTTTCGTTCACTTTGAGCAAGAATTAGCACTTTTTTGCTACCTTTGACCTCGCCACAATTGTGTAACTAAATACAAGTACAGAATATGACCAACTTTGCGTCCGTAATCTGGAATGTCGATCCCATTGCATTCTCCATCTTTGGGCTCGAAATCCGCTACTATGGCCTCTTCTGGGCAGCAGCCTTCATCGCAGGCCTCTACTATTTCACCAACTTTGTGCGCCGTGAGAAGCTGCCCGACAAACTTGTCGATAGCCTCTTCTGGTACGCCACCATCCTTGGCATCCTCGGTGCAAGGTTGGGCCACTGCCTCTTCTATGAGCCCGAGGTATATCTGGCCGAGCCACTGCGCATCCTCAATATCCGTGAGGGAGGTATGGCCTCCCACGGTGCAGCCATAGGCTTCCTGCTCGGCTTGAGCCTCTTTGCTTGGCGCAACAAGATGCCCTTCTGGTGGGCTGCCGACCGCATAATGATTCCTGTGGCGATCGGTGGTGCGGGTGTGAGGTTCGGCAACCTTATGAACTCCGAGATTTATGGTGCCGTGACCGACCTCCCCTGGGGCTTTGTCTTTGTGCGCAATGGCGAAACGCTCCCTATGCACCCCACCCAGATTTACGAGGCACTCTTCTACATTGCAGTGTTTGTGGTACTTCTCTTTCTCTACTACAAGAAGGATGCAGGTCGCAAACACCCCGCACTGATGTTTGGCGTGGGCCTTATCGGCATCTTCCTCTCCCGCTTCTTCCTGGAGTTCATCAAGAACGACCAGGTGGCTTTTGAGGCCGATATGACTCTCAATATGGGCCAGCTTTTGAGCATCCCCTTTGTCATTGCGGGCATCGTTCTTGTGGTTATCGGCCTGCGCAGCAAACCCCAGCACATTGCCTGGGCAGAGGAGCCCGCAAAGCCCGCAGCCAAGAAGGTGGCCCCTCCCAAAGCCAAAAAGTAATCCCCCACAAAGCGTAACTACTCAAACCGTTAGATATGAGCACAGTAGTAAACAAAATCATCTTCAACTGCCTGGTGCAGTATGGTAATGTGGCCCTCCCCGAGGTGGGCTCCCTGAGTGTTGAGGGCGACCCCAAAAAGGTCACCTTCTCCGACAAGATTACCGACAGCCACATCCCTGTGACCGACATCATCGCCGACCACGGAGGCCTTAACTCCGAGGAGGCTATGGCCATCTACCACGATTGGCTCTCGGCAGCACAGCGTGAGGATGGTGCAATATGTGTGGAGAGCGTGGGCACCATCACCCCCCGCCGCTTCGACATCGACCAGGAGCTCCACCGAGCCCTCAATGGCGACGAACTGCCCACAGCCACACTTAAGGAGAAGAGCTCTTTGCGCCTGGGCAACATTCTGCTCATTGTGGTGCTTATACTCCTTCTGGCTCTCGCCTGGATGGGCGTAAGTCGCTATGTGTTAAACCATAAGGCCACCCAGGAGATTGTTGTTGAGGAGCCCGCTGTGGAGCCTTTCGAGGAGCAGGTTGTGGAGATTGTGGTTACTCCCGAGCCTGTGGTTGAGGCCCCCAATCCCCCCGCTCCGGGCAAGCGCTACAATGTGTCCGTGGGCGTATTCTCGATTAAGTACAACGCCCGTGCGTGTGCCAAGCAGGACCCCCTGGGTATTGGTGCCGACAACTACCTCATCGCCCCCTTCCCCAACGGTCTGTGGGTTGTGATTGCCTACTCCACCGACAATCTTGCCGAGGCTGAGCGTATGCGCCTTAAGTACAAGGCGTTGCAGTCGGATGTGTGGGTGTACCGCCGATATTAAAAACTGCATATAACGGGTGCTTTTTGCACCGCACTGCGATAAGCGGGCTCCTCATTTGCGTCAGCAAACTGCGGGCCCGCTTTCTTGTTTGGCACAAAAATCCCTCCATTCTCTGCAGTTTTTACGTCTAACGTCCAACGTCTAACGTCTATAGTCGCGGGCTTGCCCGGCAAGCCCGAAAACTTTTATAGGGTGTATTGGGTCATTAGGGCCGTTAGGGGAAATTTCCTATAACTCTTATAACTCCCATAATTCCTATCTGGGGTAGAGCATAGGAGTAATAGGAGTAATAGGAGTAATAGGACCCGCTCCCCAAATACTCCATACACCCTTCTCCCTAACGACCCTAATGCCCCTAATAACTCCTCGGGCCGCAGGCCTGCGACGGTCGTCGGTCGTCGGTCGTCGGCAGACCTCCCATAGTTGGCCGTCACCCCCCCCTAAAAACCTCCGAATTTTGCAAAATACAAAGTATTTTGTACCTTTACCTGCTAAATGTGCGCTTAACAGCCCGCAAGGGTGGGGCGCACGGGCTCAAATGATTAAGGCACAGCCACCAAGAAGAGTTATGATTGACAGGGCAACAGTGGACAGAATATACGCCGCAGCAAATGTGGTGGAGGTCGTCAGCGACTTCGTTTCACTCAAGAAAAAGGGAGTGAACTATATGGCGTGTTGTCCTTTCCACAACGAGAAGACCCCCTCGTTTGTGGTGTCGCCTGCCAAGGGACTTTACAAATGTTTCGGCTGTGGCAAGGGTGGCAATGCCGTCACCTTCGTTATGGAGCACGAGAAGCTCACCTATGTGGAGGCTCTCAAGTGGGTGGCCAAGAAGTATGGCATAACTGTGGAGGAGCGTGAGGAGAGTCCCGAGGAGAAGGAGCGCAACGACAACCGAGAGAGTATGATGGTTGTCAATGCGTGGGCTTCGGACTACTTTGTAGAGCAGATGTATGGCACCGACGAGGGTTTGAGCGTTGCCCGCAGCTACTTTGCCTCCCGAGGCCTAACCGACGCCACCATAAAGCGTTTCGGCCTGGGCTACTGTCCCGAGAGTCGAGCCTCCCGTGATAGGGATACGATGACCCAAGCAGCCCTGCGTGCCGGCTACAAGGAGCAGTTTCTCGTAGATACGGGACTTACCATCAAGAGAGAAACGGGGGGTTACTACGACCGCTTCTGTGGTCGTGTGATGTTCCCCATCCACACCATCTCGGGTCGTGTGACCGCCTTTAGTGGGCGTGCGCTCCAGAGTGACAACAGGGCAAAATATCTCAACTCGCCCGAGAGCATCGTCTATTCCAAGAGCAACAACCTCTACGGCATCTACTTTGCCAAGAGTGCCATAACCAAGGAGAACCACTGCATACTCGTGGAGGGTAACATCGACGTTGTGCAGATGCACCAGAAGGGTATAGAGAATGTGGTTGCCCCCCTCGGCACAGCGCTCACTGTGGAGCAGGTGAGGATTATTGCCCGCTTTACCAACAACATCACCCTTCTTTTCGATGGTGACAGTGCGGGTGTGAAGGCGGCGCTGAAGGGTGTCGATTTGGTGCTCAAGGAGGGACTCAACGTGAGGGTTGTGGTGCTCCCCGAGGGTGAGGATCCCGACTCCTTCGCTCGCAGCCACTCGGCCGACCAGATTAGGGACTACATTGCCGCCAATCAGAAAGATTTTATAACCTTCAAGTCGTCGCTCTATGCCGAGGAGGTGCAGAGGGACCCCATTCGCAAGGGCGAGCTCATTGGCGACATCGTAAACTCCATAGTTTTCATCCCCAACAAAATTCAGCGCTCGGTGTTCATCAAGGAGTGCTCCAAGATTATGGACATCGACGAGCAGGTGTTGGTGAGCGAGGTGGTGCGCAAGAGTGTGGGTGCCCACTATGGCGAGGAGGCCAAGGAGTTTGTGAGGCGCCAGCAGGCACAGCTGGACAGTGAGGCTCGCCGCACACAGGAGGCTACAGCCATTGGCCCCCACAAGGCGGGGAGCAGTATGGTGGAGCTGGAGAGGGAGATCGCCGGATACCTCATCAAATATGGCCACCTGACCCTCGACTACCGTGAGGGCAAGAGCGTCATCTCCTTCAATGTTGCCGAGTCCATATTCGACTCGCTCGAGGGCGACGAGGTCTATTTCCGTGACCCCCGATATAGGGCCCTCGTGGAGTGCTACAAGAGCCATATTGGCGAGTTGGGGGTGGGAGTGAAGGTTCCCGAGCACTACTTCATAGAGCTGGCCGACCCCGAGGCAAGTTCGGCGGCTGTGGACATCCTCACCGAGGGCGACAACCACAAACAATCCTCCATCTGGAAGGAGCACGACATATATATCGAGAGCGAGGAGGAGAAGCTGGGTAAGATTATTCCCAGGGCCATCATCCTCTACAAATCGAAGGCTATCGAGGAGATTATTGCCTCGCTGGGCGAGAAGTTGGCCTCGCTGGGTGAGGATGACGAAGAGGAGGAGGCACGCCTGCTGCTGGCCATCGCCAAGCTCAACGCCGAGCGTAACAAGATAGCCAAACAAACCGAGCGAAATATTCTATGAGCAACGATAAGAAACATAACTACAAGAGTATAAACATCCGCAATAAGAGAGCATACTTCAACTTCGAGATTCTCGAGGAGTATGTGGCGGGCATCCAGTTGGCGGGCACCGAGATAAAGTCGCTCCGCCTGGGCAAGGCGTCGCTGGTGGACTGCTACTGCTACTTCTCGGGCCACGAGCTCTTTGTGAGGGGAATGAACATTGCCGAGTATGACTGGGGCAACCTCAACAACCACGCCCCACGCCGTGACCGCAAACTGCTCCTCACCTCCCGAGAGTTGGAGAAGCTCCAGAGGGCGTCGCAGGATAAGGGTGTGACGATTGTGGGCCTCCGTGTCTTCATCAACGAGAGGGGCTTTGCCAAGCTGGCCATAGGCCTTGCTCGCGGTAAGCACGAGTATGATAAGCGTGAGACCATCAAGCAACGTGACACCAAACGCGAACTGGATGCTATCAAAAAAGCCTACAAAAGGTAGGGCTTTTTTGAAATTCAAAATTCAAAATTCAAAATTCAAAATTGAGGATTTGAGTTTAAGATGAAGGAGGAGAATGTAATAGTAGACAAGAGTTATAGATTTGCAAATAGAGTGGTGAAGCTATATAAATTCTTGTGTGTAGAGCAAAAGGAGTGGGTTTTGTCTCAACAGTTGTTGCGTAGTGGGACAAGTATAGGAGCCAATGTGAGAGAGGCTCAAAGGGCCCAATCGCGCAAAGATTTTGTTGCAAAACTCAATGTTGCTCTCAAGGAGGCGTATGAGTCGGAGTATTGGTTGGAGTTGTTGAAGGATAATGAGTTTCTCACACCGGATCAATACAATAGTATGTATAAGGATTGCAGGGAATTGACAAATATATTGTCGCAAATAGTAATCACATCAAAATCCAAAAATTAATTTTGAATTTTGAATTTTGAATCTTGAATTTCAATGGGACTGATTCTTTGTATCGAAACGGGTACTGATATTTGCTCTGTGGCGTTGGCCAAGGATGGCGAGATGATTGCCCTCCGTGAGAGCGACCTCGGCAAGGACCACGCACGCAAGGTGGGAGTATTCACCCGTGAGCTGTTGCAGGAGCACAGCATTGAGCCAGATGAGCTCGATGCGGTGGCTGTGGGCAAGGGCCCCGGCTCCTACACGGGCTTGCGCATTGGTGTGTCGTTTGCCAAGGGTATGTGCTATGCGTTGGGTATTCCGCTCATTGCCATCGACTCGCTGCGCTCACTGGCTGCCTGCCTTGTGGAGGAGGTAGAGGCGGGCATTGTCGATATCGAGGAGTGGGAGCGCACGGTGCTTTGCCCGATGATTGACGCACGCCGAATGGAGGTCTATGCCGAGCTGTTCGACACCAACCTCACCCCCCGCTCGGAGGTGATGGCCGAGGTGGTTACAGATAAGAGCTTCAGCGAGGTGCTCCTCGACTTCAAGAAGCTGGTGATTTTTGGCAATGGTGCCGAGAAGTGCAGCGGTATTCTCGAGTGGGCCGAGTGTGTCAGCGTGGCTCCTTCGGCCAGGGGTTTGTGTGCCGAGGCCGAGAGGAAGCTGCAGGCCGGCGAGGTGGAGGATGTGGCCTATTTTGAGCCCTTCTACCTCAAGGACTTCATCGTCACCGCCTCAAAAAAGAGATTATTCTAACGAGAAAACTATGGGATATAAGGAAGATAAACAGCTGCAACTCGATGGCCGCTATATGCGTATGGCACGAGTGTGGGCCGAGAACTCCTACTGCATACGTCGCCAGGTGGGAGCCCTCATTGTGAAGGATAAGATGATTATCTCGGATGGTTACAACGGTACCCCCTCGGGCTTTGAGAACATCTGTGAGGATGAGAGTGGCATCACCAAGCCCTATGTGCTCCACGCCGAGGCCAACGCTATCACCAAGCTGGCCAAGAGCAGCAACTCGGGCGAGGGCAGCACCCTCTATGTGACTGCTTCGCCCTGTATGGAGTGCTCCAAGCTGATTATCCAGGCGGGCATCAAGAGGGTTGTGTATAGCGACCTCTACCACAATACCGACGGTATCGACCTGCTGCGCCGCAGCGGCATCGAGGTCATCCAGTGCAAGGACTAAACGACGACAGATAACCGACAACCGACGACCGTCTACCGTCTACCGACAATTTCCTATAATTCCTATAACTCTTATAACTCCCATAATTCCTATCTGGGGTAGAGCAAAATAGGATTAATAGGATGTACCGGAGTGGCACTTTTGTGCAGGGATTTCTTTGCAAACAATTGCATTTGGGATAGACACAGTAGTAGAGATACGCAGTATCTCCCAAAAGTTTTTGGTGCAGCTTTTTACAAAAAGCTGCGAAAGCCTGTCAAAATTTTTGGAAAGATAGAAAGAAAAAGATAAAAATGAGTGAAGTAAAAGAGAGAACGGCTCCCACGGAGTTGGGAGAGGAGAGTATTGGCAAGCTGCTCACTAAGTACGCTGTGCCGGCGATTATTGCGATGACAGCCTCGTCGCTCTACAATATGGTCGATAGTTTTTTCATTGGCCGTGTGGGTTCGTTGGCAATCTCGGGCTTGGCGGTGACCTTTCCTCTGATGAACATCTCTGCGGCTTTTGGCTCGCTGGTGGGTGTGGGTGCTTCGGCCATTGCGTCGATGTTGCTGGGCCAGAGGAACTATGGCGTTGCCCGCAAGGTGCTCGGTAATGTTGTGACGATGAATGTGGTGCTGGGTCTGCTGTTGATGATTTTCGGATTGTCGTTCCTGGACCCCATTTTGTACTTCTTCGGTGCGAGTGAGAACACCATCGGCTATGCGAGGGAGTATATGACCTATATCCTTATCGGCAATGTGGTCACTCACCTCTATTTGGGCCTTAATGCGGTGTTGAGGGCTGCGGGCCGCCCGAAGGTGGCTATGTGGGCCACGATATTCACAGTGGCTGTGAATGCGGTGCTCGATCCGTTGTTCATCTTTACCTTCGGTATGGGTATCAAGGGTGCAGCCATTGCCACCATTTTGGCACAGGTGTTGGCCCTTGTTTGGCAGCTCAAGATTTTTAGTAACAGGGAGGAGATTCTCCACTTTGAGAAGGGTAAGATTTTCTCGTTCGATGCGAAGATTGCGAGGGAGTCTGTGAAGATTGGTCTTTCGCCCTTCCTTATGAATATGGCTTCGTGCTTTGTGGTGCTGCTTATCAACAACCAGCTGCGTCGCTATGGCGACCAGATGGGGGAAGGTGCGGGCGACCTGGCTATTGGTGCCTATGGTATTGTCAATCGCATCATTTTCCTCTTTGTTATGGTTGTGCTGGGCTTCAACCAGGGTATGCAGCCCATTGCGGGCTACAACTACGGTGCGGGCAAGTACGACCGTGTGTTGAAGGTCTTTTGGCGTACGGTGCTGATGGCTACGGCCACAACCACTGTGGGCTTCCTTGTGGGCACCTTTGCACCCCGTTGGGCGGTGTCGATATTTGCCGATGAGCAGACAATGATAGATATTGCTGCCAAGGGCTTCAGGATTGTGGTTACCGCATTCCCCATTGTTGGTTTTCAGATTGTTGTGTCAAACTTCTTCCAGAGCATTGGTATGGCCAACAAGGCGATATTCTTGTCGCTTTCGCGCCAGGTGCTGTTCCTCATCCCCAGCCTCATTGTTGTGCCGAGCTACTTTGGCATTCAGGGTGTGTGGATGGCTATGCCCATCTCGGACGCTATTGCCACCCTCATTGCAGCGGTGTTGATGGTCGGCCTTGTGAGGAAGTTCAAGAAGTCGCCCTCGGAGATTGGTTTCAAGGGTGTGGAGTAACTATTGCTAACGAAATAGAAAACAAAAGATATGGAGCAGAAATTTGTGATAACCATTGGTCGCCAGCTGGGAGCGGGTGGCCTGCTGCTGGCCGAGGAGCTGGGTCGCCGCCTGGGTGTGCCCGTCTATAACAAGGAGCTTATCAACGAGGCTGCCCGCCGTAGCGGATTGAGCCCCGAGTTCTTCGAGAAGGCCGACGAGCACCAGAGCAATGTTACCCCTCTGGGTACAGGTATCTGGGGCTTCGGGTCGCTCACCACGCCCGGCTATATCAACAACGACACCCTCTTTGAGCTCCAGAGTAAGGCTATCGAGGAACTGGTCGAGGGTGGCAGCTGCATCATTGTGGGTAGGTGTGCCGACTATGTTTTGAGGGAGCACCCCGGCCTGTTGAGCATCTTTGTGACGGCCGACGAGGAGGAGCGTGTGGCTCGCCTTGTGGGGAAGTGTGGCAAGTGCGAGAAGGAGTGTAGGGCTACCATTGCCGCCACCGAGCGTCGCCGCTCGTCGTACTACAACTACTACACTTTCAAAACCTGGGGTGCTGCCGAGAGCTACGACCTCTCGCTCAACTCGTCGCTCTTTGGCATCGAGGGGTGTGCGGAGATTGTGGAGAAGGCCCTGGCAGAGAGGATGAAAACCAAATAACACAAAAAATAAACCAAGAAGAATATGGAGAAGAGAGCAGAGAGAAGAAGGGTGCTCAAACCCCGCAAGAGGGGTGTGGGTGCAACGATGTTTCGCCGCTACCTTTCAGCACTTAACAGCCACATCTATTTTCGCAATATCTACGCCCCCGGCAGGGAGCGTATGCCCGCCGACGGCACCCCCACGGTGTTGGTCAGCAACCACCAGAACTGCCTTATCGACCCCCTGGCGCTGGTATTCCTGCTGTCGGATAGGAAGCCGAGGTTTTTGGCTCGTGCGAGCGTCTTCAAAAATCCGATCCTGAATAAACTCATTCGTGGATTGGGCGCATTGCCTACCTACCGTGCCAAGTTCGACGGCATAAAAGGTGTGGCCAAGAATAAGGGAACTCTCGAGGAGGTTGCCAAGTCGTTGGCCCACGGTGAGACCGTGGTGCTCTACCCCGAGGGACAGCACCAGAACAAACGTTGGCTCGGCCCCTTCTCGCAGGCCTACCTCAAGATGGCTTTTGGTGCCGCCGAGGAGGAGGGCTTCCAGAGGGAGGTCTATGTTATGCCCACCGCCAACCACTATAGCCACTACCGCCTGCCCAGGGAGGATATGATGATTCTCTTTGGCGAGCCCGTGGCCCTCTCGCCCTACTACGAGGAGTTCAAGGAGAACCCCCGAGAGGTTATGAGCAAGGTGAACGACATCGTGAGGGGCCAGATTGAGAGTATGATGCTCAATGTGGAGGACCTCGACCACTATAAGGAGATAGACTTCCTGCGCTACGGCAGCTTCGGTGTGGAGTTTGCCCGCTCGCTGGGGCTCAACCCCAACTATCTTCCCGATAAGTTGCAGAGCGACAAGGAGCTTGTGGCCCGCCTGAAGAATGCCACCGAGAGTAACCCCGAGGCAATGGAAAAAATCTTTGAGAAGACCAACAAGGTGCGCAAGAGTATGCGTAAGCTGGGGCTGAGGGATTGGCTCTTCGACAAGCCTCGCACGATGGCTCGTGGCGTACTGCTGGCCATTGCTATGGTGCTTATGCTCCCCATCTTTGTGGCTGCCATCTCCATCTCGTGGCTCGTCTTTGTCCTTCCCCTTGTTGTTAATCGCACACTCATCAAAGACCGCCAATTCCACGGCTCTATCAACCTGGCCTCGATGCTGCTCGTCACCTATCCCCTGTGTGGCCTGCTGCCCGTCATTATTATGCTCTGCTCGGCAAATTGGTGGGGTGCTCTCGGCTACTTTGTGGCCTTCCCCCTCTCGATTATATTCTCGAGCCACTATATGCGTTGGGCCAAGAAGCTGTTGGGCTATGGTCGCTTCGTCTTTGCCCCCCGCAAGAAGATTGAGGAGATTCGCAAGGAGCGCAACAAGCTCTACGGCAAGCTCCGTGAGATTATTTAGCAACCAAATTTTATTGACTCAAACACAGTAAACCTTTTAGACTATTTGCAATCGCCTCTATGGCTACTGCCCTGATGAGTTGCGGCGCAGAGAGGACTGCTTATCCCCGCCGCACCATATGAAAAACCAACCCCTCCCACTACCGGAGGGGTTGGTTTTTATGTCAATCGACGACCGACAACCGGCAACCGACAACCGATGGGGGCTTGCTGGGCAAGCCCGAAAACTATTATAGGGACGGGTTGGGCCGTTGGGAAATTTCCTATAACTCTTATAACTCCCATAACTCCTATATGGTGTAGAGAATGGGAGTAATAGGAATAATAAGAGAATTTTGAATTTTCCCAACTGCCCCATACACCCATTCTCCTTAACTCCCTATCGGCCCTAGACCCTATGGGCTCTAAAAAATCCACCTTCCCACGAAATCCCTCGAAGCGCAGCGATAAGTCCCCCTTTGTCAAAGGGGGATTTAGGGGGAATATAAAAACAAATCCCGCTCTTCGGGATTACTGCACTCCGCTGACGGATGAAGACTATCGTAACGAGCGGTAGCGAGTTACGACATAAGCCCCTCCTTTTGCAAGGAGGGGTTTGGGGAGGATGTAAGACCTTTTCTCCGCAAAGGGAGTTTGCAAGGGTCCTTCGGGATTACTGCACTTCGCTATCGCTCCGTTTGTGATCCCTTATACTCCTTAATGCTCAAAGAAATTTTTACGACAACAGCTCTACGAGCTTACCACCTTTTTGTATCCCTCCGCTATTGTGAGCAAGCTCCCATAGCGGACGGACACAAAAAAGCGACTGCCTGTTAGGCAGTCGCTGTCGTAAAAATTTCTTCGGGGCGGAGAGAGAGGGATTCGAACCCTCGACACCCTTTTGAGGTGTACGCACTTTCCAGGCGCGCTCCTTAAACCACTCGGTCACCTCTCCATTTCGCCCATCGTCGCAAACCGTCTGCGGCGAAAAGCGGGCGCAAGATAAGAATAATTTTTGGTTCTCCGAAAATTATTTGCCAAATTCTCCGCAAATAGACTTTTTCAGCATCCTGCGGCGGCCACCAGGGGTCTGCTCCTGTGCCAGCACATACATCATCTTCGTCACGGCAGCCTCGGTGGTCATATCCCTACCACTTATCACACCGATGCGTTGCAGGGCCACACCCGTCTCATAGATGTCCATATTCACCTCGCCATTGCTACACTGGGTGACATTCACCACACTGATGCCCTTTGCGATAGCCTCCTTCAGGGTGCCGATGAACCACTCCTTCGTGGGGGCATTGCCCGCACCATAGGTCTCCAGCACCACACCCTTCACGCCGCTCGAAAGCATTGCTCGCAGCACGCTCTCCGTGAGTCCGGGGAATATCTTGATAATAGCCACATCCCTCTCCAGCGAGGTCTGGATGCCAAAGGGGGCACCCGCCTTGGGGCGGCTGATGTAGGGGTCGTTATACTGGATGCTCACGCCCACCTCCGCAAGTGGGGGGTAGTTGTTTGATGCAAATGCACTCAGCTCCTCGGCACTCTGCTTGGTTGTGCGGTTGCCACGGAAGAGCCTATTCTGGAAGTAGAGGCTCACACCGGGAACCCTCGCACGACCCTTGGAGTCCTTGGCCGAGGCAAACTCGATGGCCGTCACCAGGTTCTCCCTGCCGTCGGTGCGCAGCACGCCAATGGGTATCTGGCTGCCGGTAAACACCACAGGTTTGGCCACATTGTGGAGCATAAAGCTCAGGGCACTTGCGCTATACGACATAGTATCCGTGCCGTGGAGCACCACAAATCCGTCGAACTTATCATAATTCTCGGCAATCTTCTCGGCAAGCCTTACCCACAGCTCGGGCGAGGCGTTCGACGAGTCGATGGGCTCAAAGGGCAACACCTCGATATTCACCTCCTGGCGACGCAGGGAGGGTATCTCCTCGTAGATGTGGGTGAAGTCGAAGGGCACAAGTGCGCCACTCTCGGGGTCGGTGTGCATACCGATGGTGCCACCGGTGTAGATGAGTAGTACGGAGCTTTTCATATCAAGGTTGTGCTTTTTGGTTGTTTCGGGTTAAAGGTCTATACCAAATATATTATATGCGTTGCGAGTGGTTTGCTCGGCAACCTCCTCGGGGCTGCACCCTTTCAGGCGAGCAATCTGCTCACAAATATACACCAAATTTTTTGGTTCGTTGCGTTTGCCCCTAAAAGGTACGGGCGAAAGGTAGGGTGAGTCGGTCTCGAGGACTATGCGGGAGAGTGGAATGTGGGGTATGCTCTCCACCAGGGGGCTCTTCTTGTAGGTCGAAACACCTCCAATGCCCACAGCAAATCCTCCAAGACGCTCTATGCGCTCCCACACCTCGGTGCTCTCGCCAAAGGCGTGGAGTATTCCTCGGGCCTTGCCACCAAAGCCCTCCAAAATCTCCAACATAGGCTCCCACGCTGCACGGGTGTGGACCACCAGCGGAAGGGCATACTCCACCGAGAGCTCCACCTGGCGCACAAAACACTCCCTTTGCTGGGCCTCGAAATCGCTGCTCCAATAGAGGTCGAGCCCAACCTCGCCCACACCCCAAAACCTCTCTACGGGGCGCTCGGGGCTGCCAATGGGGTGGTCGCACTCGCCACCATTGCAGTTGCGGAGCAGGCGCTCCACGATGGCCAGGTGCTCCCTCCATTGGGGGTTGTCATTGACAGATGTAGGGTGAAGGCCTATGAGCGAGTAGCAGTCGTGGCGGCTACGGGTGAGGGCAAACTGCGCCTCGTAGCTCTCCTGGTCGATGGCGGGAAAGATGAAACTCTCCACCCCCGCCTCACGGGCACGGGCAAAGGTGGCCTCCCTGTCCTCCTCGAACTCGGTGCCATAGATGTGGGTATGTGTATCGACTAATCTCATTTTTGTCAGGGTGTTGGTTGGGGTGGTTGTTATAGTAGGCGTTCACACTTGCGCCCGGGGAGAATCCTCACAATGTCGCACAACTCCAGGCCCGTGAGGAGGGTAATGATGGTTTGTGGCGGGAGTCCCGAGCGCTCCATAAGGGTTTCATACTCCACAACCTCGCCCACCTGCATAAGCTCCACAATGTGTCGCTCCTCGTCGGAGATGTTGAGAGTTTCGGTGGGGGCCGACGTGGGAGCCAGGGTTGTGCCCTCACTCTTGGTCACGCACCACCCCAGCTCATAGACAATGTCGCTGCCCGAGCAGACCATTGCCGCCTTGTTTTGTTTTATGAGAAGGTTGGAGCCGTAGGAGTTTTTGTCGAACACTCGGCCCGGCACAGCCATCACCGTGCGGCCATAGCCGAAGGCGCACTCGGCAGTGATGAGCGAGCCTCCCTCATAGGGCGACTCCACAACCACCGTACCGCTTGACAGTGCGGCAATTATACGGTTGCGAGAGGGGTAAAGTTTTCCGCTGTTTTTGTGTTGCGACGACACCTCAGTGAGGATGGCACCACCCTCGGCAAGCATTCGGTCGGCAAGGTTGCGGTTGCCTGCGGGAATCACCTCGGGGAGGGCGTTGGCTATAACCGCCACCGTGGCAGCCCCCACATCGAGTGCCGCACGGTGGGCATTCTCGTCGTTGCCATAAGCAAGGCCGCTCACAATAGAGATGTCGGGCACCAACTCGTGGAGCTGACCGATGAGCTTATGACCGGCCATCTGGCCATAGTTGGAGATGGTGCGGGTGCCCACAAAGGCCACCGAGGGGCGACAGAGCGCCTCCAGGTTGCCCTGCACAAAGAGCACGTGGGGCCTATCGGGAATCTCACGCAGCAGGGCAGGGTAGGGGGTGTCGGTGGCTGCCAGGGCGTAGATGTGATGCTTCTCGCAGTAGGCCATCTCCCGCTCGGCGGCAGCAAACCCCGTGCGGGAGGCTATCTCCTTGGCTGTGCTCTCCCGAAGCTCCCCACGGCGCAAGAGCTCCGAAAGTGGGGCGGCAAAAATTTCTCGGGCCGAGCCAAACAGTTCGACCAGATGTGCAGCCCCCTTATTGCCGAGCGAAGGGGTGAATGTCAAAGCCAAATCTTCGAGTGTCATTCCACAAAAACGCAATTCGATGTGGTAAATTTACACAAAAAATTTGGAGTTTGAGATAAAATAGTTACTTTTGTGCTCCGAAACCAATACCTTATTCTGTGGCCCTGGCTGTGGAGAAAATGGTAAGTGGTTGAGGGACAAATAAATGGTGCGATGGCCGAGTGGCTAGGCAAAGGTCTGCAAAACCTTCTACAGCGGTTCGATTCCGCTTCGCACCTCCAGAAAACAGTTTAGGCTCGCATATGCGGGCCTAAACTGTTTTCTGGAGATGTGAATTGTTTCGCACCAATATCCACGTTCTTTCCCAACCCCACTGAATTCCCTCAACGCTCTATACACCCTTAATTCCCCATCGCCCCCAAATACTCTAACAGCTAGTACTATCGTGGTGCGAAACGGTAGATTTTCGGTCGCACAATGGTGTGAATGCCCCTTTGACGCACACTCTGCGGAAGAAAAATCGAAATCTTTTTTTTGCAATACGAGTATTTTTTCAAAAAATACACTATCTTTGTGCGTTGCTGTGTACCTTACACAAGGTGGGTAAACACCGATGGTGGGGAGCAGTGGCGCCTAAAGGATGTGTCGAGCCGTCGTTACAGGGTGGGTGGTAAGGTGCTGATTTCGGGCGAAATAGAACAGAAATTTACTCAAACAAAACACATTTAATTAATTCCAAACAATTCAAAGTTATGAAAAAACTTTTTATGATTTTGTCGGTTGTAGGCGTTATGAGCCTTGCAACTGCTAATGTTTACGCACAGGAGCCCGAGGCTGAGGCTGCTGCAACTGAGCAGGTAGCTGAGGAGGCTGTAGCTGAGGAGGTAGCCCCCGTTATCGACGAGGAGACCGAGGTTGCAGGTGTTCCCTTCCACCAGGCACTCAAACAGAAATTTATTGAGGGTGGCGTATTCTGGATGACCCCCGTGTTGCTCTGCTTGATCATTGGTTTGGCAGTGGCTATCGAGCGTATTCTCTATCTCTCGTTCTCGAAAATCAACACCAAGAAATTTATCGCTGCATTTGAGGAGGCTCTCAACAATGGTGGCATCGAGGCTGCCAAAGAGGTTGCTCGCAACACCAAAGGCCCCGTAGCCAGCATTTTCTACCAGGGCGCTCTTCGTTACAACGAGGGTCTCGATGTTGTTGAGAAAGCTGTTGCTTCCTACGGTTCGGTTCAGAACGGTTTGATGGAGAGCGGTCTTAGCTGGATCAACCTCTTCATCGCTCTTTCGCCTTCGTTGGGCTTTATGGGTACCGTAGTTGGTATGATTGAGGCTTTTGACCAGATTCAGGCTGCAGGTGAGGTTTCGGCTACCCTCGTAGCAGGTGGTATCAAAGTGGCTCTGCTTACCACCCTCGCAGGTCTTATCGCTGCTGTTATTCTCCAGTTGTTCTACAACTACATCCTTAACAAAATCGACAGCTCGGTTGTTGAGCTCGAGGATACTTCGATCACCTTGGTTGACATCCTGACTGCTTACAGCAAGAAATAAGTTTTACCCACCTAATATATTATTAAGAATATGAAATGGGTTAAATATGTAGAGTATGTTCTCTTCGCAGCCGCTATCGTCTGCTTCGCATCGCTCTTCTTCCTGCCTCAGGTGCAGCATATGGGCGATATGCACGCAGATGTAGAGTGGATGATGATGTTGACATACGCAATCGTGGCAATCGGCGTTGTGTGCGCTTTGATTTCCCCCATCAAAAATCTGTTTTCTTCGCCCAAGGCTGCTTTGAAGGCTTTGGTAGGTCTTGTAGTTGCTGCTGCCATTATTGGTGGTTGCTACGCTCTTTCGAGCGCTGCTCCCGTGCCCAACTCGGCAGGTGGCTTCTTTGAGGACGCTTTCGACCTGAAGTTTACCGACACCGCTCTCTTCCTTGCTTACTTGGCTCTGGGTGTTAGCGTTCTGTCGATTCTTGCAGGCGAGATTCGTAATGCTCTCAAATAGTTTGTAACCATATTAATACCAAGATTGTAATATGGCAAGAAAAACACCGGAGATTAATGCAAGTTCGATGGCGGACGTTGCGTTCCTGCTCCTTATCTTCTTCCTTGTTGCAACTACTATGGACGTAGATTCGGGTCTCAACCGTGTGCTTCCTCCCTGGAGCGACAACCAGACCGAGGCTCCCGATATCAAAGAGCGTAACCTTATGATGGTTCACGTTAATAAGTACGACCAGATTGCGGTGCAGGGTGAGTTGGTTCAGGTGAGCCAGCTGAAAGATAGGGCCAAAGAGTGGGTGCTCAACGTTGCTAACGACAAAAACCTCCCCGAGAAAAAGGAGGTTGAGATTGATCTCATTGGCAAGTATATGGTCAGCCAGGGCATCATTTCGCTCCAGAACGACCGTGGTACAAGCTATGAGATGTATATGAAAGTACAGAACGAACTTACTCGTGCCTTCAACGAGATTCGCGACGAGCTTGGTAAGGCCCACTTTGGCCGCACCTTCAACGAGCTTGAGAAGGAGCAGCAGGATGCTATTGCTGCCGCTGTTCCCGTGAAGATTTCGGAGGCAGAGCCCCAAAACATTAAGTAGTATGCCAGTAATTAGGAAAAAAGAGAAAAAGGAGATCGGCCACATTTCGACTTCGTCGCTCCCCGATATCGTGTTTATGATTCTCTTCTTCTTCATGGTATCTACTTCGATGAAGGAGACCGAGCTTGTGGTTAAGTTCAAAGCTCCCCAGGCTACCGAGATTCAGAAACTCGAGAACAAGTCGCTTGTGAGCTACATCTATGTAGGTCCTCCCGCCACTCGTGAGCTTATCGCCAAGTTTGGTGAGGCCCCCAAGATTCAGCTCAACAGCAGCTTTAGCGATCCCGAGCAGATTGGCCAGTTCATCGCTTCCGAGCGTGAGCAGCTCAACGAGTCGGATCGTAACAAGATGACTGTTTGCTTGAAGGCTGATAAGGATACCCGAATGGGTGTCATCACCGATATCAAACAGGAGCTTCGTAAAGCTGAGGCTTACAAGATTAGCTATGCTGCCACCAAGGCTGCAGGCAAATTGCAGTAGGCTTTTTGAGAATAGAAAGAGAAGAGTCCACAAGAGTGGGCTCTTCTCTTTTTTGTCTAACATATAACGACAACCGTCTACCGTCTACCGACAACAGACCCCTCCGCCCTTCGGGCACCTCCCCTGTGTGCGGGGACGCACACACAATTTTCGACCACCCCTCCCCGCCTCCCCTTTCGTAGGGGAGGAGTCGGAACGACTCTTTTGTGCTGGCAATTCTTTGCAAGGCAGTGCGGAGAAATAGTTAGGGCCGTTAGGGCCATTAGAGGAGATTTCCCATAATTCTTATTACTCCCATTACTCCTATTTTCTACCCCAATGGGAATTATAAGAGTTATAGGAATTTTTCCCCTAACGACCCTAATGACCCTAATGGCTTCTCGGGCCGAAGGCCCGCGACGGTTGACGGTTGACGGTCGTCGGTCGTCCTTAAATAGCTGACCGCTAAAAAAATTTCACTCCCCGTGCAACGTTTTGGGGGTCTGGTGCGTCTATATAGTAAAGGAACAAATCAAACACCCCTTATATTATGAAAAGATTGCTACTTTTGGCAGCGTTGCTGGTTGGTTGCGCCGCCGTGTCGATGGCCCAAACAGAGATGCAGAGGGTCACAACTGATGTTATCTACACCACCGATGGCATCATCCTTCAGGGTACTATTGTGGAGCAGGTGCCAGGTGTGAAATATACCATCACCACCCTCGAGGGCAAGACCTACACCGTGGATGCACTCTCCATTGAGCGCATCACCAGAGAGGTTATTACGCACCCCCTGCTTACCGAGAACTACAACTATAACTACAACCCCTACATTGCTTGCCACTTCGACGAGAATGGCGACCCCATCTTCCCCTTGCGTCCCGGCACCGCTTTTGCCCGCTCGCTTGTTGTCCCCGGCCTCGGCCAGATGTATAATGGCGAGTTTGGCAAGGGTGTGCTGCTCTTCACGGGAGCCATTGCGGGTATTCTGGGGGCGACGCTCGGCGCCTATTACTGTCCGAGCAAATATGAGAGTCTGGTGGGTTGGGGTAGTGTGGCACTGCTTGGCGGCTGCTACGTCTATTCGCTGATAGATGCCCCCATTGTGGCGATGAGATGGAATCGCCAACACGGCTTCAGGTTCAATGGCGACAGCTACATTGAGGTGGCACCCGCCATTGGCGTGGGACGTGACCCACACCACAGAAGGTCCAACGCATCACTCGGCGTAGGCGTGTCGGTTAAGTTTTAAGACAGAAGCCGAGGTTTCCAAAATCGGAAACCTCGGCTTCTGCTTTAATGTCTCTAAAAAGCCAATAGCCAACAGCTGACCGCTGACCGCTGAATGCTGACAGCTATTTAGTATAAACCTCCAGGAGGGTGGCGTTGCCGGTGATGACGATGTCGGTGGCCTCGGCGGGCAGCAGGAGTGTTTCGAGTGCTCGGAGCGAGGTGCTCTCACCCATAGCCTTTATGGTCACCTCGCCCTCGGTACACATATAGGCCACATAGCTGTCCAGGGGTGTGTAGTCGAGCTCTATGGTGCCGCCCACCTTCACGAGGTTCACACAGAAGGCGTCGCAGGCAGTGAGCTGCACGGCAGAGTTGTTCTCGGCAGTGCGGGTGATGTTGAGGTTGTCGTGGGGGATGAGGTTGGCCACCTCGGCGGCGAGAGCCGTGTGGAGCTCACGGGGGTGTCCGTGGCCGTCTGTACGCCCCCAATCGTAGATGCGGAAGGTGGCATCGGAGCTCTCCTGCACCTCGGCCAGGAGCACGCCGCCACCTATGGAGTGGATGGTGCCTGCGGGGACCATAAAGGCCTCACCCTTGTGGACCAGACGTTTTTTGAGCAACTTGTCTATGGTGCCACTCTCGACAGCCTCGTCGTACTCATCCTCTGTGAGTGGGCGGTTTACATCGAGGTAGATGGCGCCATCGGGGGTGGCGTCGATTACATACCACATTTCGGTCTTACCCTTCGCCTCGCAGCACTCTTCGGCAAACTCATTGGTGGGGTGCACCTGTACGGAGAGGTGCTCACGAGTGTCGATGAACTTCAGGAGTACGGGGAATTCGAGCCCGTGAGAGTCGTAGGCTTTGTCGCCCACAAGCTCACCCATATAGACCTCCAGCAGTTCGCTGAGGGTGTTGCCGGCCAGGGGGCCTTCTGCCACCTCCGATTCGGCACCTTCGAGGGAGGAGATTTCCCAGCTTTCGCCTATGTGGCGCTTGTCGAGCCCTTTGGGCACCTGCTTGCCGGCCTTTGCGAGGCGTTCACCGCCCCACACGACCTCTTTGAGTATGGGTTGAAACTTGAGTGGATATAACATATTGTGTTCTGTTCTCGTTTGTGGTTTTGACCCCCTTGTAGCAAATTTCTTGCCTATATTGCGAAGGCGCTCCAAATTAACCCCAAAAATAGTAAAAATCCTTGAGCGAAGAACAATCTCCCGAATGTTTTTGTATCTTTGTGTGGATAATAAAACGCAAAAATGGTATGAAAGAGTTAATTCGTGTCGAAAATGTGACCAAACAGTTTGGCGGTTACAAAGCACTCGACGATGTGTCGCTCACCATTCCCGAGGGGTGTGTCTATGGCCTCTTGGGCCCCAATGGTGCGGGCAAAACAACCCTCATTCGCATAATCAACCGCATCACAGCCCCCGATAGTGGCCGTGTGTGGTTCGACGGTCACCCCCTGGCGGCCACCGATGTCCCCAACATCGGCTACCTGCCCGAGGAGCGAGGCCTCTATAAAACTATGAAGGTGGGCGAGCAGGCCCTCTACTTTGCACAGCTCAAAGGGCTGAGCCGTGCGGAGGCCACTCGACGCCTGAAGCAGTGGTTTGTGAAATTCGGCATTGAGAGCTGGTGGAACAAGAAGGTGAGCGAGCTCTCGAAGGGTATGGCCCAGAAGGTGCAGTTCATCGTCACTGTGCTCCACGAGCCCCGTCTGCTCATCTTCGACGAGCCCTTCAGCGGCTTCGACCCCATCAATGCCAACCTTCTCAAGCAGGAGATTATGGCCCTTAGGGATAAGGGTGCAACGGTTATCTTCTCCACCCACAATATGTCGTCGGTGGAGGAGGTGTGCGACCACATAACCCTCATCAACAAGTCGAAAAACATCCTCAGTGGTTCGCTCGACGAGATTCGCCGCTCCCACGGTGGCAACATCTTTGAGGTGGACTTCCGTGGCTCTGCCGAGGAGCTGAAGGCTGTTCTTGCCTCGGCCCCCTGCACCATCCTCGACAGCTCCGCCTCCGATGATGAGGCTCTCCAGGGTGCCAAACCTGCGGGGCTCAAGCTCCACATCCCCCACGATGAGGATGTGCGCCACGTTGTGGAGGTCATCAACAACAACTCGCAGCTCCGCTCATTCCGAGAGGTTATCCCCTCGATGAACGACATCTTCATCCGTGCGGTGGCCGGCGAACTTTAGACTACTCACCCTTTTAACGAAAAGAAAGACTATGGGAAAAATAGGCATCATTGCGGGACGTGAATTCAACGAGCGTGTACGCAAAAAAAGCTTCATATTCACCACCATACTTATGCCCATCTGCCTTGTGGCCATTATGTTCATCCCCGCACTGATGATGAACATATCGAGCGACGAGAAGAAGGAGGTGCTTGTGGTGGACCAGAGCGGACTTGTGGGCGACCGCCTGCAGGACGACTCCACACTCACCTTCACCCTCTCCGACCAGACGGCCGAGGAGGTGCTGGGACAGCAGCACGAGGAGCTCTTCGGCATCCTCATTGTGGGTGGCGACGTGCTCACCAATCCCTCTAATGTGCAACTGCTAACCTATGAGTCCTCGACTATCAACATCGAGAGCGCCATCTCGGGACAGATAAGCACAATCCTCGAGAGCGAGAAACTCAAGGAGTACAACATCGAAGATATCGACACCATCCTGGCGGCCATCAAGACCAATGTGTCGCTCAAGGTGAAACAGCTCGACTCCACCAGTGGCGACGCCAAGGAGAGCTCCTCGGTGCTCAACATTGCTCTGGCCTACATCTTCGGCTTCCTTATCTATATGTTTGTATTCCTCTATGGCAATATGGTTATGCAGGGCGTCATCGAGGAGAAGAGCAACAAGGTTATGGAGGTTATGGTATCGAGTGTGCGCCCCTTTGAGCTTATGATGGGCAAGATTTTGGGTATCGCCTCGGTGGCTGTCACCCAATTTGTCATATGGGTTGTCTTCATCCTGCTTGTGGGCGGTGCCGCTGTGAGCCTTCTGGGCCTCGGCGATGTTGTGGCCTCGGCCGGTGCGGGCATAGACCCCGCAGCCATTGCCGCTGCAGCCCCCATCGACCTCGATAGCGAGATGGTCTCCATCATTGCCACCATCACCGACCCCGCCTACCTGCTTCGCATCTTTGGCGGCTTCCTCATCTACTTCATAGGTGGCTACCTCCTCTATGCGGCAATGTTTGCTGCTGTGGGTAGTGCTGTGGATAACGAGAAGGATACCAACAACCTCCAGCTCCCCATCACCCTCCCCCTTATGGTGGCAATCTTTGTGATGCTCAACGCTATGCAGGATCCCCACGGCCCCCTGGCCTTCTGGTGTAGTATGATACCATTCACATCGCCCATCGTTATGATGGTGCGCCTCCCCTATGGCGTTCCCGGTTGGGAGTTGGCACTCTCCATTGGTCTGTTGGTTGTGACCTTTATGGGTATGGTCTACCTTGCGGGTAGAATCTACCGTGTGGGTGTGTTTATGTATGGCAAGAAGCCGAGCTTCAAGGAGTTGGCTAAGTGGATAAGGTATAAATAGCGCATCTTATCGGTGAATTTTGCACCAACCATCAGAGAGCGAGCTCCTCACCTACACTTAGTAGGCTGCGGGCTCGCTCCTTTGTTTGGCACAAAATTCCCTCGATAATCTGCGCTATTTACGACGACCGTCTACCGTCAACCGACTACCGTCGCGGGCTTGCTGGGCAAGCCCGAAAACTTTTATAGGGTCATTAGGGCCGATAGAGCCGTTTGGGGAAATTTCTTATAACTCCCATAACTCTTATAACTCCCATAACTCCTATCCGGGGTAGAGCATAGGAGAAATAGGAGAAATAGGAGTAATAGGACTCCCTCCCTAAACACCCTATACACTCCTTCTCCCTAATGGACCTATCGTCCCTAATGTCCCTAACGATCCTAAAAAACCCCACCCCTATGCACACGTGCATAGGGGTGGGGTTAGCTGACCGCTGACTGCTGACAGCTTATCTATCGTTGGATGTTCGGCAAAAATTTTCCATTTTCAACTTTCAATTCTCATCTCGTTCTTGGGCTGATTTTTGTAGTTTCGGAAAAAATGAATATATTTGTAAAAGTTACCTAACCAAACCCCTTTCCTTACACCTATGGGCGAAAATAGACCCCAAGAGATTCGAGGCCGAGTGATTCAAGTTATCGGCCCCGTGATTGATGTGAGCTTTGAGGCTCCACAAGAGATGGCTGTTGTGCTCCCCGCAATTCACGATGCGGTGGAGATTGTGCGTCCCGACGGTCGCACCCTTCTGGCAGAAATCCAGCAACATATAGGCGAACAGAGTGTGCGCACGGTGGCTATGGACTCCACCGACGGTCTGGGCCGTGGGGCCGAGGCTGTGTCGCACTATGCCCCTATCTCAATGCCCACGGGTGAGCAGATTAAGGGCCGCCTGATGAATGTTGTGGGCGATGCTATCGACGGCATCGGCGCTCTCAATGCCGAGGGTGCTCTTCCCATCCACCGTGATGCTCCCAAGTTTGAGGAGCTCACAACCACCCAAGAGGTGCTCTACACGGGCATCAAGGTTATCGACCTGCTGGAGCCCTATGTGAAGGGTGGTAAGGTGGGACTCTTTGGTGGTGCCGGTGTGGGAAAGACGGTGCTCATTATGGAGCTCATCCGCAATGTGGCCAAGAAGCTGGGGGGCTACTCGGTGTTTGCCGGCGTGGGTGAGCGCACAAGGGAGGGTAACGACCTGCTGAGGGAGATGATAGAGTCGGGCGTTATTCGCTATGGCGAGAAGTTTGAGGAGGGAATGAAGATGGGTGATTGGGACCTCTCGGCCATCGACCCCGAGGAGCTTAAAAAGTCGCAGGCAACACTTGTTTTCGGACAGATGAACGAGCCTCCAGGTGCTCGTGCTTCGGTGGCACTCTCGGGCCTCACGGTTGCCGAGTCGTTCCGAGATGGCGGCACCAATAGGGATATACTTTTCTTTATAGATAACATTTTCCGTTTCACACAGGCGGGTTCGGAGGTGTCGGCACTGTTGGGCCGTATGCCCTCGGCTGTGGGCTACCAGCCTACGCTGGCCACCGAGATGGGTGCTATGCAGGAGCGAATTACCTCCACCAAGAGTGGCTCCATCACCTCCATTCAGGCGGTCTATGTCCCTGCGGACGACCTCACAGACCCCGCACCCGCAACAACCTTCACCCACCTTGACGCCACCACGGTGCTCAATCGTAAGATTACCGAGATGGGTATCTACCCCGCTGTGGACCCCCTGGAATCGACCTCCCGCATCCTCGACCCCAATATTGTGGGTGAGGAGCACTACACCACGGCACAGAGGGTGAAACAGATTCTTCAGCGTAACAAGGAGCTTCAGGATATCATCTCCATCCTCGGTATGGAGGAGCTCTCGGATGAGGATAAGACCATCGTAAACCGTGCACGCAGGGTGCAGAGGTTCCTCTCACAGCCCTTCTCGGTTGCCGAGCAGTTTACGGGTGTGAAGGGTGTGATGGTGTCGATTGAGGATACCATCAAGGGCTTCCGTATGATTCTCGATGGCGAGGTTGATGATCTTCCCGAGGCTGCGTTCCTCAATGTGGGAACTATCGAGGAGGCTATTGCCAAGGGTGAGGAGCTGCTGCGTCAGGCTGCTGCCGCCAAGTAGAATGGGATAGAGATTGCCAACTATGAAACTACGCATAATATCGCCCGTTGGAAACCTCTTTGAGGGTGAGGTGCAGAGGGTTGCACTGCCGGGAGCGAAGGCCCCCTTTGTGGTGTTGCGCAACCACGCACCCCTCATCTCGTCGCTCACGGCGGGGAGTGTTGCCTACACGCTGCCCGACGGCTCGGAGGGTACGACGACCATTAGGGGAGGCTTTGTGGAGGTGCTGAATGATGTGGTGACGGTGTGCACGGACTAACCAATGTACTCTCCGGGCGGGCAGAGTGCCCGTTTTGTGCAGGGACTTCTTTGCGCGGGCGGTGCAGACTTTGGGTAGAGGCCGGCATAGCGATACGCAGTATCGCATAAAAGTTTTTGGTGAAGCTCGGGCAGAGTGCCCGTTTTGTGCAGGGAATTCTTTGCTCGGGGGGTGCAGACTTTGGGTAGAGGCTGGCATAGCGATACGCAGTATCGCATAAAAGTTTTTGGTGAAGCTTTTTACAAAAAGCTTCGTAAAAAAGGAATTCTTTGAAAACAAAGGAAGAAAATGAAACATAAAACGACGATAACTCTTTTGGAGGTGGTGACGCTGATTGTGGGCGTGGCCATTGTGGGCGTGCGGAATTTGTGGGCCCCCGAGCTGCTGCCTGTGGGGTGGATTATTCCCGCCTTCTTCTACATTTATGAGATTGCCAATGTGCTCCTTATTGGCCGCTATGGGGGTATGACTCCTCAGCGTGTGTTGCTGTGGTCGATGGTTATGAGGGGTGTGAAGTTCCTGGGTGTTGCTGTGCTGCTGCTTGTGTGGGTATCGGCGGAGCTGCCCGAGAAGAATGTTGCGCTGCTCTATACGTTGGGTTTCTACCTTGTCACCTCGCTCCTGGAGGGCTGGGAGGCTACAGCAAGGGTTAAGGCTATGAACAATAAATAGATACAATAGATGCGACGCTTGCTGATGCAAATAATCCTTCTGCTGGGTGTGCTCTTTGGGGGTGCGCTGTGGGGGGCGTGTGCACAGGAGGCGGAGCACAACTTTGCGGAGCAGACGGCCGAGGCGGAGGAGAAGTTGGATGTTGTGGGGCTCATCTTCGACCACATAAACGACAGCTACTCGTGGCACGTTGCCACCATTGACGGCCACCACGTGGAGATTCCGCTACTCTGCATTGTGAGGAGCCAGGCGGGTAGGTGGTATACCTTCTCGTCGGCGAAGGTTGCCCACGGACACAGCTATGAGGGGTTCTATGTGGCCCCCGAGGGCGAAAAGTGGGAGGGTAAACTTGTGGCCACGGGAGAGGATGGCGAGGTTTACCGCCCCTTGGACTTGTCGTTCACGAAGAATGCTGCGGGACTGATGATTAACTCGCTGCTGGTGGTGACGATAATCCTGGGTGTTGCAGGGTGGTATCGCCGTAGGAACTACGATGTGCACGCCGTGCCGAGAGGATTTGTGGGGGCTGTGGAGATGCTTACAATGAGTATTGAGGACGACATTATTCGCCCCTCGGTGGGTAAAGACTATAAGCGCTACTCGCCCTATCTGCTCACCGCCTTCTACTTCATCTTTGTGAACAACCTTATGGGCTTGGTGCCTGCTTTCCCGGGCGGTGCGAACACTACGGGCAATATTGCTGTGACCCTTGTGATGGCCCTGGCGACGATGTTTGCCGTGAATGTTTTTGGCAACAAGGAGTATTGGAAGGAGATTTTGTGGCCCGATGTGCCGGTGTGGATGAAGTTTCCCATCCCTCTGATGCCCGTTATAGAGCTCTTTGGCGTCATCTCGAAACCCTTTGCGCTCACGGTGCGTCTGTTTGCCAACATTTTGGCGGGCCACACGGTTATTTTGGCCCTCACCTGCTTGGTGTTTATATCGGTGAGTATGGGCACTACAATGAACATTGTGATGACCATTTTCTCGGTGCTTCTGTCAGTCTTTATGTTGGTGCTGGAGATATTGGTGGCCTACATCCAGGCCTATGTATTTACGATGTTGTCGTCGGTGTTTGTGGGCCTTTCGAGGAAGGAGCACCACGCAGCGCACAAACCTAAGAAATAACGATAAAACAGATATATTAACCAAACAAAACAAACACTACTATGTTCTTATTTGCAACACTTCTTCAGGCCGTTAATCTTGGTGCGGCCGTAGCACCTCTCGCAGCAGCACTCGCAGTTTTGGGCGCCGCTTGGGGTATTGGTAAGATTGGCTCTAACGCCCTGGAGGCTATGGCTCGCCAGCCCGAGGCTGCCGGCTCGCTTCAGACTGCAATGATTGTGTCGGCTGCTCTGATTGAGGGTGCCACCCTTTTTGCCATTGTGGTCTGCCTGATGGCCATCTAATTGGGGAACAAAGAATTACAAAGTAAACCGTACACAAAAAATGTCGCTACTAACACCCGATTTGGGGCTTCTTTTCTGGATGCTCTTGTCGTTCCTGCTGGTCTTTGGTGCGCTGGCCAAGTTTGGCTTCCCCATCATCACCGGTATGGTCGATAAGCGTCGTGCCCATATCTCGGAGGCTCTGGCAGAGGCCGACAAGGCCCGCCTGAAGCTGGAGAGTGTGGAGGAGGATGCCCGCAGGATGATGGAGGAGGCCACCCGCCGCTCGCAGGAGCTCACGGCAACGGCTGTGGAGGAGAGCAACCGCATTGTGGAGAGCGCTCGCCAGAGGGCCGACCAGGAGGTGGCACAACGTATGGAGGCGGCACGAAACCAGATTGAGATAGAAAAAGAGAGGGCTCTGGGCGAGCTGCGCACCACTGTTGCGCTCCTTTCGGTGGAGGTTGCAGAGAAGGTTGTGGGCACCTCGCTGGCCGACGATAAGGCGGCTCAGGGGCTCGTCGAGCGATTTATCGACGAGGCCGAGAGAGGGATAGGGCACTCTGGTAACTAATTGACAAACAACTTTATGAACGAAAGCCTTATTGCAGGTCGCTATGCCAAGGCACTCCTTGAAGAGGCTCTGGAGAGAGGCGAGGCGGAGAGGTTGTACCCCCTGATGAAACATCTGGGGAGTACCCTTCGTCCCCTGTCATCGGAGCTGGTGGTGGTGGGAAATCCCACCATCGCAGACCGTGTGAGGGAGTTGTTCGTTGTGGGGTGTGTGGGGTGTGAGCCCCCAGAGCTTATGGAGAGGTTTGTCAGGCTGGTTTTTGCCCACCGCCGAGAGAGATTTTTGGGGGATATGGCCAGAGCCTATGTGGTGCTCTACCGCAAGGCACGGGGTATTGTGCTGGTGCGCATCACCTCGGCAGTGCCCCTCGATGAGGCTACCCGAGAGAGGGTTGCCGAGGTTGTTAGGGGCCACTACGGAGGAGAGATTGAGATGGTCTGCGAGGAGAATAAAGAGCTCCTCGGAGGCTTTGTCCTGCGAGTGGATGGCAAGGTGCTCGACGCCTCGGTGAGAAGTAGGATTGACCGCATCCGCCAACAGTTTATAAGTAAAAACCGAAGCATTGTGTAGCCTCGCTAAGAGGGGCAATGGCTTCAAAGAGAATGATATAGCAGAAGGATTATGGCAGAGATAAAACCCAGTGAAGTATCCCGAGTGCTGAGGGAACAGCTCTCCGGCATCGATACCACGCTCCGCTTTGTGGAGGAGGGTACGGTGTTGCAGGTGAGCGACGGTGTGGCCCGCATCTATGGACTCGAGAGCGCCGAGGCAGGCGAGCTTATCGAGTTTGAGGGAGGAGTGAGCGGCGTTGTTATGAACCTCGAGGAGGACAATGTGGGTGCCGTGTTGCTCGGCTCCACAGAGCTCGTGAAGGAGGGATATAGCGTACGTCGTACCCATCGCATTGCCTCTGTGGAGGTGAGCGAGGAGATGGTGGGCAGGGTTATCAACCCCCTTGGAGAGCCTCTCGATGGCAGGGGTGATATTGGTGGCGAGAAGTTTGAGATGCCCTTGGAGCGTAAGGCTCCGGGCGTGGTTTTCCGCCAGCCTGTGTGTGAGCCCCTTCAGACGGGCCTGAAAGCTATCGACGCTATGATTCCCATTGGCAGGGGCCAGCGAGAGCTCATCATTGGCGACCGCCAGACGGGCAAGACGGCCATTGCCATCGACACCATCATCAATCAGCGTGAGGGCTATTTGAGAGGTGAGCCTGTCTATTGCATCTATGTGGCTGTGGGACAGAAGGGTTCCACGGTGGCCAACATTGTCAATACTCTGCGAGAGAGGGGTGCTATGGAGTACACCATTGTGGTGGCAGCCACCGCCTCCGACCCCGCAGCTATGCAGTATTATGCCCCCTTTGCGGGAGCAGCCATTGGCGAGTATTTTCGTGATACGGGTCGCCACGCACTTGTGGTTTACGACGACCTCTCGAAGCAGGCTGTGGCCTATCGTGAGGTGTCGCTCATTCTGCGTCGCCCTTCGGGTAGGGAGGCCTACCCCGGCGATATTTTCTACCTCCACTCCCGATTGTTGGAGAGAGCGGCGAAGATTATCGGCCGCACGGAGGTTGCCGAGAAGATGAACGACCTGCCACAGTCGTTGGTGGGCAGGGTGAAAGGTGGCGGCTCGCTCACTGCACTCCCCATCATCGAGACTCAGGCGGGCGATGTTTCGGCCTACATCCCGACCAACGTTATTTCGATTACCGACGGCCAGATATTTCTTGCCAGCGACCTCTTCAACCAGGGCATCCGACCCGCCATCAATGTGGGAATTTCGGTGAGCCGTGTGGGTGGTAATGCACAGATTAAGTCGATGAAGAAGGTGGCCGGTACGCTGAAGATTGACCAGGCTCAATACCGTGAGTTGGAGGCCTTTACCAAGTTTGGTGGTGACCTCGACCCTGTGACTGCCTATGTGATTGACAAGGGTGTCAAAAACACCCAACTGCTCATTCAACCCCAATACGCACCTATGCCCGTGGAGGAGCAGATTGCGGTGCTCTATTGCGGTGTGAACGGCCTACTGAAGGGTGTGCGACCCGAGGCTGTGAAGGAGTTTGAGAGGGCTTTCCTCAATGTGTTGAGGGCCAATTATAGGGAGAGTGTTCTGGAGCCTCTGGCAAAGGGTACCATTGACCAAACCGTTGCAGATATACTTGCTGCTGTGGCTGCCGAGGTGGCCGCAACATTGTAGGGCAAGGAGAGTGAAAAATAGGGAAAAATTGTGGCATCACTCAAGGAGATAAAAGGGCGTATAGCCTCCGTGCGAACCACTCGCAAAATCACCTCGGCTATGAAGATGGTTGCGGCGGCCAAGCTGCACCGTGCGCAGAGGGAGATAGGGGCCCTTGTGCCCTATTCTCGCGAGCTTCAGGCTATTGTGGCCCACCTTGCCGCAGGTGAGGGTGTGGTTGCAATCCCCCTGGCTGAGAGCCGTGAGGTGGGGAGGGTGACCATCGTGGGCTTTGCGTCGAACACCACATTCTGCGGAGCCTTCAATAATAATGTGGGGCGCAAGATTGTGGAGCTGCTTGCGGGAGAGTATGCCGAGGTTGGCCCCGAGCAGCGCCGCATAGTGGCCGTAGGTCGCCAACTCGGGGTCGATTTGGCCCGAGGAAAGGTTGCCTTTGAGGCGACAGACGAACTCTTGGCCGATAAGCCCAACTACCTGGCTTATCGAGTTATGGCCGAGGAGCTGATAAAGGATTTTATTGCAGGCGGGACTGATAGGGTCGTGCTTGTGTATCACAAATTTCTCTCGGCGGGTCGCCAGACGCTGGTGGCCGAAACACTGCTTCCCATCGAGCTGCCCGAGGGCGAGAAGGGACCCTCGGAGGGGCCCGACTACATCCTCGAACCATCACGAGGGGAATTAATTGAGAGCATTGTTCCCCGTCAGGTGGCCCTGAGGTTGTTCACGGCAGCCCTCTCGTCGGTTGCCTCGGAGCACGCCGCACGAATGGTGGCTATGCAGGCAGCCACGGAGAATGCGGACGAACTTATTGCCGAGTTGTCGCTCGAGTATAACAAACAGCGCCAGCAGGCTATCACCACCGAGCTGCTGGATATGATGGGAGGGAAAATTGGCTCATAAGGATTTGACCCTCCGCAACTTGTAAATCCCAAAACCACAAACACCCCGACAATGGAGAAAGAGTTAAGACTTATCGATTATAACCATCTTATCAAGGCACTCAACCTCTACCCCGAGCCCTCGTTTCATTGCGTGGACTTTAGTATGGAGGGGAGTGAACCCGCCGTGATTGAGGGCACTTTGGATCGCTCGATTATGTTGCGAGATACCTTTATGCTCACCATTTGTCGCAAGGGTGGCATTGTGGTCAATGTGGGCGGCGTGAGCCACACAGTGTCGGCCGGCCAGATGGTCCTTATTTTGGCGGGCACCTGGTGCCGTTTTTCGCAACCAACCCCCAACTATGAGTGTGTGACCCTTGTGGGGCGCCTTTCACGTGTCAATCTTATTAATAGCATCGTCACCAGCTTCCCGAGGGTGCGCCTAGCCCCTGTGGTGTCGCTTCTCAACCAGGAGAATCTGACTATTACCGCCATTATGAACTACGTCAAGGCCACCTCTGTCAATCATCGCAGCCCCAGCCGTAGCGAGATTGACAATGCCGTTCTGACGGCTGTGAGGTGTGAGCTGATGGATATTTTCCTGCGTCGCCACTACACCGTGAGGGACGCCTCGGCAGATGAACAACTTGTCAAGAAGTTCCACTCTATGCTCTCTGTCCATAGCATAGAGCATAGGGATGTGGAGTTCTATGCCAACGAGCTTGGGCTTAAGTCCAAGACCTTTGCGGCCAAGGTGCGTAAGGTGACGGGCACTACCCCTCTGGACCTCATCTCCCAGGCGGCTGTCACCCACGCCAAACGACTGCTGTCGAGCACTACGCTCACCTCGGCTGAGATTGCCGAGAAGCTCAATTTTCCGACCCCTTCGTTCTTCTGCCGCTACTTCAAACGCTATGCGGGTGTGACCCCCCAGGAGTGGCGTAGTGAGCACGTAGATTTTTAGGCCGAAGAGTTTTCAAATCGGGTATTTGGGGGTGCAAACAGCACCTTGTGAAATCGTCAAAAGAAAAATTGCACATCTTTCTCGCCCCTTTGCTGTCATAACACCATTTTGTGTTGAGATTGTGCAAAGAGTGTTCATAAATAATCCCCAATAGCATTCAACAATGTGCAATATTACCACATTGGATGTGCTATATTTTTGCGAGGGGGGGGCGAATGGTAAAAATAATGTGAAAATAAATACATTTTTTTTGCTATAATAGTAATATTTGCTAACTTGCACATTAGGTGTAACTATGCCATTGTGTGATGTGTGTCGGCCGAGAACTACCGGGCGGCGTCTTGTAGTGTAGTAATTTTTGCTGCAAACGGGGAAATGTGACACCTTTGGTGTGGTTGTAAAAATGAGAGTGGAATAAGTGAAAAAGCTTCTGAACATACTTCTTGCAATGATGCTCCCCCTTGTGCTTTGGGCACAGGATGGAGCCGATTGTGAGTCTGTGAGGGTCTATTTCCGCCAAGGCTCCTCCGCTCTCGAAAGTGGCTATATGGACAATGCTGCAGCTATGCAGAGGTTGTCCGAGCGTCTGCAGCCCTACGTTATCGATATGGATAGCACCAAGGGCAAAGGCCGTGTGCGTGTTTCGTCGAGCGTCTCGCCCGAGGGCTCCAATTCTATCAATGACCGCCTGATTAAGGCCAGGGCAAAATCTATCTCCGATTGGGTGAGCAAGCATTTCAACGTTGAGGTTGGCTATATTGTCGATTCTATGGGCGTTGATTGGACAGAGCTCACAGCGCTTGTGGAGGCCTCCGACAAGGTTCCCGCAAAGGAGCAGGTGCTCAACATTCTGCGCAACACCCCCGAGAAGGCTACTCGTGGAGGTAAGGTTGTCAATGAACGACAGCTGCAACTCCAAAGACTCCAGAAGGGCGTTCCATACCAGTACATATACAAAAATATATATCCCAGGTTGCGTTATGCGGCAGCCTACACGGAGATTTGGTATGCTCCCGTGATTACCATTACTACCCCCACCCAGCAGCAGTTTGAGTCCGCCGGCGGTGAGGGTACCGTTGTATATACCCAGGAGGAGAACGATAAGGCACAGCCCAAGGTGAGCTGCAATGCCAACTGGATCTCCGATATCCAGCACAATGGTAACCGGGTGACCTTTAAGGTAGAACCCAATACTGTGGCTAAGGCTCGCAAGGCAAATATTGTGCTTAACCACTACGACGAGCTCTACACTGTGGAGGTGTCGCAGGCGGCTGCCGAGGCGGGTTTGATTTTCACCACCGCCGTTCCCGTGGAGGTGGATGCTATTGGTGGTAGGAATGCTGTGTCGTTCATTACCAATACCGAGGAGTCGGTTGTTCCCACCGCCTTGTGCGATGCCGAGTGGATTTCCAATATCAAGACCTCCGCAAGCCGTATTTCGTTTACCGTGGCTCCCAACTCCATCTCCGAGCCCCGCAGTGCAGTGGTGCGTGTCGAGGCTTTGGGCAAGAGCTACGATGTGGTTGTTAACCAGCAGGCTGCGGCAACCAAGGGTGTGACTGCTACCCAGGGTGGCGACGCCATTACTACTCCCCAGCTTGTTTTGGATAGGAGCGAGAGCGTGAGGGTCTATTTCCGCCAGGGTTCGGCAGAGATTGACCAGAAATATATGAACAACGGCGAGACTCTCAAGCGACTTGCCGAGTTGCTGGAGCCCTACGTTGTGGATGGCGCAGAGGAGAAGGGTAAGGTACGCATCTCGTCGAGTGTGTCGCCCGAGGGCTCGATTGCCATCAACGACCGCCTGGTTAAGAATCGTGCTCGTGCCATTGCCAAGTGGATTAGCAAGCGCTTCAACGTGGAGATTGGCTATGTTGTAGGCTCGATGGGTGTCGATTGGGAGGCTATGATTATGCTTATTGAGGATGACGAGAAGGTCCCCTACCGCGAGGAGGTTCTCGACATTCTTTACAATACTCCCGAGGTGGCTACACGCAATGGCAAGGTTGTCAATGAGCGCGAGGTGCAGCTTCAGAGGTTGCGCAAGGGCGTTCCCTATCGCTATATTTATAGGAATATCTATCCCAAGCTCCGTTATGCGGCTGCCTACACCGAGATTTGGTACGCTTCGGAGATGACCATCACCTCGGAGAGCCCCATTCGCTTCACCTCGGAGGGTGGCGACGGCGTTGTGACCTTCAAGAAGAATGTGGACGATAAGGTTGTCCCCAGGGCTACCTGCACCGCCGATTGGGTGGAGGGCATTGTTGCCGACGGCAGTTCGGTGAAGTTTGCGGTTAAGCCCAACGAGATGGCGGAGCCTCGCTCGACCAAGATGTACCTCGAGTGCTACGGTCAGGTATATGACGTGACTATCGAGCAGGAGGGTGCCGAGCCCGTGTGCGTGATTACCTTCGGTGATGGCCAGAATTTCACCTCGGAGGGTGGCCAGGGCACCGTAATCTACACCACCAACACCACCCAGGAGGTTACACCTTCGGTGGAGAATGGCTCGGATTGGGTGAGGAATATCACCATTGGTCCCGAGGGTATCACCTATGAGGTTGCGCCCAATGAGGTTGCTGCGCCCCGTAGCGACACGCTGCTGGTGAGCTGCTTCAACCAGGTACACACCATCGTTGTGGCCCAGGAGGCTGCAAGACCCAGGCTCGACATCGCCTCGGAGAGGAGCTATAGCTCCAGAGGTGGTGCCGACACTCTGGCCTTTACAACTAACAGCCCCGAGAAGATTACCCCCATCGTGAGCAGCGAGGAGAGGTGGATTAAGAACCTCACCTCCACCGAGGAGAACATTTCGTATAGTATCGACCGCAATAGGAGTACCAATGCTCGTTCGGGCGTTGTGAAGGTTGAGAGCTTTGCCGGCGAGAAATATATCCAGATTAAACAGGCGGCCAGCGACTGTGGTCTTCCTGTGTATCTGAACGTTAGGACCAACACTCTCTACGATTTGGCCCTTGTCCCCAACTTTGGTGTGGATGTTTACCTGGGTGGCAACTTCAGTGTTGGTGCCAACTGGCATTATGCTTGGTGGAACATCAACAAGATTCACTGGTGTTGGCGCACCTATGGTGGCGACCTCAATGTGCGCTATTGGTTTGGTAAGGCGGCCAAGGAGAAGCCTTTGACCGGTCACCACATTGGTTTGTATGGCCAGATTCTCACCTACGACTTTGCGCTTGGCAAGAAGGGTATCCAGTCGAATTTCTGGAACTATGGTGGTGGTGTGGAGTATGGTCACACTTGGCCTTTGGCATATCGCCTGAACTTGGATGTGACGATGGGTGTTGGTTATAACACCGGTCAGTTCTATGAGTATCTTCCCATCGACGATTGCTATGTATGGCAGACTACCAAGAACCGTAGGTATATTGGTCCCACCAAGTTGGAGGTATCTTTGGTGTGGCTCTTTGGCTGCGACAACTATAATAAGGTGAAAGGAGGCGACAGATGAGGAGGTTGATTAACATACTGTCCCTTGCCCTGTTGTTTGTGTTGTCATCGTGCCAGCACAAGGATTTGTGCCACATCCACAGTGAGCACGCCCACAAGCACCATATCAACGTCATTGCTGACTATCGCTACGATTGGGAGGAGAACTTTGGCAGTATTGATTGGGAGAGTAATTGGCCCGCAAACTATATGGACTATGAGTCGCTGCGTCCCAAGAAACCTTCGGGCTTGCGTATTGTGAACCACAGCGAGCAGGGTCTTTCGGACAAGCACAATATTGGTGCTGATGGAGGTATTGTTACTCTCTTTGAGGGCTACAATGACGTGCTTATCTATAACAACGACACCGAGTATATCTTGTTCTCGAACACCGATAAGGTGGCTTCTACCCGTGCAACAACCCGTACCCGTACCCGTGCAACCTATGTAGGCAACGAGTATGCCAACGACAATGAGGAGACGATGACGCCTCCCGATATGCTGTATGCCAACTATTTTGAGGACTTGTACGTTGAGAAGCAGGAGGTGCCTATTGATTTGGAGGTGACATTGCAGCCTTTGGTATATACTTATAAGGTGCGCTACGAGTTTGAGTCCGGTTTGGAGTATGTAGCGATTGCGAGGGGTGCGTTGTCGGGTATGGCTCGTTCGGTGCTTATGTACAATGGTAACACTTCGGAGGAGGCTGCGACGATTTTGTACGACTGCGAGGTTACGGACTATGGTGTGAGGGCTCTCATCAACTCGTTTGGTATTCCCGGTTATCCCCACCCCGGCTATCCTACCCGAGGCGAGGGTGTTAAGCACGCTTTGAACCTGGAGCTGCTGATGCGTAATGGTAGTATGGTTATCAAGGAGTTCGACGTTACCGACCAGGTACAGGCTCAGCCCCACGGTGGTGTTATTGTTGTTAGCGGCATTGTGGTTAAGGAGGAGGAGGGTACCCAGGGTTCGGGTGCATTCGATGTGGATGTGAACGATTGGGGCCCCTATGAGGACATTGACCTGCCTTTGTAGTGAGAGATACCTATAATGTATAAGAACAAACACCTAAAAGAGCCGAAAAGAGAGGATAGAGAAAACAAAAGGAAACGAAACACAATATAAAATCAAACTAAACTAAACTAAACAATTAATTATTAACTAATCAACAAAATCATTATGAAAAAGTTATTTGTTGTAGCACTTGCTGCCATGGCTATGGTATCTTGTGTAAATGAGGACGTTGTTAGTGTAAAGGGTGGCGATGCTATTGCATTCGACAACGCTTTCATCGACAACGCAACTCGCGCTGCTGCTGATCCCAGCACCACTACTGCCAGCATCGATGCTTTCGATGTATGGGCATTTATGGACAGCGTCGATGGTACTGTATTCGAGGGTGAGAATGTAACCAAATCTGGTGTAGACTGGACCTACGTAAACACCCAGTACTGGCTGCCCAACCACACCTACTACTTTGCAGCTTTGGCTCCTATGGACAGTGCAAACGCAACTGTAACTCCTTCCACTGACGTTGTCGCTTCGAAACTTGGTCTTGGTAAAGTTGAGTTCACCAACGTTGACGGTAGCGAGGACCTCGTTTATGCTAAGAAGAGCGTTACCACCGCTGCTGACATCAACGTTCAGCCCGAAGCTGTGAAACTCCAGTTCCAGCACCTCCTTTCGAAGGTTAAATTCACCTTTGAGAATGGCTTTACTAACGACAACGCAGAGTTGGTTGTAAAGAATATCACTATGACTGCTCCCGCAGCTGGTACCATCGACCTCGCAGTTGCTGACTACAGCAAAGGTTGGGTACTCAACGGCGATGATACCTATGCATTTGGTGATGTAGCTCGCTTGGGTAGGGGTGTTGCTGACGAGTGCGCAAAAGAGCGCCTTACCATCCCTGCAAGCGCAACTTATGTTTACAACGTTGCTTTCACTGTAGAGCTCTATATGGGTGGCGTATTGGCTGAGACCTTCAATGAGACCACTACCGTTACCGGTGTTGCTCTCGAGATGGGCAAAGCTTACAACTTTAAGGCTACTCTGTATGCACAGAACCTTGGCCTGTTCCCCATCACCTTCGAGGTTGAGAAGGTTGAGGATTGGGTAAATGCTCCCGCATCGGTTACTGTACTCGACGATGTTGTTGTTAATGGTGGCACCCTCACTCTCGTAGCTGACGGCGAGGCTACTTCGACCATCGAGGTTAGCAATGGCGGTACTCTCGACGGCGCAGGTCACACCCTGAGCGCTGACCCCACCGAGGTTCAGAACAATGGTGATGACTTCCTGAAAGCAGGCAACCTCACCTACCTCGAGCTCAATGGTGGCGCAACTGTTGCCAACGTTACTATCGACGGCCAGAACGCTACTTATGACAATGGTAGCAAAACCTACGGTATCCGTGGTATCGTTATTGCCAGCGCAGGTACCTACAACCTCGACAATGTTACCGTTGTAAACGTAACCTATCCCGTTCACGTTCGCACCACCGAGGTTGTTACTTTGAATGTTCAGAATTCGACCCTCGAGGGTTGGACTTCGTACAACTCGGCAACCACCGCTAATTTCACCAACGTGAAGTTCACCAAGGGCACCTATGGCAACTTCCGTCCCTACGGTGACACCGTTTTGTTCAACTGCGACTTCACCGATGTTACCATCGATCTCGGCCACTTGGCAGCAGGTAAGACCATCAGGATTATCGACTGTACCTACAATGGTGCAGATGTTACCGCAGCTAACGTTCTTGATTGGGGTGTAGATGTTAACCTTGCACAGGTTTCGTTCAACTAATCTACAAATTTTAGGGTAGAGGGGATTGAACCCCCCTCTACTCACAAAGCCCCGAGGGGCGCAAAACCGAGGGGCGCAAAACCGAAAACAAAACAATAAACAAATAACAAAAACAAACCGTATTATGAAAAAAGTATTGCTTACTCTTGCAGTAGCTGCAATGTTGGCAGGTTGTGCCAACGACGAGTTGATTGACCTCAACCAGGAGTCTATCACCTTCGACAGCTTTGTGGATAACGCCACTCGTGCAGCAATCGACGGCTCCTACAAAACCGCTACTCTCAATGAGTTCCAAGTGTATGGCACCATTGGTAACACCTCCGGCACCGCCAACATCTTCAACGGCGAGAGGGTGGTGCGTGGTAGCTCGCTCGGTCAGGGCCTAGATTGGAGTTATAACATCAACAACACCCAGTATTGGATTGCGGGCAACACCTACAATTTCCGAGCTATTGCCGAGGGTAATGTGACTGATGTAACCGAAGCTACTGTGGATGGTAACAACATGCTCACCGGCGTGAGTCTGAAGGATGCTTCGGCGCAGAAGGATATCCTCCTTGCCGAGATGTTGGATGTGGTGTACACCAGCGGTCCCCAGACCGTTGATTTCACCTTCAACCACCTCCTCTCGAAGGTGAAATTCACCTTCAAAAACACCATCCTCACCAACAATGGCTATGGCTACGAGGTAAGCGACATCGCCATCACCAACGCAGCAAAGAATGCAACTTATACCATTGCAAGTGGCTGGGATACCACCTCTTCGACCCTCTATTCGCAGGGCTTTGGTAATGCAACCACCGCTGTTACTGCCGATGCTGCTGCCACTCTGATTGCTTATGATGGCTCGGCCGAGTCGAACTATGAGCGTCTGGTTGTTCCCGCAGAGAAGGCTTGGACTGTTAGCTTCACCACCAAACTCTACAAGGATGGTGTGCTTATCGAGACCAAGAATGAGAACATCACCACCCCCAGCATTAAGCTCGAGAAGGGTACCGCCTACAACTTTGTTGTAAGTCTTGGCAACCCTGGCGAGCCTATCCAGTTCACCGTAACCGAGGTTAAAGGTTGGGCTACCGGTGGCGACAAAGCTGTGAACTAATAAACAATAAAAATAGAATAAAGCTATGAAAAAGATTTTCGTTTTGGCTCTTGCAGCCGCAGCTATGGTTAGCTGCTCGAACAACGACCTCCTTGAGGTAAACCAGGAGGCTATTGACTTTGGTGGTCCCTTCGTTGAGAACGCCACCCGTGCAACCGACTTGTCCTACAGTGGTTCGACCGCCTTTACCGCCTTCAAAGTGTATGGTTCTGTTAAAGGTAGCTCGGCAAATGTAGTGCCCATCTTCGCAGGTGACGCAGTTACCGGTGCGGTAGGTGGTTCTGTTTGGAGCTGCTCCAACAAGCAGTATTGGATCAATGGCGGCAAATACAACTTTGCAGCTGTTTCCAATGAGGGTACTGTAGCAACCCTCGAGAATGGTCTGCCCAAAACCATCACCTACACCGCAGACGACAATGGCAACAAAGATCTTCTCTTTGCCACCAGCACTCGTACCGGCGCACAGAGTGGCAACCTTCCAGTTGATTTCACCTTCAACCACCTTCTGGCAAAGGCATACTTCACCGTAACCTCCAACACTGAGGATGGTTATGCTTACACCGTTAGCGACATCCAGATTAAGGGCCTCCACAAAGAAGGTACCTACACCGTTACCTACACCGATGGGAATAGCGATAGTCTGTATGAGACGGTAACCGGTGCTTGGACCGGTACTGACGCAGACGCAGCAAGCAGCGTTACCGATTTCGGCGATGTTGAAGACGTGACCAGTGCCGATACTGATGGCAAAACCAATGCCACCGAGTTGCTTCTCATCCCCACCACTGCGAAGTACACCGTATCGTTCAGTGTAACCCTTTCGAAAAACAGCACTGTTATTGATACCTATCCCGTGTCTATCGAGGTTGACCAGGATTTGGTAGCAGGCTCTGCTTACAATTTCAAAATCGGTCTTTCGGTTGGCGAGCAGATAGAGTTCACCGTAACCAACAATCCCGCTTGGGGTGGCACCACCGGTGTAACCGTTTCGTAATCGTCTGATAAACACGATACTACACTTTGGCCACAAGGGACTGAACCCCCTTGTGGCCCCAAATGCAAAATTATAAACATTAAAATTACTATGAAAAAGATTCTTTTGACCCTCGCAGCCGTTGCCGCACTCGCCTCGTGCAGCAACGAAGATGTTCTCGACTACAGCCGCACCGAAATCGCCTTCGGCAGCGCCTTCATTGAGAACTCCACCCGTGCCCTCGGTGACGATTACAGCGGTAGCAAAGCCCTCCAGCAGTTCACCCTCTATGGCACCGTTACCGGTAATTCCTCAACCGTAAACCTCTACAACGCCGCAACCGTGAGCGGTACTGTAGGCGCCGCAACGTGGAACTGTAGCCAGACCCAGTATTGGGTGCCCAACGCAAGCTACAAGTTTGCAGCAGTTGTGGATGGTACCGTTAAAACTGCCGACACATACGGTATGCCCCTCACCCTCGGTTACACCGTGGCCAATGGTGGCGGCGACCTCCTCTATGCAGAGGCCAATGCAACAACCAACGCAAGCGCAACCCCCTCGGGTAGCGTGAATGGCAGTGGCGTTGTGGAGTTCACTATGAACCACCTCCTCTCGAAGGTCTATTTCCACATTACTAACAGCTCCGGTAGCGCCGACTACAGCTACCAGGTGACCGGTATCACCGTGAACAACGCCCTCAAGGATGGTACCTACACCATCCCCCAGGGCTCGACCCCTGAGAAATGGGAGGGTACCGGCGACTTCGACGGCCTTTCGTTTGGTACCACCGGTGTGCTTGCCAATGGCAGCGAAGCCGACGCAACCGAGGATCAGCTGATCATCCCCGCAGCACAGACCCTGGATGTAGTAATCTCCTACGACATCCTCTTCAAGGGCACCAAGATTAGCGAGACTACCGCAACCAAGTCGCTCACCCACACCTTCTTGAAAAACAAGGTTTACAGGGTTGGTGTGGTTCTGCCCGCCCCCGGCAATCCCATCCAGTTCACCATCTCCACCGCTCCCGCTTGGAATGGTACACCAGAGGTTGAGCTCTAATAGAGCCTAAAGATTTGGCCATAGGGGACTGAACCCCCCTATGGTCGCAAGGTGGGAGCACCCGCCGCCCCACATCATAACATCACAACAACTCGGGGCCCGCTCCCCAACACAAAAAGTATGAAAAAGTTACTACATATACTGCTGATAGCCGCCCTGTTTGCCTCGTGCCACCAGGACGAGCCCATCAACCCTACCCCCGAGGAGTGCCCCATCCAATTTGGTGATGTGCAGACCAGGGCCGCCGTAGAGAATGCCGACGACATCGACATCTTCGGCGTGTGGGCGTGGATTAACACCGGCAGCGAGGGCGAAGATGGTGAGAACAACTTCATCCCCCTGCTTGATGCCGAGAAGGTGACCAGGGTTACCGGTGGTTGGGACTATGTGAACACTCGCTACTGGGTGCCCGAGAGGGTCTTCCGCTTTGTGGGTATCTACCCCTTTGGCGCAGGCACCTTCACCGATGGCAAGATAACCACCGACCAGATTACCCAGGGCGGTGTGGTTTACGACCGTGTGATGATAGATTTTGTGACTCCCGAGACAGCCGACAACGATTTGCTCTTTGCCACAACGGTGATGCCTACAAAGACCCCCGGTGTTGATTACACCAACGACGGCGTGGACAACCCCTACAACTATCCCACCGCTGTGGATATGAACTTCCAGCACGCCCTATCTAAGGTGACCATCAATGTTACTCCCCACGAAACGAATAAGAATGACCACTTCAAGATTGTTTCGGCGAAGATGACCAACATCACTCGTAATGGTACGTTTGGTGTGGCTTCGACAGGTGCAACCCTCTGGATCCCCTCGACAGGTAAGATGAACTTCACCAGGGATTATGGCGAAGGTAAACTGCTGGAGACGGATGGCTTGGATATCATCGAACCGGTGTTTGACAGCAAACTCCTTGTACCCCAGAGCAATCTGAATAATATCTCCCTCAGCATCGAGTATCTCTATTGCCACTCAACTGCAGATCCCACTTTGGATGCAAGTTGGCAGGAAAAGGGCGGTAGTCTTACCTTCCCCGCAGGTGAATGGGTTATGGGTCGTAGCTATGCCTATACCATTGTTCTTACCGAGACCAACATTATCTACATCAGGACTTTGGATGTGGATGTTCCCAGTTGGGGTGAGGATGGCTCGGGTGCAACCATTATTATTAAGTAACAGACAAGATGAAACGATTTAGCAACATATTGGCAGTGGTGTTTGTTCTGGCGGCCCTGGTGGGTTGTGAGAACAGCGTGGACACCCCCGCCCCCAATCCCGGCTTGGACCCCAATGCCAAGTATATTCTCTTCGATGTTGGTATCGAGGAGAGCCGAGGCGTTGCCCTTAATAGTGCCGACCACGAAGATTTCACACAGTTTAGCATCTACGGCTACACCTATATCACCGGTACTCGTTGGAATGCTTGGAAGACCATTGCAAAGCCCAATGTGTTTGACGAAGTGCCCGAGAAGGTGGTGAAGGCTGGTAGCTACTTCTCGTATGTAGAGGATGGCGGCAATCTCAAGACTTGGGATGAGGGTGCCGGTCGCTACTCCTTCTTTGCTGTCTATCCCGAGGCATCGGTGGGTACAAGTTTGGGCTCTATTGCCTATCCTGTGACGGTGAGCTCCGAGGGTGTGCCCTATGTGACCTACACCAGGCTCAATGATGCCACGAAGATGGTGGATCTTATGACAGGAGCCCACATTGACCCCACCTATTCCGAGAATGGTAGCTATGTGAGTTTCGATATGGAGCACCGCTTGGCGGCTGTGGATGTTGTGGCTCTCAACCACTATGAGTTCGATCACGACAGCGACCCCATCACCCTCGAGAAACACGTGACCATCAGGATTACGTCGCTTGACGTTAAGTTTGATAACCTACTCTATACTTCGGCAGACATCTACCTCGACAAGGTGGGTATTAAGGTTACCCCCACTGTCCGCAGGCCCGAGTATAAGCCCGAGAATAGTGCGGTAGCTGCAGTGACCTACACCATTCTTGCCGATTCGGAGGCAGATTATGATGTAGAGCCCAACAATGTGGATAAGGATCATCGCAACATCTCTGCCGACAGGGAGAAAACGATGTTCTTCATCCCCCAGGAGATGGATTCGACGACCGATGAAACCCTGGAGAAGACCGACATTAAGGCCACTGTTACAGGTACTTTCGAGAAGTGGTATGATGCGGATGGCGACGGCACTCTCGACACCCAGATTATGGAGGAGTATGATGAGGATGGCAATCTTAAAGATGCAGACGGTAAGTTTAGCATCAATAACCAGATTAAGTTCAACCGCCACTTGGAGGAGAGCTATCGCTATAATGTGCGCTTGACCTTTACGTCGGCTGCGGTGTCTATCACCGTGCTTACTGCCGAGAAGTGGGTGGATGTGCCTATTTATCACGAATTTCACTAAAGAGTTATGAGAATAGCGAAATATATAGCAGCCTTTGTGGTGATGTTGGCCACTGTGGGTTGTACGATGATAGACCTCGACGAGTTGTCGTGGAAGGAGAACACGGGGCCCTCTTCGAGTGCTGTTTCCGTGTTGGGCCATATCACCCGCTACGATGGTTGTGAGGTGAGCAGCCGTGCGGACAACGCCAAGAAGCCCGAGTTGGGCGAGACCAGGACCACCTGTATGGCGTTTGCTGTGTTCAAGATGGAGGAGGGCGCTGGTGGCACCTACACGGTGGGTCCTCTTGTGCACTACGAGTTCCAGGCAACTAGCAATATCACCTTCATTCTTGAGAGGGAGGGTGCTATGCACGATGACGATGGCAATGGTACAGCCGACACCGAGGTAGTATATGAGGACGATGCCCTCTATGCTATGTATGTGTTTGCCAACATCCACAATATGCCTGCCACTTGGGCCGCTGCGAAGGGTATGACTTTGGAAGAGATGAAGGCCTATGCCTATGCTCCCAAGGCGGCAGATTACAACAAGGCTGTGGGTGTAGGTATTCCTTCCGATGGATTTCCAATGATTGGTTCGTTGGGTGACTGTTCTGCGGGTGGCGATGGCCACAAGCTGGACTTGGTGGTGATGGATGGTACCACTATGAGGGTGCCCACAATTGATGGAGTTGCGAGGGACTTGTTGGAGGTGCCCCTAGATGTTCTGTATGCGAAGTTCAGGTTTGAGATTAGCCTCAACCCCGACCAAGTTGTTCCCGGTATGGAAAGCCCTACCTTTCAGATGCACGAGTACACCATCCACAATATCTCCAGTGCTGTCACCTTCGACAAGGCGTCTAACACCTATGCGGCCGACGAGATTGCTTCTGTTGCTTCGTTCGAGCCCACTGTGGAGATTAGTGGCGAGGCAGATGGCACGCAGGGTGGCAAGGTGGAGTTTGAGTTCTACATTCCCGAGATGTGCGTAACTCCCCTTACAGCCTCTACCGCTTATGCTTATCCCTTTAGGAACGCTCCCGGTGGTACGCCGAGTGCTTCCGACCCAGGCATCCGTAAGGAGGACGAGGAGAAGCGCCAGAGGTATAAACCCGATTTGCTGGGCGATGGCCAGAAGGCTGCCTATATCACTATCCACGGTACTTACCGAGACCACCAGCACCACTCGTGGGAGGTTTACTATGACATTTATCTGGGTAGGGACAACTATAGCAACTTCGAGGTTGATCGCAATACTCTCTACTCAAACTATATCACCATTGGCGGTATCCAGAACAGTAACGACCACTCGGAGGAGGACCAGGCGGTATCTATGGACCACCGTGTGGATATTAAGCGCAAACTCCCCTTTATTGTTGGTTTGCGTAGGGAGTGCTTGCTCGATGCCCACTTTGAGGTTCGTCCCTTGCGTATCCGTTTGGACGATGACTACGGTGGCGACCCTGCTATTCCTGATAATGCTGCTGTGAGGGTTAGTGTGAGCTACCTCGATGACAACCGCCAGGACACCACCCTCCCCGACGCACAAAAGTGGGTGGGCCTGGAGCGTAGCTATGGCGACGGCGTGTACAACGAGTCCACAGAGTCCGGCACCTATATCTACAGGGCCACTGATCCTGGTGATCCTAGGTATCCCTCCAATGGTAAACGTAAGTATTTCACCACCGACCTCATCAATAGTTTGAGCGGCGGAGGTAGCTTTGAGAATGGTCTCTCCACTTCGGGCGGCCAGACAGTCATTGTGCCTATGCCCAAACAGCCCGACAACTCCGACGAGCAGTGCGTGTGGATCTACGTGGATGAGTGTACGGAGGCCAGCACAGATATTGAGGCTAAGCGCTTTGCGAAGGTTGTTGTGACCTATGGTACTGTGAGTGGAAACACCTTCACCGCCGACTCCTATTGGCAGCCCGTCACCTATATCCTTTGCCAGCATAAACTCTATGAGGTTACCTATGAGGGCCGAACCTACCACATCGAGCACGAGGAGGAGTACCTCTACGACTTCGATAGTGAGGACACCTTCAGCTATAGCCCCACCTTCGAAGAGGGTATGGCTTGGGGCTTGTATGATGTGCAACTTTCGAATGAGCATAGATCGTTCACCAATAATACGAATAACAGTTCTTGGACAGACTATGTAAATAATAATACTCTTCCTACTTATGATTTCTACATCGCAAAGCACGATGGTACTTTAGCAACTGTTGCCGGTGCTACTATGGTGCACCGTTCCGCAGGAAGGCATTTTACGGAAGATATCGTCGCAAAGAGTAATAACGGTGTAAAGAATCTTACTATGGCAGAGCAGCCAAGTGGTGCTGTGGAGTATTGTTATAACCGAAATAAGAGAAATACTGATGGCTCCATTGCAAAGGTGGAGTGGTATCTTCCTGCAACAGACGAGATTGAAGATATTCTTGATTATGGATACGGACTTTTTAATGGTGTCTTCCAGAATAACTTCTATTGGACCTCACAGCCGGCATACATTAGAAATGTGTACTATTATGAGGATTCGAGCAATACATTCCCGTTCGTTGTGTACGATGACAATCCAAACTATGCACGCGCCACAAAGGTCAACGCTAAGGGCGGTGGTGTGTTTGAGTATGCATTAAGTGGTCTAAATCAAGCAACTAATGTAGTTGACCCAAGTACCGGAAAAATATTGGATTTTACCGGTGATGGCGAAATAAATGCTGGATATTACTATATGATGTATCGTTGGAAGAGCGGTACTCCTGATGAAACTTTTGGTCAAGATGGCTTCGGCGGTGTGGTGAATGGTACGCAATATAAAGGTGAGGAGTTTGGTGAAAAACTAGGCGGTAGCTCTACAGGTACGAGATATCACGTCCATTTGGGACACTTGGATGATATGGTACAGGAGGGTTATCATCATCGTACCAAGAGTAACCGTGTTCGTTGTGTCCGCAAGGATTATAGCGACGACGAACAGGAACAGGCCGTTCTTGTCTATAAAGTCAGCCCAACACCCGCAACTTCGCTCGATAATAGTGGTAACACTCTGTATGTGATGCGGAATGCAAACTACCAATCTACATCTCTGACAACTTCGGGCACTAATGTGGCAGCAAGCAATTCTGCTGTAGGAATTAATAACCTTGTGGTTGTCAAAGGTAACAAAGTTATTAAGAGTGTTGCCAAGGGTCTGTATTTCAACGGAACTAATGGTAATGTCTCGTGTAGCAACAGTGCTACGAATTATACAATTACTGCAAGTGGCCAAGGTTATATAATAAGTGTTACTACAGGATGGTTTTCGCAAACAACATATTACCTCAAACAGACTAACGACACGACAGTACAGATGCAAAGCGGCGATAGTGGTAATCGTACTTGGTACTTCTATGAAGTAGAAATAGAATAGTCGGCGCTATATAGTATTAAACACCAAGCCCGTACAACTCATCGAGTTGGACGGGCTTGGTGTTTATCCGTACAAAGTCCAACCGTGTGCGTTGCATCCGCAAGGTGAACTAACAAGAGTAGTAGCCTCACAGCATAGGCACAAAAAACTCTCCCCGCAAAAGGGAGAGTTTTTTTGTGGCGGATATACACCCAAACAACAAAGGGCCCCAAATTTGGGGCCCTTTGTTGTTGTTACAGGCTTCGCCTACCTCTCGGCCATAAAGGCCTCCACCTCCTCCACAGTGATGGGGATGTGTTTGCCCTCGCCAAGCATCATATTGCCATCCTCGGTAATCAGCAGGTCGTCCTCCAGGCGAATGCCGCCAAACTCATAGAAGCGGCCCAGCTTGTCGTAGTTGATGAACTCCTTGCACTTGCCCTCACCCTTCCACTGCTCAATGAGCGCAGGAATGAAGTAGATGCCGGGCTCGTCGGTCAGCACAGTGCCGGGGCGCAGGCGCCAGCGACTACGCATAATGCAGGTGTCAACCTCCTCCGCACGGGCAACAATCTTCGAGAAGTCCCTCATACCCCTCTCGCCCATAGCCTCGCAGTCGTGGACATCCATACCCAGGCCGTGTCCCAAGCCGTGGGGCATAAAGAGGCCCACAGCTCCCGCCGCTACAGCCTCCTCGGCATTGCCCTTCATAAGGCCTACGCCAATAAGGCCCTCCGCCAGGCTCTTCAGAGCCACATTGTGGAGGTTCATATATTGGCCGGGTCGGGCAACCTTCAGCACCTCATCGTGGGCCGAAAGCACAATATTATAAATATCCCTCTGTTCGGGGGTGAACTTGCCACTCACGGGGAAGGTACGGGTGTGGTCCGAGCAGTAGTTGTTGACGCTCTCGCCACCCGCATCCACCAACAACAGTCGGCCATTGGTGCAGATGCCGTCGTGGGAGTGGTTGTGGAGAGTCTCGCCGTGCTGCGACACGATGGAGTGGAACGACACACCCTCGCCATATTGGTGGGTGACACCCTCCATTGCACCCGCAATCACTCGCTCCGACACACCCTCACGGGTGAGGCGCATAGCCGTGGTGTGCATATCGTAGCCAATCTGGAAAGCCCTCTGGAGCTCCTCAAACTCCTCGGCACTCTTCTCCTCACGCATAGCCGCCACGTTGATAATGAGGTCGGCAGAGCAGTGGGCATAGTGCTCGGTGGTCTTGATGCCTGTCAGCTGGCTCATAAGCAGCACGCCCTCGCCACGGTAGGGTACCAGGTAGTGCACCTTGCGACCGCCACGAATGGCAGCCTGGATGTGGTCACGAGCGGCAGCAAAGGGGGCGGTGTGACCAACACCCACCGAGGCACCCAACTCGCTCACCGAGGGCTGGGGACCCATCCAGATGATGTCGTCCACAGTGTAGTCGTTGCCAAAGAGCCAATCCTCCTCGTTGTCGAGGTCGATGACACCCACCAAGTCGGCATTCTGAAGGCCGATGAAGTAGAGGAATGTGCTGTCCTGACGGAAGGCATAGGCGTTGTCGAAATAGTTGCGAGGGGCCTCGCTGTTGCCCGGGAGGACCACAATACCCCCCTTGGGCATACGACGGCGCAGTTCGTTGCGTCGAGCGATGTAAGTCTGTTTTGCAAACATTGTGTGTAAGGTATTTAGTTTTAGTTTTGCTTCGCGCGTGGTAATTTGGTGTAAAGTTACAAAAAAAGAGTGAACGAAAAAAAGGAGAAGCATTTTTGCTTCTCCTTTTTCAGTACCCTATGATATTCTATTCTCGAACAAGTATCTGCGAGATTTGGGGCGCATTTGGGAGTTGAGGGAGATTGTTCCCGACCCCAATAATATGCCGTGGATTGAAAAAATCGACAAATAATGGAAAAAAGTATTTACTATG
>JAZQZI010000002.1:0-46632 GCA_045633985.1 Tidjanibacter sp. | reverse complement strand
ATAACAAACAAGTTTGTTCTGCCCTCGCTTACTCGCAATTTTGAATTTTAACCCCTCTTCGAGGGCTTTTAATTGCTCCCGCTCGGCATAACAAACAAGTTTGTTCTGCCCTCGCTTACTCGCAATTTTGAATTTTGAATTTTGAATTTTGAATTTTGAAATTCTTTCCCGTACCTTTGGGGTGATGAATTCTTCGCTCTACATACACATCCCCTTCTGCAAGAAGCTCTGCGGCTACTGCGACTTCTTCAAAACCGTGTCGCTCACCCATAAGGATGCGGTGCTCCGTCGTATGGCCGAGGAGATGGCTGAGAGGGCTCCGATGTTGGAGGGTACAACGCTCAAAACCATCTACTTCGGTGGTGGCACCCCCACTGTGTGCACCCCCGAGGAGATAGGGTCGCTGCTGGCCACTGCTGCCCGCCTGTTCGACTGCTCCGAGGTGGAGGAGGTGACTGTGGAGGCCAACCCCGACGACCTCTCCGAGGAGTACCTCCGAGGGCTCCGAGAGGTGGGCGTTAATCGCTTGAGCATAGGCATCCAGTCTTTTCGTGATGCCGACCTGGAGTTTATGAATCGTCGCCATAATGCCCGTCAGGCTGTGGAGGCTGTGCGGATGGCTCGCAAGGTAGGGTTTGACAACATCTCCATAGACCTCATTTATGGCCTTCCGACGGCAACCCTCGAGGAGTGGAGAGGAGTGGCGGAGAGTGCTGCAGCCCTCGGTGTGGAACATATCTCGGCCTACCACCTCACCATTGAGGAGCGAACACCCTTTGGCAAAAAAGGGGTTTGCACAACCCCCGAGGAGCTCTCCGACAAGGAGTATGAGGTGCTCTGCCAGGTGCTCCAAAAAGCGGGGTATGACCACTACGAAATATCCAATTTTGCACTCCCCGGCCGTCGCTCAAAGCATAACTCTGCCTATTGGCGTGGAACCCCTTATTTGGGCATCGGGCCGGGTGCTCACTCGTTCGACGGAAAGAGTATCCGAAGTTGGAATGTGCCCTCCATAAAAGGCTACCTTGAAGGTGTTGTACCCGAAAGTGAAACACTCTCTGCCGCAGAGAGATATGAAGAGGCGGTAATGGTGTCGCTACGCACGGCAGAGGGTGTCGATTTGACGCTTCTGGAGGAGCGGTTCGGCCGCCAAAAGAGGGTGCAATTTGAGGCTACGGCAGCCCCATTTTTGGAGCATAAAATCCTGCTCCGAAAGGGCGATAATGTGGCTTTCGCCAAGGAGCATTGGCTGGTGTCGGACAGCGTCATTGCGGAGTTTTTTTAGTCTAACGTCTATAGTTGCGGGCTCGGCAATCGGTTGCCGAGCCCACAACTTTTTGTAGGGCCATTAGGGTCATTAGTGCCATTAGGGCGATAGGGAAAATTCCCATAACTCCCATAACTCCCATAACTCCTATAACTCCTATCTAAGGCAGGGCATAGGAGTAATAGGATATTTTTCATTTCCATTTTCAATTTCCAACGCTCTTCCGTTTGGCGGGGTTTTTCAGCCGCTCGTCACCACTTTTCTGCAATTATTAAAAAAATTTAAAAATCCCTTAATATAATTATTGGTAAGTTTGGAAAATTGTACTATATTTGTGCGATATTTTGGGTGCTTGTTGCCCAGGGTACGACAAAGTGAACAAAAATAACAGAACATAATAGTAAAAAACATCAGAAAAACAATCAATTAGGTTTCCGCATTACCCCTCTCGAAGAGGCTGTGAAGAATGGTTAGGTTGGCCCCAGGCGAGAGCAACAAGGGGGTAGTGCAGGGAACAGGAAAAAAGTTATGAAAAACGAAACAGTACAGAAACCGGATTTCTTATTTGAGGTGAGCTGGGAGGTCTGCAACAAGGTGGGCGGTATCCACACCGTTGTGTCGACCAAAGCAAAAACTATGACACGTGAGTTGGGCGACAAATATATCCTCGTCGGCCCCGACTTCAACCGTGAGGGTGCAAACCCCGAATTCGTTGAGGACCAGAATATGCTCCGTGAGTGGAGGCAGATGCTCTACGCCGAGGGCTACCGTGTGAAGGTGGGCCGTTGGAACATTGAGGGCAACCCCATTGTGGCTTTGGTGGACTTCTCGTCGCTCATCAGCAAGAAGGATGATATTCTCAAATTCCTCTGGGAGAACTACCAGGTGGATAGCCTTAGCGGTCAGTGGGACTACATTGAGCCTGTGCTCTTCGGCTTTGCCGCAGGTAAGGTTATCGAGAGCTACGTAAATAATTTCTGCTCCTCGTCGGACCGTACCGTGGCACACTTCCACGAGTGGATGACCGCCAGCGGCGGCCTCTACCTCCGCACCTTCTCGCCCTATGTGGCAACCGTCTTCACCTCGCACTCGACCGTTATGGGTCGTTGCATCGCAGGTAATGGTCTTCCCCTTTATGGTGGCCTCGGCTCGTTCAATGCCGACGATTTCGCACGTCAGTTCAATGTGGTGGCCAAACACTCGCTCGAGAAGGTGGCCGCACGCAACCACGACGCTTTCTGCTCGGTGAGCCGCATCAGCGCCAAGGAGTGTAAATATCTCCTCGGCAAAGAGGTGGATGTGGTAACTCCCGACGGCTTTGAGGATAACTTTGTGTTCAAGGGCAAGGAGGCTACCGAGCGTCGTGCAGTAGCTCGCAAGGCGCTGATTGAGGTTGCCGAGGCTTGCTACGGCACCAAGTTCGCCAAGGAGCCCCTCATTGTCGGTACTTCGGGCCGCTATGAGTTCAAAAATAAGGGTCTGGATGTCTTTGTGGAGGCCCTCAAGAAGGTTGCCGAGCGAGCTCCCGAGGGCCGTGAGGTGCTGGCATTGGTGACCGTGCCCGCAGGTAATGAGGGTGCTCGTCGTGACCTGGTAGCACACCTGGCCGATGGCAACAGCCCCATCGACCCTTCGCAGATTCGCTTTGTTACCCACCACCTCACCAACCCCGAGAACGACCCCATCGTGAAGGCCGTATCGGGTAGTGTCATTGATAGTGCAACTTCGAGGGTGAAACTCCTCTTTGTGCCCACCTATCTGCAGGGTGCCGACGGTATCTTCTCGATGAACTACTACGAGTGTCTGGCAGGTATGGACCTCACCGTCTTTGCCTCCTACTACGAGCCTTGGGGCTACACCCCCCTGGAGAGTGTAGCCTTCTCGATTCCCACCATCACCACCTCGCTTGCAGGTTTCGGTAAGTGGGTAGATGACCTGGGCGACAGCCACAAGGGTGTGACCGTTATCACTCGCAACGATAGCAACGATGCAGCCGTTATCGAGCACATCGCCGACACCATTGAGCGTTATGCTTCGATGGGTAAGAAGGAGATGGATAGCGTGCGTAAGGCAGCATACGACATCTCCCGCACTGCACTCTGGGAGAACTTTATTCAGAACTACAACGAGGCCTATGGCGTGGCTCTCGATAGGGTTATCATCCGCACCAACAAGGCTGTTTATGATGGCGGTACCGCCAATGAGCAGGTGAACTTTGTGCGCCAGCAGCTGGTGAGCAGCCGTCCCTCGTGGAGCCGCCTGATGGTGGAGAAGAGTCTGCCCGAGAGGCTTCGTGCACTGGAGATTCTCTCCAAGAACCTCTGGTGGAGTTGGACCCTCGGCGCACACGAGCTCTTCGAGTCGATTGACAGCGAGTTGTGGACAGCAACCTCCAAGAACCCCATCGCCTTCCTCGATAAGTTGCCCTATGCAAAGATTAAGGAGCTGGAGCAGAATGAGGCATTCCTCGCCAAACTCGATGAGGTGTATGCACAGTTCTGCGGCTATATGAACAAGAAGGCCGAGGCCAAAGGCCCCAGGATTGCCTATTTCTCGATGGAGTATGGTCTGCACTCGTCGCTGAAGATTTACTCGGGTGGTCTGGGTATCCTCGCAGGTGACTACATCAAGGAGGCTTCGGACAAGAACGTACCTATGGTGGCTGTGGGTCTGCTCTATCGCTACGGCTACTTCACCCAGAAACTCTCGGCCCAGGGTGCCCAGGAGGCTGCCTATGAGGCCCAGAACTTCTATAAACTCCCCATCTCGCCCGCACGAGATGAGATGGGCAACTGGTGCTCCGTACAGGTGGCACTCCCCGGTCGTACCGTCACCGCCCGCATCTGGAAATGCGACGTGGGCCGCACCGACCTCTACCTCTTGGACACCGACCACGAGCTCAACCTCGAGGAGGATAGGAGCATCACCCACCACCTCTATGGTGGCGATTGGGAGAACCGTCTGAAGCAGGAGCTTCTCCTCGGTGTCGGCGGTATCCGTGCTCTGAATGCCCTGGGTATCAAGTCCGACATCTACCACTGCAACGAGGGCCACGCAGCCTTCATCGGTCTGGAGCGTATCCACAACTATGTGAAGGGTAAGAACCTCTCGTTCAGCGAGGCTCTGGAGGTTGTTCGCTCCTCGTCGCTCTATACCACCCACACCCCCGTGCCCGCAGGTCACGACGCCTTCCCCGAGCAGATGATTCGTCAGTATATGAGCCACTATCCCGAGAGGCTCGGCATCAACTGGGAGCAGTTCATCAACCTCGGTAAGACCAGGCCCAACGACCCCACCGAGAAGTTCTCTATGAGTTTCCTGGCTTGCAACCTCTCGCAGGAGGTGAATGGTGTGAGCTGGCTGCACGGTGAGGTGAGCAAAGATGTGCTGGGCGGTATGTGGCCCGGCTACTTCAAGGATGAGCTCCACATCGGCTATGTGACCAATGGTGTTCACTTCCCCACCTGGACCTCGTCGGTTCTGCGCAAGCTCTACGCAAAATACTTTGCAGAGGGCTTCAGCAAAGAGCAGTATGACATTCCCGCTTGGCAGAAGGCTAACGATATTCCTGACAAGGAGCTGTGGGAGGCTCGTCTGACCCTCAAACAGCGACTCTATAAGACCGTGGGCAAGATTATGAACGACAAGTCCAAATCGCCCGTGCTGTCGCCCCGCCAGATGGTGGCTGTGAAGGAGAACTTCAAACCCGATGTGCTGACTATTGGTTTCGCTCGTAGGTTTGCGACCTACAAACGTGCCCACCTGCTCTTCACCAACCTTGAGAGGTTGTCGGCACTTGTGAACAACCCCGAGCGCCCCGTACAGTTTGTCTTTGCAGGTAAGGCCCACCCCCAGGATATCCCCGGTCAGGACCTTATCAAACGCATCGTGGCAGTGTCGCAGATGCCCGAGTTTGCAGGTAAGATTCTCTTCCTGCCCAACTACGATATGGACATCTCCAGGAAGATGGTTCAGGGCGTTGATATCTGGCTCAATACTCCTACCCGTCCTCTGGAGGCTTCGGGTACCAGCGGCGAGAAGGCTGTGATGAACGGCGTTATGCAGTTCAGCGTGCTCGACGGCTGGTGGGTTGAGGGCTACAAGGAGGGCGCAGGTTGGATGCTGCCTATGGAGCGCACCTACACCGACCAGAACCACCAGAACGAGCTCGACGCCGAGATGATTTACCGCACCATCGAGGAGGAGATTGTTCCCCTCTACTACGACCGTGACGAGGAGGGTATGCCCCGTGGTTGGATTAAGAGTATGAAGAGCTGTATTGCCGACATCGCCTCGAACTTCACCACCAACCGTATGCTCACCGACTATGAGGAGCGTTTCTACAACCCCCTCTACATTCGTCACCGCGAGATTATCAAGGGCGACTACCTGATGGCCCGAGAGATTGCTGCCTGGAAGCGCAAAGTGAGCGCCGCCTGGGATAAAGTGAAGGTTCTTTCCACCCGCCAGGCCGATATGGGCAAGCAGACAATGTTTGTGGGCGGCAAGTATCGCTTTGAGGCTACGCTCGACATTGCAGGTCTGAGGCCCGAGGATATCGGCGTGGAGCTGCTCCTGGCAAGCCAGATTGAGAGCGGTCAGGATGTGAAGATTGCCGATAAGATTCAGCTGGAGGTTGTCAGCGTCGAGGACTCCAAGGTTGTTTATGCCGTGGATGCTACTATGGAGCACACCGGCTCCTATGACGCCGCACTGAGGGTTTATCCCAAAAACTCCAAACTGCCCAATAGGATGGACTTTGCACTTGTGAAGTGGGCATAACGATATTGTAGGGAAGGGCTGTCGGGCGCTGTTGCTCCGATGGCCCGACTCCTATGATACGGAGCCATCCGAACCGCAAAACCCCCTACTACTATCATTTACTACCGACCATACACCTTAACAACAAACCAAATAACACTCACACAAACCAGAATAAGGAGAGAGATATATGGCAGAATTAACATTTGACAAAAGAAGTATGGGCAACTTGGAGTATTCGCTCCAACGTGAGATGCTTTCGACCAACAGGACGGGTGGCTATATGAGCACCACCATTGTCTGTTGCAACACCCGAAAGTACCACGGCCTTATGGTCTGTCCCATCCGTGAGGGTGACGACAAGAGCTATGTGCTCCTCTCGTCGCTCGACGAGACCGTCATTCAGCACGGCCAGCCCTTCAACCTTGCTCTTCACCGATTCCCCGGAATCTACGAGCCTCGAGGTCACAAATATATTGTGGACTTCGAGTACAACCCCACGCCTACTATCCTCTATCGTGTAGGTGGCGTGCTGCTCAAGAAGGAGATTCTCTGGCGTCAGCACACTTCCCACTCGCGACTCTTTATTCGCTACACACTCCTGGAGGCCAAGAGCGAAACAACCTTGCGTCTGCGTCCCTTCCTCGCTTTTAGGGAGAAACACGCCCTGAGCAAGGCCAATATGTATGCCAACGGCCACTCGTGGGATGTGAAGGGTGGTGTGAAGTGCCGCCTCTATGAGGAGTTCCCCTACCTCTATATGCAGTGCTCCGACCCTATGGCAGAGTTTGTTGCCGCCCCCGATTGGTACTACGACTTTGAGTATGCCGAGGAGGCAAAGAGGGGTTATGAGTGCCACGAGGACCTTATGACTACCGGCTATTTCGAGGTGAAACTCGAAAAGAATAAACCCCTTATCTTCTCCGCATCGCTGGAGGAGATTGACCCCGAGAAGCTCGACGCCGCCTTCGACAAGGAGCTCTCGGAGCGTAATGCAAAGAAAGATTTCCTCTCGCTGCTGAAACACTCGGCCCACCAGTTTGTGGTGCACTCGGGCGGTCGTAGCGAGGTTGTTGCGGGCTATCCCTGGTTTGGCCGTTGGGGTCGTGACACCTTTGTGTCGCTGCCTGGTATCACTCTCTCTCAGGGCGATGTTCAGGCCTGCCTGGATGTGCTCGACACCATCACCGGCGAGATGAAGGATGGTCTCTTCCCCAATGTGGGCTCGGCCTACAACTCGGTGGATGCACCCCTGTGGTTCGTGTGGACCCTCCAGCAGCTTGAGGAGCAAATCGGTCGCAAGAAGACCTGGGAGCGCTATGGAGGCTATGTGAAGGATGTGCTGGCTGCCTACCGCCGTGGAGTGGATGGCATCGTGGCACTCCACACCAACGGTCTTGTGTGGGCTTCACACCCTGAGTATGCACTCACTTGGATGGATGCTTGCGTGGATGGCAGGCCCGTCACCGGCAGGGACGGCTACCAGGTGGAGGTGAATGCTCTGTGGTACAACGCCGTATGCTACGCCCTGGAGTGTGCCAAGAGCGCCAAAGATAAAGCCTTCGTGGAGGAGTGGAAGGAGCTTCCGGCTGTGACTAAAGAGTCGTTCCTGAAGCTCTTCTGGCTGGAGGATGGCTACCTGGCCGACTATGTGGGCCCCGAGGGTGCCAACAACTTCATCCGCCCCAACCAGATTATTGCCTGCTCGGTGAACTACAAGATGCTCTCGCTGGTGCAGCAGGAGGCAGTGTCGGATGTCGTTAAGCGCCACCTTCTGACCCCCCGAGGTCTGCGTACCCTCTCGCCCCGCAACCCCCTCTACAAGGGACGCTACGATGGCGACCAGCGCTCGCGTGACGAGGCTTACCATCAGGGCACCGTGTGGGTATGGCCCCTGGAGCACTATGTGAAGGCCAAGTTCGATGTGCAGGGCGACGGCTTCCTCTTCAAGGCCGAGGAGATTTTGGAGGCCTTCGAGGAGGAGATGAGTATCCGAGGCATCGGCTCCATCTCGGAGATTTACGAGGGCGACCCACCACACGATGCACGAGGCTCCATCTCGCAGGCTTGGAGTGTGGGTGCGCTGCTCCGCATAAATCAGATGATTCAGAAACAGAAAAAGAACAAGAAAAAATAAGCCGTTATGAGAGTATTAATGTTTGGTTGGGAATTTCCTCCCCACATTGCCGGAGGTCTGGGCACAGCCTGCTATGGTCTGACCCGTGGTCTGGCACGCAACGATGTGGAGGTGATTTTTGTGGTCCCCAAGGCCTATGGCGACGAGGATCAGCGCTTTATCAGGGTTGTCAATGCCAGCGATGTTGATGCGGTGTATCGTAGCGGCGAGGCTGACAGCGACATCTGGAAGCACGTGAAATTTATGGAGATTAACTCCAATATGGTTCCCTACATCTCCCCCGAGCAGTGGGAGAAGGAGAGGAGCCACAGCGAGAAGGTTGGCACCATCCACCACGAAGGCGATGTGTGGAGGGAGCGCTACAACTTCTCGGGTAAGTATGGCGCAAACCTCCTGGAGGAGGTGGCCCGCTATGCGGTTGTTGCTCGACAGGTGGCCGAGGAGCTCAAAGGGCAGTTCGACGTTATCCACGCCCACGACTGGCTCACCTACTATGCAGGTATCGCTGCCAAAGAGGTGTCGGGCAAACCTCTGGTTGTTCATATGCACGCTACCGAGTATGACCGTAGTGGCGAGAACATCAATACGCAGACCTACGCCATCGAGCGAGGTGGTATGGAGGCTGCCGACCTGGTGATGGCTGTGAGCAACCTCACACGCAATATTATTATTAATAAGTATGGTATCCCTGCGGAGAAGGTTGTGACTGTTCACAACGCTGTGCGCTTTGCCGACAACAATCAGGAGGAGGAGCGTGGTGTGAAGGACAAGATTGTCACCTTCCTCGGCCGTATCACCTACCAGAAGGGCCCCGACTACTTTGTTGAGGCTGCCGCCAAGGTGCTCAAGCGCACCCCCAATGTGAGGTTTGTGATGGCCGGTAGCGGCGATATGATGAACCACGTAATCCGCCGTGTAGCAAGGCTTGGTATCTCGGATAGATTCCACTTCACAGGCTTCCTCAGGGGAGCAGATGTGCAGAAGATGTTTGCCCTGAGCGACGTCTATGTTATGCCTTCGGTGAGCGAGCCCTTCGGTATCTCGCCCCTGGAGGCTATGAGGTCCAACGTCCCCACCATCATCTCCAAACAATCGGGTGTGGCCGAGGTGCTCGACTATGCCGTGAAGGTGGACTATTGGGATGTGGATGCTATGGCCGACGCCATCTACGGTCTGGTGACCTATCCTGCTTTGGGTCAGCTCTTTGCCCGCAAGGGTCTGGAGGAGGTTACGGGCCTCAAGTGGAACAACGCAGCCGCCAAAATCAAGGCCGGCTATGAGCGTGTGATTAACGAGAGTAAAAAATAAAAAAACGGATAACAAGATATGAAAACAGTTTGTCTATATTTTCAGGTTCACCAGCCTCTGAGGCTCAAAACCTACAGGTTCTTCAATATGGGTAAGGACCACAACTATCTCGATGTGTCGGCCAACCGCTCCATTATGCAGCGTGTGGCAGCCGAGTGCTACCTCCCTATGAACAACCTTCTGCTCCGCCTTATTCGTGAGAATGAGGGCGCCTTCAAGGTGACCTTCTCCATCTCGGGTCTGGCCATCGAGCAGTTCCGCAGCTACACCCCCGAGGTGCTCGACAGCTTCCGTGAGCTGGCAGCCACCGGTTGTGTGGAGTTCCTGGCCGAGAGCTACTCCCACTCCCTCTCGTCGCTCATCTCGCCCGAGGAGTTCAAGGGTGAGGTGGATGCACACGTGGCACTGATGAAGGAGGAGTTTGGCTACACCCCCACCTCGTTCCGCAACACCGAGCTTATCTACTCCGACCAGATTGGCGAGCAGGTGGCAGCTATGGGCTTCAAGGCTATGTTGGCCGAGGGTGCACGTCACATCCTGGGTTGGAAGAGCCCCAACTTCGTCTATGCCAACTCGATTGACTCCAAGCTTCGCATATTGCTCCGCAACTACAAGCTCTCCGACGATATCGCCTTCCGCTTCTCCAACCAGGGTTGGGGCGAGTGGCCTCTGACTGCCGATAAGTATGCCGGCTGGATTGCAGACGACAACACCACCGGTGAGGTTGTGAACCTCTTTATGGACTACGAGACCTTCGGTGAGCACCAGAAGGCTTCCTGCGGCATCTTCGACTTTGTGGCAGCCCTGCCCAAGGCGATGCTCTCCACCGGCAAGCTCCAGTTTGCCACCGTCACCGAGACCGCTGCCAACAATCAGCCCACAGGTGTGCTCTACTGCACCCACGCAATGTCGTGGGCCGATGAGGAGAGGGATGTGACCGCTTGGCTCGGCAATGAGCTCCAGAATGAGGCCTTTGGCAAACTCTACGGCCTCCAGGAGAAGGTGCACGCTCTCAACAGCCCCGATTTCAACTATGTGTGGAACTTTATGAAGGCTTCGGACCACTTCTACTATATGGCTACCAAGTGGTTCTCGGATGGCGATGTACACAGCTACTTCAACCCCTACGACTCGGCCTACAACGCATTCATCAACTATATGAATGTTCTCTCCGACTTTGCAAACGAGATTGACCTCGCCCTTGCCGAGCAGGCTGCCCCTGCCCCCGCAAAAAAGAGGAGTTGTGCGCCCAAGAAGAGTGCTGCAAAGAAACCCGCAGCAAAGAAGGCTGCTAAGTAGTAAACAACTACGCTGATAATGAAACGAGCCCCACGTGTGGGGCTCGTTTTTTTGTGGTGGTGGGGTATTGGCTCTAACGATCCCTATAAAGTTATCGGGCTCGCTTTCAAGCGAGCCCGTGACGGTAGTCTGTAGTCGGTAGACGGTAGACCCAAAATTTTCAATTTCCCCAGGTGATTTTTATGCGGGAGGCGGGGGTGCCATCCTCGGCCTGTATCTCGAAGAGTGGGTTGGGCGAGTGGTCGGTGACTATCGTGAGCCTCTCGCCATAGTGGGTCTCGTGCATATAGTTGAGGTCGATACGCACAGGGCGGGTCGTTGTGAGCTCCGAGATGTCGAGGGTGTCGAGGGCCATACGCAGGTAGTTGATGGAGTAGGTGTGGCCATTGCCGTCGATGTAGCTGTAGAGCACCTGATGGGTATAGCGGCCGTTGAGCTCGGGGGTTGAGAGCCTCTGGGGTAGGGCACACGGGGGCTCCAGCGAGGGGTTCACTATGCGCTCGGCGAAGTGGGGAAAATCTACGGGGGGCACCGTCTTGCGGCTCCGGAGGTCTATGACGGTCCAGATGGTGGAGCTGGTGGCTATGATGTTGCCACGGCTGTCGAGCACCTCATAGTTGTGGGTGGAGGCCAGGCGGTTGATGTCGCTCACCCAGGCACGGATGGTGATTGTCTCGAGCTGTGCGGGGAGCCTGCGAACCTCCATCGCCATACGCAGCAGCACCCAGCCACACTCCTCGCCGAAGGAGTGGTTGTCGTAGCCGCAAAACAGGGCGTCGGTGAAGGCCGCCGTGAGGATGTAGTCGGCCAACCCCGTGAGCGTCAGTCGCCGGGTGAGGTCGGCTTGGCAGGGCTCTATGCGGTAGGAATATGAACGTTTGGGCTCCAACATTCTCTCATTTTTTGTAGTAAAAAGCCACCCGGGGCGTCTAATAGTAGAGTTGGGGAGGCACACTCTTCGGGCAAAGATAGGAAAAATTTGACAAAAGTGTTCTCCACGCCCCGCCAAACTTGCTGCAAGGTGCGCCCGAGAGGTGGCCGCAAAGTGCTGTGAAATAAAAAAATGAGAGGGGGATATACTAAATTTCCTAAATTAATCGTATATTGCAAGAGATTTTGGACATTTATGCTCGGGGATGACGTGGTGCAGCCCCGACTATCCAAACGGAATGAATACACAATAACCTAATAAACAAACACAAAACTATGTTCAAAAGACTGATTACTATCATCGCCTTTGCAGCCCTCGCTATTATGGGCGTGCAGGCTCAGGGCAATCCTATGATGGCACCCCTGCCCCAGGATCCCGAACTTCGTAAGGGTGTCCTCCCCAACGGACTCACCTACTACATCCGCCACAATGCCAAGCCCGAGAACCAGGCAGACTTCTACATCTACGACCGTGTAGGTGCAGTGCAGGAGGAGGATCTCCAGATTGGTCTTGCCCACTTCCTGGAGCATATGGCCTTCAATGGTACCAAAAACTTCCCCGAGAAGAATATGATTAACTACCTCGAGAGCGTAGGTGTTAAGTTTGGTGCCAACCTCAATGCTTGGACCGCTATGGAGCAGACCCAGTATATGATGCAGGGTGTGCCCCTCACCGACCCCTCGATTGTCGATAACGTACTGCTCATCCTCCACGATTGGGCCTACTACATCACCCTCGCAGAGGAGGAGATTGACAACGAGCGTGGCGTTATTATCGAGGAGCTCCGCACCCGTCAGGATGCCTCGTGGCGTATCCGCGAGAAGAGCGCTCCCTACCTCTATGGCGACACCAAGTATGCTAAACGCAACATCATCGGTACCGAGGAGAGGCTCAAAAGTTTCACCTACGACGAGCTCCGTGACTTCTACCACCGTTGGTACAACACCACCAACCAGTGTATCGTGGTTGTGGGTGACTTCGACGTGGACGAGATGGAGCAGAAGGTTATCGCCACTATGAGCGACATTCCCGCAGTGGAGAACCCCGAGGCTATCGAGTACATCCCCATCCCCGTGAACGAGAAACCCGCCATCGGTATCTTCACCGACCCCGAGCTCACCGAGAGCAGTGTGGAGTTCATCGTTCGCAGCGAGCCTATGCCCAACGAGTTGAACAACACCGTTGTATATGAGCTCTACTCGCTTCTCGACTCGTTCCTCTCGAGCATCGTAAACGAGCGTCTGGACGACATCGCCCAGAAGCCCGGCGCCCCCTTCATCGGTGCAGGCTACTACGCAGGTAACGTTACCCGCTCGATGGACATCCTCGAGCTCTACGCACAGCCCCGTGAGGGTGAGATGCTCCAGGCTTTCGAGGCTATCTATGCCGAGTTTGAGAAGGTTCGTCGCTTCGGCTTCACCCCCTCGGAGTTTGAGCGTGCACAGACCAACATCCTGCGCCGCAACCAGCAGAGCTACGACCGTCGCAACGACCGCCGCAACAGCGAGTTCGTGGGTCGCTACACCAGCAACTTCAGCAAAAACACCCCCATCTACAGCGTGGAGGATGAGTGGCAGATTGATAGCACCCTTATCGCAAGTCTTGACCTGAACACCCTTAACCAGTATGCACAGCAGATGAAGTTTGCCCCCGTGAACCATGTGGTACTCATGAGCCAGCCCGAGAAAGAGGGTCTTGCTCTGCCCACCGTGGAGGAGGTTGAGGGTGTGATTGCCACCGTGAACGCCGCCGAGCTCCAGCCCTATGCTGACAACAGCGTGAAGAAACCCCTTATCCCCGAGGGCACCAAACTCAAAGGCTCGAAGGTGAAAACCACCTCGGCAGACAAGTTTGGCAACACCGTATGGACTCTCAAAAATGGTGTGAAAGTGGTTGTTAAACCCACCGATTTCAAGGCCGACGAGATTTCGATGCGTGCACAGACCAAGGGCGGTAGCTCGCTCATCGCCACCGAGGATATGGCTATGGCCGACCAGCTCTCCACCTTCATCTCCTATCAGGGTGTGGGTGAGTTCTCGATGACCGACCTCCGCAAACAGCTCGCAGGTAAGGCTGTGAATGTGGCTCCCACCCTGTCAGGTTCTAACCACGGTATGGCCGCCTCCTGCTCGCCCAAAGACCTGGAGACTATGCTGCAGCTCGTTTACCTCTACGCAACCTCGCCCCGCTTCGATGAGGATGCCTTCAACCTGGTGAAAGATCAGCTCGTGGACGCTTACGCCAACATCGAGTCCGACCCCAGTTACGCACTCCAGCGTGAGCTCTACGCAAATGTTTACGACCAGCCCGAGCGTGTTAAAGTACGCACTGCCGAGGATATGAGAAACCTCACCTTCGAGCAGTTCCAGAAGGTTTACAAACAGCTTTACAGCAACCCCGACGACTTCACCTTCTACTTCGTGGGTAACTTCCAGGAGGCAGAGCTCAAAGCCCTCGTGGAGAAGTATCTCGGCTCGCTGAAGAAGACCAAAGGCACCACCACCTACGTTGCCGAGAACCTTATCGGCTACCAGGGTGGCGACCGCACACACCGCTTCCAGGCTACTATGGAGATGCCCAAAACAGCCATCTACTACGCACTGAGCGGCGCAATGGAGCCTACCCTCAAAAATAGGCTCACCCTCTCCATCCTCGACCAGCTCCTCGACATCCGCTACACCGCAGTGATTCGTGAGGAGATGGGCGCAACCTACGGCGTATCGTGCTCCGGCCAGATTAGCTCGCTGCCCGAGAAACCCGACTACCTGCTGATGATTGGCTTCGACACCAAGCCCGAGATTGCCGACCAGGCACGTGGCGCTCTCCTTCCCGAGATTGAGAAGATTGCCACCGAGGGTCCCGTTGCCGAGGATATCGCCAAGATTAAAGAGTATATGACCAAGGAGCGTGCCGACGCTGTTAAGCAGAACGGTAACTGGATGAGCTGGATTCTCAATGCCGACCAGAATGGTGTGGACTACACCACCGGCTATGAGGAGATTCTTGCCGGCATCACCGGTGAGGACGTGAAGGCTATGGCTGCCAAGATTTTGGCTGATAATAACATTCTGCGTCTGATTATGGATCCCCAGTAAAAAGCACACCTTATCGGTGAATTTTCACTAAATTTCAGATAGCGGGCTTCCTCATTTGCGATAAGCAAACTGCGGAGCCCGCTTCCTTATTTAGCAGAAATTCCCTCGATAATCTGTGCTTTTTACGTCTCCCGCCGACCGACGACCGACGACCGTCGCGGGCTTGCTGGGCAAGCCCAAAAACTTTTATAGGGTGTATGGGGGCTTGTGCACTCCTCCCCTACGAAAGGGGAGGCGGGGAGGGGTGGTCGAAAATTGTGTGTGCGTCCCCGCACACAGGGGAGGTGCCCGAAGGGCGGAGGGGTCTATTGACGGTAGTCGGTAGTCGGTTGACGGCCGTCGTAAAAAAGCTGACTGCTTATTTGTCGTTAGACGTTGGACGTTAGACGTTTGACCCGAAATTTGAAATTAATCCCCCTTTGGGGGCTTTTAATAGCTCCCGCTCGGCATAACAAACGAGTTTGTTCTGCTCTCGCTTACTCGCAATTTTGAATTTTGAATTTTGAATTTTGAATTTTCGTCGTATCTTTGTGCCCGCAAGTGATTATGGGGTGCGGTGAGATTGCATGAGCCGTGCTGAGTGTCACCCAAGTAACATTATTAATCAAAACATTTTACAACTATGCAAACTATTCAGATTAAAGGCGTTAAGCGTGAGCAGTTCGGCAAAAAGAGCGCCAAAGACATCCGTCGCGAGAACCTTATCCCCTGCGTACTCTACGGTAACGGTGGCGAGACCATCCACTTCTCCGTTGAGGCTGCCGAGGCAAAGAAACTCATCTACACCCCCAAGAGCTACATTGTAGAGCTCAACATCGATGGTAACATCGAGAAAGGTGTTATGCGTGAGACCCAGTTCCACCCCGTTAAGGACTACTGCCAGCACATCGACTTCTTCCGTGTTGTTGCAGGTAAGCCCGTAGCTATCGAGATTCCCGTTTCGATTGTTGGTAACTCGGAGGGTGTGAAGGCCGGTGGTAAGCTCCAGGTTCTTCGTCGCAAACTTGCAGTTTCGGGTCTTGAGGAGAACCTCCTCGACGAGCTCGTAATCGACATCACCGAGCTTGGTGTTGGCAAGACCATCAACATTGGTGACCTCAAGTATGAGGGTCTTACTATGCTTCAGCCTGCAAGCACTTCGGTTGTTGCTGTATTGGCTACCCGTCAGTCGGGCAAGTAATAAGCTCTTGCGAGAGGCTACTGCCTCGCACAGTGATAAAACCCTCGTCTATTGGCGAGGGTTTTTCGTGTCCACCCTTGCCGCACGACAACAAAGGGCCGGGAGGCTGCACGGCATACATTTTGAACAATATAAGGTAGAAACAAACAAAACACAATATGACCAAAGAGAAAAAGAGTTGCAACTGTGCTGACAAACAGCAGGTTGAGATGGATAATGAGAATGTGGCTGCCGAGCAGAAAGCGGGCTCAGAGAAGGCTGCTACTGACAAAGTGGCAGAGGAGTCTGTGACAGAGAGTGACAAAATGACAACCCCTAACAGTGAGGCCGAGGAGTGGAAGGACAAGTATGTGCGCCTGAGCGCCGAGTTTGACAACTACCGCAAGCGCACCCTGAGGGAGAAGATGGAGCTTATTGAGAGTGGTGGCGAGGATGTCATCAAGTCGATGTTGGCCGTTATGGACGACTTCGACAGGGCTTTGGCTGCTATGCAGAGTGCCACAGATGTGGCCTCCGTTCGTGAGGGTGTGGAGCTCATCTCGCAGAAGATGCGTGACACTCTCAAGGGTAAGGGTGTGAGTGAGATAGAGGCTGTAGGTCAGCCCCTCGACACCGATCTCCACGAGGCTGTGGCCAAGTTCCCTGCGGGCGACGACAAGAAGGGGCTTGTGATTGATGTTGTCCAGAAGGGTTACAAACTCAAAGATAAGGTTATACGCTACGCAAAAGTCGTAGTCGGCGAGTAGAGCGAGCACCTCTCGTGGGCGATTTCTGCGTTACGCCATTGATTTTGCCTCCTCATTTACGTCCTGTAAACTGCGGGGCAAAATCAATAGCAAGCCTTGAAATCACCTCACGATATGCACTCGCTGGGTGAGGGAGAGAGTAAACTGCGGACTTGCTCGCTCGGTTGGCACAAAAATCACCTCGCAAAACCCACTCGCTGGGGATTGAAAATCGTAAGATTTCTATAACACCCATAACTCCCTACCGTTCTTAAAAACAAAAATAGTCGGTCGACGGTTGTCGGTCGACGGTAGACAAAAAATATATGGCAAAACGTGATTACTATGAGGTGCTTGGCGTTGAGAAGAACGCAAGTGCCGATGAGATAAAGAAGGCCTACCGCAAGGCGGCTGTGAAGTACCACCCCGACAAAAACCCAGGCGACAAGGAGGCCGAGGAGAAGTTCAAGGAGGCTGCCGAGGCCTACGATGTGCTGAGTGACCAGCAGAAGAGGGCTCGCTACGACCAGTTTGGCCACGCCGGAATGGAGGGTGGCGCAGGTGGTTATGGCGGTTTCTCGGGTGGAGGTTTCTCTATGGAGGACATCTTCCGCAACTTCGGCGACATCTTTGGCGGCCACTTTGGCGGCGGCTTTGGAGGTTTTGGCGGTGGTGGCAGCCGTGGTGGCCGCACGGTGAACCGTGGTAGCGACCTGCGTGTGAAGGTGAAGCTCTCGCTCAAAGAGATTTCGGAGGGCTGCACCAAGAAGATAAAGATTACCAAGCAGATAGCTTGCGACCAGTGTGGCGGCTCGGGAGCCAAAGACTCCAACAGCTACTCCACCTGTCCAAACTGTAACGGTGCGGGCTACACCATCGAGATGGTCAATAGTTTCTTTGGCCGTGCGCAGACCCAGCGCACCTGTCCCACTTGTGGTGGCGAGGGTAAGGTTATCACCTCTCCCTGCTCCAAGTGTCACGGCGAGGGTGTTGTGCGTGGCGAGGAGGTTGTGGAGATTCGCATCCCCGGCGGTGTGGCCGAGGGTATGCAACTCTCGGTGAGCGGCAAGGGTAATGCTGCCCGCCACGGAGGCATCAATGGCGACCTGCTGGTAGTCATCGAGGAGGAGAAGAACCCCGAGCTTGTGAGGGACGGTAGCGACCTGCTCCACAACCTGAAAATCCCCGTGACAACCGCCATTCTGGGTGGCGAGGTGGAGGTTCCCACCATCGACTCTAAGGCCCGCATAAAGATTGCTGCGGGCACCCAGGCGGGCAAGGTGTTGCGCCTGAAGGGTAAGGGCCTCCCCGAGCTGAATGGCTATGGCAGGGGCGACATTCTGGTGATTGTGGATGTGGTAATCCCCACGAAGCTCACCAGCGAAGAGAAAAAACTTCTGGAGAAACTCTCCACCCAGCCTAACTTCAAAAAGGTGGAGGGAGCCAAGGGTGAGCAGAACATTTTTGACAGGATGCGCAATTTCTTCGGATAATTATAGTTAATTTTGTGGGGGACTTCTGCTGAAGGTCGCCCACAAATGTTTTCAATTACCCACCCACATTAAAGCAAAACCGATATGTTTGGTATAGGACAATCAATGAGGCGCAAACCCCGCCAATTCAGCTACAACCCCCGCTACTACGACGCGGAGCGTGAGGCTCGCAACCAGCGCCGTATAGAGTTGGGCCACGCCCCCCTGGAGGATGAGCAGACTGAGCGTAAGCCCGGCGACCTGCTGCGTGCACGCTCCCAGCAGCGACTCGAAAGGGCAGAGAGGGAGGCCGCTGTGCGCAAAAAGAACAATATGACAAGGGTGCTCTTTGTAGTGTTGCTCATTGCAGGCTTCTATATGTTGCTCCGCAGCATCAATTTTTAATTTTCCCTAAATTCCCTAACCTCTCTAATGGGGTAGAGGATGTGTAGCGATACAGAGTATCGCCCAAAAGTTTTGGTTCCGCTTTTGATAAAAAGCGGATAAAAGAAATTTTGAATTAATGAAGATTAGAGTACTACCCGATAGTGTTGCCAACCAGATTGCCGCAGGCGAGGTTGTAGGCTCCCCTTCGTCGGTTGTGAAGGAGCTCACCGAGAATGCCATCGACGCCGGTGCGTCGCAGGTGACGGTGAACTTCCGTGCCGATGGCAGGGAGCTTGTGCAGGTTATCGACAATGGCTGTGGTATGAGCCCCGCCGATGCACGCCTGGCCTTCGACAAGCACGCCACAAGCAAGATAACCTCGCTGGAGGATATCTATGCCCTCCATACCTTTGGTTTCCGAGGGGAGGCTCTCCCCTCGATAGCCGCTGTGGCCGAGGTGGAGCTCACCACTCGCACTTCGGGCGACGAGCTTGCCAGCCGCATAGTGATTGAGGGTGGCGAGTTCCGCTCGCAGGAGATGGTGGTGGCACCCGTGGGTAGCAACTTCAAGGTGGCCAACCTTTTCTACAATGTCCCTGCACGCCGCAAGTTCCTGGAGAGCAGCGAGCGTGAGGCGGGAAAGATAAAGACCGAATTTAGGCGTGTGGCTCTCTGTCACCCCGAGGTGGGTTTCCAGCTCTACCGTGACGATGCGCCACTCTACAACCTCCCCGTGACCAACCGCAAAGGGCGCATTGCAGCCATTATGGGCAAGCACATCGCCTCGAGCCTGCTGGAGCTCTCGACCACCACATCCATTGTGACGATTGAGGGTTTTGTGGGCCGCCCCGAGATGGCCAAGAAACGCAAGGAGGAGCAATATTTCTTTGTGAACGGCCGCTTCTTTAAGAGCCCCTACCTCCACAAAGCGGTGATGGCAGCCTACGAAAAGCTACTCCCCGCAGGACTTACTCCCTCCTACTTCATCTACCTCACCGTGGATACCCACAAGGTGGATGTCAATGTCCACCCCCAGAAGACCGAGGTGAAGTTCAGCGAGGATAGCGAGATATGGCAGATTGTGAATGCCGCAGTGAGGGAGGCGCTGGCCAAAACGGGTGTGGTGCCTATGATGGATTTCGAGGACGAGGGGGAGGTGACTATCCCCGTGTTTGATGCCTCTCGTCGCCCTATGGATATTCCCAGCAGCACCTCCAACCCCTTCTATAATCCCTTTGCCCGGGAGAGCGAGGAGAGGGAGTTTGTGTCGGGCATCGGTGGCGGAGAGTTCTCCCCAGGGCTGAGCCGCACCCCCATAGCACCCGCCGCTACCCCCTATCCCAGCCGCCCCGAGAGGCGTACAGCCGAGAGCCTGAACGAACTGAATGAAGGCGACGGTTGGGGAGTGAAGAGCGAGGAGAGGGAACTCTTTGGCTGGGGCGAGGAGGAGCCCGAATGGAGGCCTACTTTCAAGGGCGTGTTGCCCCTTGCCGAGGGTTATGCTGCAACTTCGCTGGGCGGTGAACTTGTGGTGGTGAACCTCAAGAGGGCCTATGAACTGATGCAATATAGGCGCTACCGAGTGATGCTGGAGAGTGGTAACTCGGTGAGCCAGAGCCTGCTGTTCCCCGAGCGAATGGTCTTTTCGTCGGACGACGCCACCTTCCTCAGGGAGAACAATGAGTACTTCTCCGCCTTTGGTTTCGACCTTCGTGTGGAGGGCGACAATGTGGTGGAGATGGTGGCTATGCCCGCCGATGTGGTAAGTGCGACGGCGGCCGAAGATATTATCTACGATATGATTGACTCGCTGCGCCAGGGTGTGGATGTGGCCGAGGAGGAGCGCAAGGAGCGCCTTGCTAGCCTGCTCTCCCGTGTAGGCGAGCTGAGGAACCTCTCCGTGGAGGAGATTGAGGCCCTGCTGACCTCGCTGGAGGGTGGCAATGTTGGAACCCTCACCCCCGATGGTCGCTTGGTGACAAAGATTATAGACGGTGGCGAACTTGCCCGCCTCTTCAGGTAATAAGGATGTGAAAATAGATTGTAAACAAGAAAATGGACAATTATAACGGCTATTACCGTCCGCAGATTACTATCCCCCCCGTGGTGAAAAATCTGCTTATCATAAACACCTTCGTATTCCTCACGCAGATGTTGCTGCCTGCCTCGATGAAGGGGTGGTTCTACAACACCTTTGCGCTGAGCTTTCCCGTGAAACTCACCACCCTCTATCAGACGGTGAGCTATATGTTTATGCACGCCAACTTCACCCACCTGCTCTTCAATATGTTTGCACTGTGGATGTTTGGCCGCATCATCGAGTACGACCTGGGGTCGAAGCGTTTTCTCACCTACTACCTCATCTGTGGCGTGGGTGCGGCACTCATACAGCTGGGCGTGAACTATGTGGAGATAGGGTCGCTTATGGCCCAGGGCTACACCCATCTTCCCCGCTTCACCACGGTGGGCGCCTCGGGTGCGGTGTTTGGCCTGCTACTGGCCTACGGTATGCTCCATCCTAACAACGTTATTATGCTGATGTTTCCCCCTGTGGCACTCAAAGCCAAGTGGTTTGTGGTGATTTACGGTGCGCTGGAGCTCTTTGGTGGCGTGGCGTCGAGCGGCTCAAATGTGGCACACTTTGCCCACCTGGGTGGTATGCTCTTCGGTCTGCTGCTGCTCCGCTATTGGAAGAAGAAAAACAAAATCTGGTACTAACACAACTATGCGCAACAACAAAAGCGGATACTACACCGACGAAAATCGTAGGGTGCGCAGAGAACGACCCGTGGGTCGCCGCCGAGGCGTGGCCTATGGGGTGGCCGATATGGTGATGCTGGTGGTGACAATTGTTGCCGCCCTGACCCTCCTGGCCGCCATTCTGGCAAAGGTTATCGACCCCCGTTCGGCCTCTCTCTTCGCCTTTGCGGGACTTATGTACCAGGTAGTGTGGCTTGTCAATCTGGGGTGTGCTCTGTGGTGGGCCGCAAGGTGGAACCGCTGGGTGGCAATCTCCATTGTGGCGCTGCTGATAGGGTGGGGTAATATGAAACTCTTCTACCGCTCCGACCTGCGCCAAAAACCTGAAGAGGTGGTACGTGGCAGGGAAGATGTGGTTGTCGCCTCGTTCAATGTGAAGGGCTTTGCGGGCACCGAGGTGGATAAGGGTGGCTACGACGAGGTGGGTGCTCTGCTCAATAGGGAAGGGGCTACTATCGCCTGCCTTCAGGAGGCATACTACTACAACGAGGAGCGTCGCGACTACTTCTACGACAAGGCCGACCGACTCAAATACCGCCTATTTGTGAACTCCATACCCGAGCAGAAGGGGGCAACTACGGGTGGCGGATTCTCAATATTGAGCAGCTATCCCATTGTGCGTCACGGAGTGGCGGATGAGGATGAGAATAATATCAACGCCATTTGGGCCGACCTCCGAGTGGGACGTGACACCCTCCGAGTGGTCAATGCCCACCTCCAGAGTACGGGTATCACCGAGGAGGAGCGCACGGAGACCCTCACCAAGCAGGTTATTGGCGACACCCTCGCCAGCACGAAGCTCTCCGCAGTGGCCGTCAAGATGATGGACAACTACCGCCTGAGGGCCTCGGAGGCCGACAACATTGCCTCCTTTGTGGCCTCTTCGCCCTACCCCGTGGTGCTATGTGGCGACTTCAACGACCCCCCTGTGAGCTACACCTATCGCCGTATGAAGGGGCGCAAGTTGGTTGATAGTTTCGTGGAGAAGGGTAGGGGCACGGAGTACACCTTCAAGGGGCTCTACAACCTCTTCCGCATAGACTACATCCTTCCCGAGGAGGAGTATTTTGAAGTTAAGGAGTACCACTCTGTGGACTCGCTCCTCACCTCCGACCACAAACCTGTTGTCGCCCGCCTGGCACTAATCGAGGAGTAGCGGTTGGTTTTTATTAGTCTACCCTCCAACGTTTATAGTTTTCGGGCTTGCTCATAAAGCAAGCCCGAAAACTATATAGAAGTCAGCTAATTAGTTTTGAATTTTCCTAAAGTTGTGCCACAAAGACCTCCTCGCCTGCAAAGATGGCGGAGTAGTCGGGGCGCTCCTCAAAAAGTCCATACATCGCCGAGCCCGAGCCCGAAAGCGACGCATAGAATGCCCCTCGGCGATACATCTCCCTCTTGATATTCACAAGTGCCGAGTGGCTGGGAAAGAGCGAAGGCTCAAAATCGTTCACTATGGACTCCCTCCACTCTCCTCGGGGTAGGCGCAGACGCTCCTCCAACGACTGCTCGGGAATGTGAGGAGTGACACCCGCATAAGCCTCCGCCGTGGAGATGCCGAATGAGGGCTTCGAGATTACGCACCACACACCGCTCAAATCAATCTCTGCAGGGGTCATAATCTCACCCCTGCCACGACAAAACATAGGTTTCGAGTGGATGAAGAAGGGTATATCACTACCCAGGCGTGCGGCACAATCGATCATCTGGGAGGTCGAAAGCTCCAGCCCGAAGAGCTCGTTGAGGGCCTTGATGGTGGCGGCGGCGTCGGCACTGCCACCCCCCAAACCTGCACCAAAGGGTATGCGCTTCGTTAGGCGAATGTTTACTCCTCCCACACCATAGAGCTCCCTCATCAACATCCAGGCCTTAACAACCAGGTTGCGGTCGGACGAGCAATCGACACTCATACCATCCAGCTGAAGAGAGCAACCGCCCTCCTCCGAAGGTGTTATTTCGAGGGTGTCGCTCACCGCCTCCACGGGGAGCATCAGTGTGTCTATTTCGTGAAATCGGTCGGCCCTGCGATAGAGAATGTCAAGACCGAGATTTATCTTTGGATAGGCTTCGAGTATCATTTTTTCTCCTTTTTGTGTGTGACTACAAATATAAATATTTTATCTTTGCCGTAAAAGAGAAACGACTATGAAATTTCGTACCGAGATAGCTATCACCCCCGCCGTCAGCAAGATAGACCACAGCCACAGCGTGCTCTGTGTGGGCTCCTGCTTTGCGGAGAATGTGGCCAGACACCTTGTGGCGTTCGGGGTGCCCACCCTTACTAACCCCCTCGGGGTGATGTTCAACCCACTCTCTATAGAGCACTGCGTGGAGCGAATAGTGAAGGGGCAACTTGTTGAGCCCCACGAGCTTGTTCGCCGAGGTGAAGAGTGGTGCTCGCTCGACACCCACGGCTCCTTCGATGGCCCACGTCCACAGGAGGTGGTGAGGAAAATTAACCGCTCCATTGAGGGTGCCCGCCGCCATCTGAAACACTCCGAGTGGGTAATCCTCACCCTCGGCACCGCCTGGGTTTATGAGCGTGAGGGGAGGGTTGTGGCCAACTGTCACAAGCTGCCAGCCAGGGAGTTTGTGCGCCGCCGACTCTCGGTGGAGGAGGTCGTGGCCTCGCTGGAGCGCACCCTGGAACTGCTGGGTCCCGAACGAGGAGTGGTGCTTACGGTGAGCCCCGTGCGACACGTGGGCGATGGGCTGGAGGGTAACGCCCTTTCCAAAGCCACCCTGCGCCTTGCCGTGGAGGATGTTGCACAGCGACACCCGACGGTCTGCTACTTCCCCGCCTACGAAATTGTGACCGACGACCTGCGTGACTACCGCTTCTATGCCGACGATATGGTGCACCCCTCGGCAGCGGCTGTGGAGTATGTGTGGGAGCGCTTCTGCGACTGCTTCTTCACCCCCGCAACCCTCGAAAAGGGGGAGGAGTTTGCCCGCCTGAGGAGTGCAAGTCAGCACCGCCCTCTCCATCCCGAGAGCGCCGAATATGCCGCCTTCCGAGAGGGGATGGCTCTCCGTGCGAAACGTCTTGTGGAGGAGTTCCCGAAGAATGATGTGGCCCGAGAGCTGGCTGCCCTCTTTGGCGCATAGAGTGCGCCCAAGAGCTTCCAAAAACTACTCAACCCCGCCCTTGAAGCGGGGTTGAGCCGTAAAATAGCCCCCTTTGTGCAAGTTTCGGGGCGGGGGAGGGTTAAATATCAAAGATATTTACTATCTTTACCCGATATTTTGATTGCCCAAGCGTGAAGAACCGAACAACAATAACAACAATGCTCCTGGCACTGCTCCTGACGGCGGTGGCAGGGGTGAGAGGTGTGGCCGCCGAGAGCCACCCCAGGCTCGTTGTGAATATTGTTGTGTCGGGTATGAGCGAGGGCGACCTGGAGCGTTATGCCGAGGGTTTTGGTGAGGGAGGTTTCCGACTGCTTAAAAGCGGCACCTCCTACCCCTACGCATCCTACGGCTTCGCCCCCACAACCCCCTCGGCGCTGGCTACCCTCACCACGGGTGCCAACCCCTCGCTTCACGGCATCGTGGGCCACGGCTGGTGGAACCGCACAACGGGTGAGTACACCTCCTCGGTGGGCGACAAACACTTCTCAACCTTCAATGCCGACATCCCCGAAAGCCGTGTGGCCAACACCCACATCTCGGTGGAGAGTCTCGGCGATGTGGTGGTGAGAAGTGTTGAGGGCGCACGCTCGGTGAGTGTGGCTGCCGACCCCTCGTCGGCCATCATCCTGGGTGGTATGAACCCCTCGGAGGTGTGGTGGCTCGACTCGCTCAGCGGCACCTGGACAACCTCCACCCGCTACGCAACCTCGCTCCCCAAGTGGATTAAGACGCTCAACAATAAGGATGGATGGTGGCGTAAGCAGTATGGCAAACCCTGGGTGCTCTCCCACGGTGACGACTACTACCGCAATACCCTCTCCACGGTGGTGAAGCCCTATGGCTACAAACTTACCAAGGAGGAGAGTAGTCGTAAGGCTACACCTCGTGATGTGATGGAAATGGGATATAGCTATGTGCTCAATTCGGTGGTGGCCGACGCCGCCAAGGAGGCTATCATCTACAACCGCCTGGGAGGTGACACCGCAACCGATGTGCTCAACATCTGCTTCGACTCTCCCCGCAGGATTGCTGCCCGCTATGGACTCCACTCCCGAGAGATGGAGGATATGTACTACCGTCTGGATGAAACGTTGGCCGACCTTGTGAGGTTCGCCTCGGCACAGGCAGGAGGTCACCTTGTGGTGGTGCTGGCAAGCGACGGAGAGTGTAGGCCCACCGATGGCTCCGACGAAAGACTCTTTAACACCACACAGGCCCGTTTCCTGGCCAACAGTTTCCTCTCGGCCAGCCACGGCAAGGGCGAGTGGGTGCTGGGTTATGAGGATGGCGGCCTTTGGCTCAACCATAACCTCATATTCTCCCGAGGACTTCAGCTGGAGGATGTGCGTGGACAGGTGGCATCCTTTATGCTCCAACTCCGAGGAGTCTCCCACGCAGTGAGCGCCTCCGATCTTATGGGTGGCGGCGTTAAGCAGGGGCTGGTGGCTGTGGTGCAGAATGGATTCTATCCTCGCCACTCGGCCGACGTTATGCTGGTGCTGATGCCCGATTGGTGCGAGGTGTCGAGTGAGGAGGAGCGACCCTCCTACTCGTCGTCGCTCCCCTATGCCCCCTACCGCAGGGCCTATGTGGCGCTGTGGGGCGAGGGTGTGGAGAACGGACGGGAGGTGCTCCACAGTGTGGATGTAGGGTCGGTGGTGGTAACCCTGGCCGAGATGGTGGGCGTGGGCCTTCCCCTCGGCGCCGAACAACCACCGCTGGAGTGAGGTGTTGGTTGCTTTGGGGAGAAAGGCAATAGGGAGAAATAGGAGTTATAGGAGTTATAGGAGTTATAGGAGTTATAGGAGTTATAGGGGGCTACCCTATATGCCCTAAACACCCTATACACCCCAAACACCCAATTAGGGTAGAGGCTGGCATAGCGATACGAAGTATCTCCCAAAAGTTTTTGGTGAAGCTTTTGTGCCGGAACGGCACTTCTGTGATGTCAATTCTTTGCACGGGCAGTGCGGAAAATTGGGTAGACACGGGTATAGAGATACGAAGTATCTCCCAAAAGTTTTTTGCGTCGCTTTTTTGCAAAAAAGCGACAGAAAAAAAGTGATTCTTTGAAAACAAAAAAGAAGAAACAAAAGATATGGAAACGATGTTGAAAGATGCTGTGCAGGAGGAGATTATTGCCGACTTCGAGATGTTTGAGGATGCGGACGATAAGCTCCAGTATCTCATAGATATGGCCGAGGAGTGCAGGGAGATAGATCCCCGCCACAAGACCGAGCAGTACCTCATTGAGGGGTGCCAATCGAGGGTGTGGATAGATGCCGAGCTGAAGGATGGTAAGGTCTATTTTGCCACCGATGCCGATGCTCTGATTGTGAAGGGCATTGCGGGACTGCTCACCAGGGCTCTGGGTGGTCGCACCCCCCAGGAGATACTCTCCACGGAGCTCTACTTCATCGACCGCATAGGTATCCGCTCCTACTTGTCGCCCACGAGGGCTAATGGCCTGGGCGAGATGCTCAACCAGATGAGGCGCTATGCAGTGGCCTTTGCGGCACAGATGGATAAATAGTAATTTAGGCAAACGCAAAGAGTGATGACACCACAAGAGATTGAAAGCGTTGAGCGCGAGATTGTCGATGTGCTCAAAAATATATACGACCCCGAGATTCCGGTAAATATCTACGATCTCGGATTGGTCTATGATGTGGACTACACCCCCGATGGGATGGTGCATATCCGTATGACCCTCACGGCCCCCAACTGCCCTATGGCCGACTTCCTCGTGGAGGAGGTGCAGAGCCAGGTGGCCAAGACTAAGGGTGTGAAGGAGGTTGTTGTGGAGATTGTGTTCGACCCACCCTGGGATAAGAATATGATGAGTGAGGAGGCTCTGATGGAGCTGGGAATGTTGTAGAACAACACCCTCGCAATTTAAACCGACAACGGATAACCGACAACCGACAACTCAAAGATGGATGCTTTACAATGCAGACAGGAGCTTGCGACGCTCGATTCGTTGCGCCGAGCCAAGGTGGTGGAGGCGCTGCTGGTGGAGCGAATGATTCGCAAGAGCCGTAGGGTGTTGGAGGTGTGGGAGGAGTGCCACAGAGATTGGAACGAGACCCTCTACCGTATGACAGCCTATGCGATGGGTGCGCCACGCAATACGGTACCCTTCGAGAAATTGTCACGCAGGGTGAGTTACCATATGTGCCTCAAGGAGAGAAACTCGCTCCGCAGGGTGGAGGCCCTGCTGTTGGGTGCCTCGGGATTGCTGAGCGGAGAGTATGGCGACGACTCCGTTATGGCCCTTCAGGCAGATTATGCCTACCTTGTCGGCAAGTACAATGTGGAGAGTATGCGTGCCGGTGAGTGGACCAGGGGTGGTATGATGCCGGCGGGCAACCCCGTGGTGAGGATTGTGCAGATGGCTGCGCTCGTCTCCAAGGAGGAGTTCTGTGTAGATGGACTGCTCGCAATAGGGAGCAAGGAGGATGCCGAAAGACTCTTCAGGATAGCGACCGACAAGTTTTGGTGCAACCGTATGGGGATTGAAGGTGGCGGTGTGAGCCGCATAGGGCGTGACAAGGTCAATATGCTCACCATAAACCTGGTGGTACCCCTGCAGTTTGCCTACGCTGTGGCCACCAACAATGTGGCGCTGAAGGATAGCTCCTTTGCGCTGCTGGAGAAGATTCCTGCCGAGAGCAACCGACTTGTGAGCAGGTGGACCGGCGAGGGTGTGGATTGCCCTTCAGCCTACGACTCGCAGGCGCTCATAGAGCTCTCCCACCTGTGCGATGCAGGAGGATGTAGGGAGTGCCCGCTGGGGAGAATGCTCCATAGGGGCTGATGGTCGGAGAGTTTGCAAACCGCCCAAAATAGACTATTTTTGCGCACGCTATAAGCAAGTAGAAAAAGACAATAATAGATTAAAAACAACATAACAGACAAAGAGAATGAATGTAATCCAGTCAATACTCAAAATGTTCTTCGGAACAAAGAGCGACAAGGACCGCAAGGAGATTCAGCCCTATGTGGATAAAATCCTTGCCCTCTACCCCTCGATTGATGCTCTTTCCAACGATGAGTTGAGGAGCCGTTCGACAGCCCTCAGGGAGGGTATCGCCGAGTTTATTCGCCCCGAAGAGGAGCGTATCGCCAACCTTAAAGTGGAGATTGAGGGCGACATCGCCATCGACAAAAAGAGCGCTCTCTCCAAGGAGATTGAGCAGCTCACCGAGAAAATCGACGAGAAAATTGAGCAGAGGCTCGACGAGATACTCCCCGAGGCCTTCGCAATTATGAAATCCACGGCTCGCAGGTTCGCCGAGAATGAGGTGGTGGAGGTTACCGCTTCGCAGTTCGACCGTGACTTGGCGGCCGACAGGGATTTTGTGAACATCGAGGGCGACAAGGCGCTCTGGAATACCACTTGGACCGCAGGTGGCAACGACATTAAGTGGGATATGGTCCACTATGATGTGCAGCTCTTCGGTGGCGTGGTACTTCACAAAGGTAAGATTGCCGAGATGGCCACCGGTGAGGGTAAAACCCTCGTGGCAACCCTCCCCGTATTCCTCAATGCGCTGGCCGGTAAGGGTGTACACGTGGTGACCGTCAATGACTATCTGGCCAAGCGTGACTGTGAGTGGATGGGTCCTATGTATCAATTCCACGGCCTGTCGGTGGAGTGTATCGACAACTACCGTCCCAACTCGGCCGAGCGTCGCAGAGCTTATGATGCCAACATCACCTTTGGTACCAACAACGAGTTCGGCTTTGACTACCTGAGGGACAATATGTCCATCCAGGCCAAGGAGCTCGTGCAGAAGAAGCACCACTTCGCCATTGTCGATGAGGTCGATTCGGTACTTATCGACGACGCACGTACCCCTCTGATTATTTCGGGTCCCGTGCCCAAGGGCGACGACCAGCTCTTCGAGGAGTATCGTGACATTGTGGAGAGGCTCTACAACCTCCAGCGCAACTATGCCAACGACTGCTTGCTGAAGGCACGCAAGCTGATGGCCGAGGGTAAGAATGAGGAGGGTGGCTTCTGGCTGCTCCGCTCGCACAAGGGTCTGCCCAAAAATAAGTCGCTCATCAAGTTCCTCTCGGAGCAGGGTGTGAAGGTGCAGCTGCAGAAGACCGAGGCCATCTATATGCAGAACAAGAACGAGCGTATGCACGAGGTGACCGACGAGCTCTTCTTTGTGATTGACGAGAAGATGCACTCCATAGAGCTCACCGACAAGGGCCACGAGATGTTGGCCAAATCGGTGGGTGACGACAGGTTCTTTGTGCTGCCCGACATCGGCTCGGAGGTGGCTACGCTCGAGAAGAGCGACCTCTCGCCCGAGGAGAGGGCTGCCAAGAAGGATGAGGTGTTGGCCGACTACGCCATTAAGAGTGAGAGGGTCCACACCGTCAACCAGCTGCTCAAGGCATACAGTATGTTCGAGAAGGATGTAGAGTATGTGCTGATGGATGGCAAGGTGAAGATTGTAGATGAGCAGACAGGCCGTATTATGGAGGGCCGTCGCTACTCGGATGGTCTGCACCAGGCTATCGAGGCCAAGGAGAGGGTGAAGGTTGAGGCCGCCACCCAGACCTTTGCCACCATCACCCTCCAGAACTACTTCCGTATGTACCACAAGCTCGCCGGTATGACCGGTACGGCAGAGACAGAGGCAAGCGAGTTCTGGAGCATCTACAAGCTCGACGTGGTGGTTATCCCCACCAACAAACCTATTGCCCGTCAGGATAAGGAGGACCTCCTCTACAAGACCAAGCGCGAGAAGTATAACGCTGTGGTGGATGAGGTTGCAAGGCTCGTTGCCGAGGGTCGTCCTGTGCTTGTGGGTACCACCTCGGTGGAGGTGTCGGAGCTGTTGAGCCGCATCCTTAAGATTCGCCACATCCCCCACAATGTCCTCAATGCCAAGCAGCACGCCCTCGAAGCACAGGTTGTGGCTGAGGCAGGTAGGGCCGGTCAGGTGACTATCGCAACCAATATGGCGGGTCGTGGTACCGATATCAAACTCTCGCCCGAGGTGAAGGCTGCGGGTGGTCTGGCCATTGTGGGTACCGAGCGCCACGAGAGCCGCCGTGTGGACCGCCAGCTGAGGGGCCGTTCGGGTCGTCAGGGTGACCCCGGTTCGTCACAGTTCTTCGTGTCGGCCGAGGATGACCTGCTGCGTCTGTTCGGTGGCGACCGACTGGCCGCTATGATGGATAAGATGGGTCTTCAGGAGGGCGAGGTTATCACCGCCAAGATGATGAGCAACGCCATCGAGAAGGCTCAAAAGAAGGTGGAGGAGAACAACTTCGGTATCCGTAAACGCCTCCTCGAGTACGACGATGTTATGAACAAGCAGAGGACCGCTATCTACACTATGCGTCGCCACGCACTCCACGGTGAGGGTGTCGATATCGACCTCAACAATATGATTATCTCCTTTGCCGAGACCTTTGTGGCCTCTATGAAGGGCGCCTCCTTCGAGGAGTTCTCCTATGAGCTCATCCGCCAAGTGGCCATCCAGCCCACCTTCGAGGAGGCCGCCTACCAGAAAGCCTCCGAGGAGCAGCTTGTGGATATGCTTATTGAGGATGTGCGTGCGGCCTACGCCCGCAGGGTGCAGATGGTGGCACAGACCGCTATGCCCGTCATCCGCAACCTCGTGGAGAGCAACCCCCAGGCCGAGAATATGTATATCCCCATCACCGATGGTTTGAGGGTGTTCAATGTCCTCGTAAACCTCAAGAAGTGCGTGGAGAACGATGGCGCAGAGATCTATAAGATGTTCACCAAGCTCTCGATGCTCACCACCATCGACGACAACTGGAGGGAGCACCTCCGTGAGATGGACGACCTGAAGCAGAGCGTTCAGAATGCTACCTATGAGCAGAAGGACCCCCTGTTGATTTACAAGGGTGAGTCGTATGGCCTCTTTGAGAATATGATTAACAAGATTAATCAGGAGGTTATTTCGGTGCTTATGAAGGGCTTTATCCCCACCAAGGAGCAGGCCGAGAGTCGCCTCTCGCGTCGCCAGCAGGCACAGCAGAAGGTGGATGTCAATAAGTTGCAGGCATCTCGTATGGCAGCTGCCGCCCAGGCAGGCCAGGGTGAGAAGAGTCGTCCTATGCCCGTGCACGTGGAGAAGAAGGTGCGCCCCAATGATCCCTGTCCTTGCGGGTCGGGGAAGAAGTATAAGCACTGCCACGGCGCTTAAAAACTGCATATAATCGGCGATTACGTCGTTGCACTGCGATAAATCCCCTCCGACATTTACTAATCGTAAATGTCGGAGGTGATTTTCTTGTGCGCTTTTTACGTCTACCGACGACCGTCAACCGTCAACCGACTTTGGTCTAACGTCTAACGTCTACCGACGACCGTCAACCGACTTTGGTCTAACGTCCAACGTCTAACGTCTATAGTCGCAGGCTTGCCCAGCAAGCCCGAAAACTTTTGTAGGGTGTATAGGGCCGTTAGAGCCATTAGGGAAAATTTCTCATAACTCCCATCTGGGGTAGAGCATAGGAGTAATAGGAATAATAGGAATAATAAGAGTAATAGGAGAACTGAGAACTGAAAACTTCCCTAATGTCCCAAACGGCCCTATCACCCCCAATGTTCCAAGAGTTACAATAAAATTTTGCGAAAGTGAAATTTTGCGTTACCTTTGTTGCGCCTTTGCGCTCCGAATGGGTGCGTGGGTAGGGAAAGATGGCAGAGTGGTCGAATGCGGCGGTCTTGAAAACCGTTGACCTTCACGGGTCCGGGGGTTCGAATCCCTCTCTTTCCGCAAAAATAAAACGAAGCAAGGAGATGTCGATTTTTCGACATCTTTTTGTTTTTCAGTGCTACGCACACAAACTTGTTTGTAGGGCGTAGTGATGTAAAAACAAAGGAAGTTGATTATCAACTCCTTGCTTAGTGCCTATTTTTGCAAGGAGCCCGCCGGCGAGGCAGGGGAAAGATGAGCAGACACGAAGTGGCTGCGAAGTCAATCCCTCTCTTTCCGCTTTAGGGCACAACCCCTCGCAGGGCTTCGATAATTATCGAAGCCCTTTTTTGTGCAAAAAGAGGCGGGCTCCGCACATTGCTTTTGGCAAGTGCGGAGCCCGCTATCTGTAATTCACGCCACCGGGGGTGCGCTATTTGAAGTATTTCCAGTGGAATATCAGCAGGTAGAATACCGCCACGCAGATGTAGCTATCGGCGAAGTTGAAGATGGGCGAGAAGAAGAGGTTGCCGCCAATCAGAGGCATCCACTCGGGCCAATAGAAGAGCGGGAAGTAGAGCATATCGACCACCTTGCCATACAGAAATGGTGCATATCCCTCGCCAAAGGGCGCCAGCTGGGCAACGCTTGTGAAGGTCGAGTCGCTGAAAATAAGGCCATAGAATGCGCTATCGACCATATTGCCGATGGCGCCCGCCAAAATCATTGCAAAGGCTACGACGACTCCTCGGGGGGTATCCTCCTTACGGCGCAGGTGGCCCACAAACCACACAAGGGCACCGATGGCCACAAGCCTAAAGAGGCTCAAAATGAGTTTGCCATACTCGCCACCGAGCTTCATACCCCAGGCTGCTCCCTCATTCTCGATGAAGCACCAGCGGAACCAGGTGCCCAGAACATTGTGGCTCTCGCCGAGGGTCATAGTGGTCTTCACGGAGAGCTTGACAATCTGGTCCACCACGATGAGGCCCACCACGATGGCCCACACCACCCAGCTCTTTATCTTTGCGTTATTGTCGGTTTTCACTTTAAAGTTTGGTTTTTTTGCGTTGCTAAAGTTTACTACCTAAGGGCCAGCTCGGCCTCACCAATCATATAGCCGTCCATATAGATTTCCACCTTATAGACGCCGGGGGTGATGTTGTCGTAGTTGTAGAAGATGCTCACATCGAGGTCTTTATTGTCGTAGTCCACCTCACGCAGTGCCGAGTAGCTAATCATATCGCCCTCGAACTCCATTATGCAGTCGGCGCCACCGGAGAGCACGGTACCATCGGGGCTGCTGATGCGCACATAGACATTGCGGAGGCCGGGGATGGTGAGCTCATTGGCGGTGAGGGTGAGGTCGGTGCGGAACTTCGAGGCTCGGGATGCACGGGTGACATTTGTACCACCCACATTGTAGGCGCCCAGGGCGATGTTGCGGGCCTTCACGATGGAGCCAAGCTTAATCTTATTGGCCATCTCCTGTGCCCTCTCCTCGGCGATGTTGGCTCGGGAGGTCTCGGAGGCCACCTTCTGACGGATAACCACATTCTCGCTTGCCAACTTCTTGTTGAGGGTGTTGAGCGAGTCTATCTGGTGGACATAGCGGCGCATAATGGTACGCAGGGTGCCCAGCTCTTTCTCATATTTGCGAATCTTCTCACGATTGAGATTGCGCTCCTTTTTGAGCCTTGCCATCAGCGAGTCGGCCTTATCCCTCTCGGCGGCGATGTTCATACGGAGTTCGTTGCTCACAGAGTCGTTGCGGAGGTTTATCTGGTCGATTTCGGTAATCAGGCCGCCAATCTGGCTGTTGAGGGTGTCACGGTCGGCCTTCCACTCCAGCTTGATGTCACGGGTCACACGGAAGTGCTGGAAGGTGAGCAGGCCCAATACTGCCACCAGGGCAATGATGATGATGCGGTAGCCCTTGATGACCTTGCTAATATCGCCGCCATCGTTGTAGCCGCCGTCGTTGTTGCTCTCATCGTTGTTGTCATCCTCCTCCTCGGGCTCATTTGCGGGCTCCTCTTCGGGCTCGGGTATGGAGGTGGGAATGCGGGGGATAAATACCTCCTCGCTCTGCTCTCGCTCGTCGCTGTAAAGGTCGTTTATGCTCTTTGCCATAATTTATTCAGTTGAATTGCGGTTGGAAATAGGGTGCAAATATAGTGCATTTTTTAGGAAATCATACCATAATCTATTGCCGCCGAGGGTTTATAGCGCTCACGCAGGGCTGCGAGTCCTCGGTGCTCGGGCTTGGTGAGCTGTGGGTCGCCCTCCAAAATCGTTGAGGCTACCATACGAGCCTGCTCCAAAATCTGACCGTCGGTCGAAAGAGAGGCTATGCGCAGGTCGATAGCCTCGCCACTCTGGCGTGTGCCGTTCACATCGCCCGCACCTCGGAGCTTGAGGTCCAACTCGGAGAGCTTGAAGCCATCGGTGGTCTCCACCATTGCGGAGAGTCTCGCCTCGGCGTCACGAGAAAGGTTGTCGCCACTCATCAGTATGCAGTAGCTCTGCTCGGCACCTCGTCCCACACGTCCTCGGAGCTGGTGCAGCTGCGAGAGGCCGAACCTCTCGGCACTCTCGATGACGATGACCGAGGCGTTGGGGACATCCACGCCCACCTCTATAACGCTCGTGGCCACCAAAATGTTGTGGTTCCCCTCGGCAAATAGTTTCATTGCCAGGGCCTTATCGTCGGGGTGCATCTTGCCGTGGAGCACGCCTACGGTGTAGTCTGGCGCAGGGAAAGCCTTTATGATGTTGTCGAAACCATCGTAGAGGTTTTGGTAGTCAAGGGCCTCCGACTCCTTTATGAGGGGATAGACCACATAGACCTGTCGCCCGAGGGCAATCTGCTCCTTCATAAAGCCGTGCAGACGCAAGCGGAGCGCCTCCTTCAGGTGGTAGGTCTTGATGGGTTTGCGGCCCACGGGCATCTCATCAATCACCGACACATCCAGGTCGCCATAGAGGGTCATAGCGAGGGTGCGGGGGATGGGGGTGGCCGTCATCACAAGGATGTGGGGCGGCTGTGAGTTTTTGGTCCACAGCTTGGCCCTCTGCTCCACGCCGAAGCGGTGTTGCTCGTCGATGACCACAAGGCCCAGGTTGTCGAACTTCACACGCTCCTCAATAAGTGCGTGGGTGCCGACAAGTATGAGCACCTCGCCACTGAGCGTACGCTCCAAAATCTGGCGTCGTTCCTTGGTCTTTGTGGAGCCCGTGAGCACCGCTACACGCCCCTCGGCGGAGGTGCCTCGGAGCATCTTGGTGATGGAGGCAAAGTGTTGGCGTGCAAGGATTTCGGTGGGTGCCATCATACACGATTGGTAGCCGTTGTCGGCCGCCAACAGCATCGACATAAGCGCCACAAGGGTCTTGCCGCTGCCCACATCGCCCTGCAACAGGCGGTTCATCTGGTGGCCCGAGGTGAAGTCGGCCCTAATCTCCTTCACCACCCTCTTTTGGGCACCCGTAAGAGGGAAGGGTATATGGTTGTTGTAGAAGTCGGTGAATAGCTCGCCCACTCGGGGGAAGAAAAAGCCGTTCTGCATAGTCGTGCGTCCCGCCTTGAGGCTCAGGATGCCGAGTTGCACGCCAAACAGCTCCTCGAACTTCAGGCGGTAGGTGGCGGCCTGAAGTGCTCGTGGCGAGGTGGGGAAGTGGATGTTCTGAAGGGCATCGCGGCGCGACATAAGGTCGAGGCTGCGCACCAACTCCTCGGGGAGTGTCTCCACAATGGACTCCTTGATTTGCTCCCAAAGAGTGCATTGCAAAGTATATAAACCCTTGGAGCCGAGCCCTACGGCTGTGAGCTTCTCGGTGGTGCCATAGACACCCTGCATACCGAGGTTGCCTCGTGAGAGGAACTTTTCGACCGTTTCGAGCTCGGGGTGGACAATGTTGGGCTTGCCACCAAAAAATGTGGGCTTGCCGAGGAGGATATACTCCCTGCCCACCTCCAGCTGTTTCTCCACCCACGTGGTGCGCTGGAACCAGACGAGCTCTATCTCCCCCGTGGAGTCCACAAGGGTGGCCGTAAGGCGCTGTTTGCGCCCCTCGCCGAGGTAGGCCTTGCCCACAATGCGGCCCCTGAGTTGCACCATCGAGAGGCTGTTCTCCTCCCTCAACTCGGCTATGCGATAGACCTTTGTGCGGTCGATGTAGCGATGGGGATAGTGGTGCAGCAGGTCGCCCACGCACCTTATACCCAGCTCCGTGGAGAGCAATGATGCACGCCGCTCGCCCACGCCCGCTAAAAATTTTATCTCCATATCTGCTCGCATAAGGCAAAGATACGATAATTTAGCCGTATATTTGTACGGCACTTTCCAAAAAATTAACCAAAAGTATGGGAAACTACTGCAATTCACTCACCTCCTACCGTCGTCGCACAACCTGTGCTGTGAAGGTGGGATGTCACACCATCGGAGGTGACAACCCCGTGGTGGTGCAAACAATGACCAACACACGTACCCTCGACACCGAAGGCTCGGTGGCCCAAATAGACGCCATAGCCCGTGTGGGTGGTAAAATAGTGAGGCTCACAACACGTGATGAGCGTGAGGCGGCCAACCTCGGCCCCATAGGAGATGCTGTGCGCCAACTCCACCCCGAGGTGGCTCTTGTGGCCGACGTGCACTTTGTCCCCGCAGTGGCCGCAGTAGCCGCTACAACGGCCGACAAGGTGCGCATCAACCCCGGCAACTACAACGACCGTGGCGGTAAGTTTGAGGAGCTTGTGGCGCTCTGTCGCAAGCGTGGTGTGGCTCTGCGCATCGGTGTGAACCACGGCTCGCTGGCCAAAAAGATTTTCGACCTCTGGGGCGACACCCCCGAGGGTATGGCGGCCTCGGCAATGGAGTTTCTGGAGAGGGCTCGTGAGCTCAACTTCCACAACGTTGTGGTATCGCTCAAAGCAAGCAATGTGAGAGTGATGATTTATGCCTACCGACTCCTGGTGAAGGCTATGAATGAGGCCGGTATGGAGTATCCCGTACACCTCGGCGTGACCGAGGCGGGCAATCTTCTGGAGGGTCGCATAAAATCGGCTGTGGGCATTGGCGCCCTGCTGGCCGACGGTATTGGTGACACCGTGCGTGTGTCGCTCACCGAGGCCCCCGAAAATGAGATTCCCGCAGCACAGATGCTTGTGGACCATTTCGTAGGTCGCCCAGAGGAGAGTTTTCCCGAGGTGGACAGTGCTCTCTTTGAACCCTACCGTTTTACCCCACGCCCCTCGGCCATCACCCCTCTGTTGTGGAGTGAGGTGACCAATCCCGAGGAGGTGGAGGTTGTGGAGGCTGTGAGCCACCACCCCGTGCAGGAGTGGCGCAGCAAACTTGTGGGCCGCACCTTCGACAAACCTGTGGTGCTCCACCGTCGTTACACAACAGCCAACAAGGAGCTCTTTGCCATTCAGGCGGCGGCCGACTTCGGTGTGATGTTCATCGACTCGCTGGCCGACGGCATCCGTATCGAGAACCCCAATTTCTCGCAGCAGGAGATTGACGAAATAGCACTCATCATCCTCCAGGCAGCACGTGTGCGCATCTCCCGCACCGAGTATATCGCCTGCCCCTCGTGTGGTCGCACACTCTACGACATCGAGAGCACGCTGGCTGCCATAAAGGCTCGCACAAGCCATCTCGTGGGGCTCAAAATTGGAGTTATGGGTTGCATAGTGAATGGCCCCGGAGAGATGGCCGATGCCGACTATGGCTACGTTGGCGGTCTGCCCGACCACATATCGCTCTATCGTGGGCGCACCCTCGTGGAGCGCAATGTGCCACAGGCGGAGGCTATCGACCGCCTTGTGGAGCTCATCAAGGCAGATGGCCGCTGGGTGGAGCCAATCAAATAAAAAATGAGTGTGGCACGATGAAGATTCTTCCGCTTGCATATCTTGGTTCGCTGGAGTGGTGGCAGGTGGCGCTGGAGCCCGACGCCGTTATTGATGTGGGCGAACACTTTGTGAAGCAGACCTGTCGCAGTCGTTGCGAGATAGCCACAGCCTCGGGGCGTATGTCGCTCTCGGCCAATGTGGTAAAAGGGTCGAGCATCCGCAAACAGGCTGTGCGTGACATCAGGCTCGACTACTCCAAGCGTTGGCAACACCAACACTCGGTGGCCATTCGTTCGGCCTACAAATCCTCGCCCTACTACGACTACTACGCCGACCTGCTGGTACCCTTCTTCGAGCAACCCCACGAATTCCTCTACGACTTCTCCAGGGGACTCACCGAGGTGGTGCGCAAAATTGGCGGCGTGGGTCAGGAACTGCGTTTCTCGGAGCGCTACATTGTGGCAGGGCCCGACGATATCGACCTAAGAGGTCACAACTTCCTCGGCCCCCGAAGCGAGTCGCCAACCTATTGGCAGGTATTCTCCGAACGGCTCCCCTTCGAGTCGAACTGTTCGGTGATTGACGCCCTCTTCAATGAGAAAAAAATAATCTTCTAACCGGCAGGGTTACGGGCAGAGTGTCCGTTCTGTGATGGAGATTCTTTGCACAATTGTGCGGAGAGTTAGTTAGGGCCATTAGGGAGAATTCAAAATTCAAAATTCAAAATTCAAAATTGCGGATAAGCGAGAGCAAAGGCCGCTTGCGGGCTGTGCCGAGCGGGAGCAATTAAAAGCCCCCAAAGGGGGATTAAAATTCAAAATTCAAAATTGCGAGTAAGCGAGAGCAAAGGCTGCTTGAATACTTTGCCGAGCGGGAGCAATTAAAAGCCCTCGAAGAGGGATTAAAATTCAAAATTTCCTATTACTCTTATAACTCCTATAATTCCTATATAGGGTAGAGCATAGGAGTAATAGGAGTAATAGGAGTAATAGGAGTTTTTCCCTAATGTCCCTAATGTCCCTATCGGCCCTAATGACCCTATAAAAGTTCTCGGGCTTGCAGGGCAAGCCGGCGTCGGTAGTCGGTAGACGGTAGTCGGTCGACGTAAAAAGCACAGATTGCGAGATAAATACAAGGCGCACAAGAAAACCCCCTCCGGAGTTTGCTTGACGCAAATGAGGAAGGGGGTTTATCGCAGTGCAACGCAGTAGTTGCTCGCAATATGCGCTTGGGCACCGATAAGATGCGCTATTTATTCAGTTTGGCACGGACAGCTCGCAACATATCCACCACCATCTTCTCCAAATCCCAATCGGGACTCCAGCCCCACTCCTCACGAGCACAAGTGTCGTCGAGCTTGTTGGGCCAGCTGCGGGAAATCTCCTCCTTCACGGGATCCACATCGTAGTCCATAGTGAACTCGGGGATGTGCTTGCGAATCTCGGCAGCCAAAATCTCGGGAGTGAAACTCATCGAGGCAATATTGAACGAGTTGCGGTGACGCAGCTTGGTGGGGTCGGCCTCCATCAAATCTACAATCGATTTGAGTGCGTCGGGCATATACATCATATCCATATATACGTCGGCAGGTACGGGACAGGTGTAGTGGCCGGTCTTAACTGCCTCATAGAAAATCTCCACTGCATAGTCGGTGGTACCGCCGCCAGGCATAGTCACATTGGAGATGATGCCGGGGAAGCGCACGCTACGGGTGTCCACGCCAAAGCGGGTGTTGTAGTAGTTGGAGAGGAGCTCGCCGGTCACCTTGCACACACCATAGATGGTGTTGGGCTGCATCGACACATCCTGGGGGGTGTTGTCCCTCTCGAAGTCGCCACCAAAAGCGCCAATCGACGAGGGGGTGAACAGAGCGCAACCATACTCACGGGCAATCTCCAGCGAGTTCATAAGTGCACCCATATTGATGTTCCAGGCACCCTGGGGGTTCTTCTCACCGGTGGCCGAAAGAACGGCTACGAGGTTGAAGATGGTGTCGATGTTGTAGCTGCGAACGAGTGCTGCGTAGGCCTCACGGTCGAGAATGTTGAGAATCTCGAAGGGACCGTCGTAGGCCAAGTGGGGGCAGTCGCGAAGGTCGGCTGCAACAACGTTTTCGGGACCGTAAATTTTCCTGAGGTAGCCTGTAAGCTCCGAGCCAATCTGGCCGCCGGCACCGGCAATAAGTATTCTTTTCATCGCTTTTTATGTGAGTTTTTGGTTAGTCTTTTTTGCTGTCGAGTTTCTCCACTCGGGATTTGTAGAGCTCCACACGCCTTTCGAGCTCCTTCATCTCCTCCAAAAACTTGAGAGGCAGGAAGATGAGGTAGCCACCCACGGCCAACATAATGAGGGCCGAGATGAGGGCAAATCCGCCCAGCGGACGGCACGAAAGGAGCAAAACTCCGAGCACAACAACAAAACACACGCCGAGTGTGACAATCACTTTATGGAGCGCCTTGTAGTCGTACATATACAGTTATTCAATTTTAATCCCCCAAATGTACGAATTAATGTTGGATTTTTATCCACCCAACCCCATTTTTCTTTCACGGAGGGGTAATTTTACCCCTCGGAGGCTACAGGTTGAGCGTGTAGAAGATGCCGACAAAGTTGTTGGTATTGCTCTTGGTGATGATGCCAAAGGGGGCGTCCATCAACTCATAGCTGAGGTATTTGCTCTTGGTGTAGTCGTAGCGCCAATAGAGCGAGAAGCTGTGGTACTGGTCGATGCGAATCTTCACGCCCACATTGCTGCGCACACGGGGGAGGTAGTAACCCACATTGTAGAGTTTGTTGAGCTCGGGTTTCTCCTCGTAGTCGTTGGCGGGGTTGAGCAGCAAGAAGCCCTCGATGTCGGCAAAGGGCTCCAGAAAGTCGCACAGGCGGTAGGATGCACCGAAATGGGCGCGCGCCATAAACTCGGGGTTGGACCTCACCTTACCCTGATATATTCTCGGATAGTTCAGAATATGCTGAAGTCGAGTACCTCCGCGCACGGTGAGTGTCAGTCGATTGAAGCTGGGCTTGTAGATGACATTCATATCGTAAATCATTGTGCGCGAGTCAGTCGAGCGGTTGTCGATACGCATCACCATAGGGGCCAACGAGAGGTTGGGCAATAGGTTGTAGTGGACCATCACACGGCTGTATATCTTCTGGAACTCGCTCATATTGTTGCCAAAGTAGAGCTCCTCGCCCCAATTAATCTTCCACCTGTCGGCGAGTTTACCGTTCACTTGGAATCCGGTGTGGAGTTGGACATCTTCGGTGTGGAAGTGGTCGTAGTACTGTGCGCGAGCTGCGATGGGCGTGCAGAGCACCGCCAATGCTACCGCCACCATCTGCAAAAGTGATTTAAGGTTCTTCATATAGCTTTAAGATTAGGTTGTTTTCACAAAGATACACATTATATATAATAGTACAACCCTCAGCCACAAAAATCCCCACCTCCGAGGGGAGGTGGGGAGTATCGTTTCGCACACAGTGTGCACTACTCGGCGTAGGCGTGACGGTAGCCCTGAATGTCGTTCCAGTGGCCACGAGTGAAGTCGGGAACTGCTACGGGAGCATTGCCGTTCTCAATCGAGAGGCGGGTGAGCTCCGCCAAGCAGCACCACTCGGCCAAGTCGTAAACGTCCATATCGAGGGGCAGACCATTCTGGAGGCAGTAGATAAGCCTCCAGTCCATAATGAAGTCCATACCACCGTGACCACCAACCTCTTTGGCCCTTGCCTCAAGCTCTCGGTGGATGGGGTGTTTGTACTGCTCGATGAGGGCCTCGTGTACGTCGGCAGGCACTGCACCGTGGGCGTTGAGGTTCTCGTGGTCGATAACCTTGTTCTCCTCAACCTGGCTGGGACGCAGGCAAATCTGCTCGATGGGGTACTTGTTGGCGAAACCATCGGTACCGGTAATCTGGTACATACGGCTGTAGGGACGAGGAGTCATCACATTGTGCTGAATGTGGATAGTCTTGCCCTGCTCGGTCTGGATGAGGGTGAGGGTGTGGTCGCCATTCTGGAACTCGATGTCAGGGTTGCTGACGCCATACTTCTTGGCATACTTCTTACCATTCACCGACTTGGTATCCATCGACACGAGGGTCTTCATACGGTCGCCACGGTGGATGTTGAGCACCTGGGTGGCGGGGCCGAGGCCGTGGGTGGGATAGACGTCACCACGGTTCTCGTTGTTGAAGTCGAGGCGCCAATTGTTGTAGTACTCGGTCCAGTAGTCCTCCAGGTTGTGGATGTAGGAACCCTCCACGTGGAGCACCTCGCCGAAAAGACCCTGCTGGGCCATATTGAGGGCGGTCATCTCGAAGAAGTCATAGACGCAGTTCTCCAGCTGCATACAGTGTTTGCGGGTGCGCTCGGAGGTGTTGATAAGGGCCCAAATCTCGTCGAGGGTCATAGCCGCAGGTACCTCGATGGCAACGTGTTTGCCCTGCTCCATAGCGTAAACACCAATGTTGGCGTGGTTCTTCCAGTCGGTAACAACATATACAAGGTCGAGGTCTTCCCTCTCGCAGAGCTCCTTCCAAGCCTCCTCGCTGCCGCTATACTCGGCTGCCTCGGGACGACCTGCCTGGCGCAAAATCTCCTGGCCTACCTCAACCCTCTCGGGGCGAATGTCGCACAGGGCGGTAATCTCCACACCGGGGATGTGGATGAGGCGCTGCACGGCACCGTCACCACGCATACCGAGGCCGATGATACCAACGTGCACCACGTCAATCTTGGGGGCAGTCATACCCACTGCGTGCTCCTGGCCGGCAGGACGCTTGGGAACCTTCACCTCGATAGGCTCGTAGGTGGAGCTGCAGGCTGCAAGGCACATCAGGGCCAAGCCTACCATAATTGCGGAAAACTTCTTTGTCATAGTTTACAGTTTTTAGTTATTAGGTTAAAAATCTATTGTTCGCCGAATAAGTAATATCGCAAAGGTATAACTTTTTTCCGGACAACCATATATGGTGCATCATTTTGTCTTATTTCTCAACCTGAACCGACGAAAATGGATGATAGACGGCAGGTTGGTAGAGGAGTGCTAAACCGTTTGCGGGTGTTGCAGGAATGGATTATTTGATTACTTTTGTGGAAAATTTCAACACCGACAACTATGAAACGTACCGTACTGCTGCTTGTATGTTTTCTGCTGATTGCCACGGCCCACGCCTCGACACCAACACTTGCCTACCGAGGTTTCTCGGGTGGTATGATGCTCCACACGGGGTGGGTCGATAGGGGCTCTGTGACGGTGGATGGGGTGAGTCAGAGGCTCTCGGGACTCCCTGCGGGCATTGGCGGCGCCCTGCGATTGAGGTTCGGCAACCACCTGCGGGTGGGTACGGAGGGTTACACCTCCTCGCTTGGCTATGGAGATTGGGGCTCGTCGCTCTCGATAGGGTGGGGCGGAGTGCTGGTTGATTGGTGCTGGCGAGTGGGACCCCTGGCCCCCTATGTGGGGGTGACTGTGGGCGGTGGTAGCGTGGAACACCTAACCCTCACTCGGGAACCTGTGCTCGATAGTGTGGTCGAGGAGGGGCTGTCGTACCGTAAATATGGGGTGGGCGTGGTGACGCCGTTTGTGGGTGCCGACTACCCACTGTCGGAACGTATGTCGCTCACTTTCAGAGCCGATTGCGTATTGCCTATGGGGTGTAAGGAGTTTGATTTTCCCTCGGGTGTGAGATGCTATATAGGCTTTATGTTCAACCACTAAAGGTGTGTGTATCGAGAAAAAATCAAAAAAAATGCACAAAAAGTTGCACAATTAAAAAAAGCGTTGTACTTTTGCCTCGCTTTTCGGAAGTAAATGCTGTTTTAGCTCAGTGGTAGAGCACTTCCTTGGTAAGGAAGAGGTCCCGAGTTCAATCCTCGGAAACAGCTCAAAATTAGGAAGAGATTTTTCTCTTCCTTTTTTGTTTTATAAAACTCTATAAATCATTGATTTAAGTACATATAACACATCTTTATATATGTACCCTATTGCCTAATTAGAGTAAATCACATTTCCATTTTTGAATTAAATTTTCTACCTTTACGAAAGTAAAATAGAGTAAAAATAGAGTAAATGGAGGTGGTCTATGGCAACTTTTAACTACATCCTCGGTCCTAAAAAGAATGATGGACGCTATCCGATATATCTAAAAATCTGCAACGGCAAGACGAATACAATGCGTTCAATGGAAATTTCTGTGACAAAATCCGAATGGAACGACAAGGGACAACGCATCAGTATCCGCAAAACAGACACCTATGAGGTGCGCTCCGAGAAAGAGAGGAGCAACGATTTCCTTGACTCGGTGATGGAGATAGCAAGGAAGGTAGAGCATACCCAAAGGATGCGTGGCGTGCTGGACGAGATGAGTGCCAAAGATTTGATGACCGCTATTCTGGAATACTCTCCCAACACTCAAAAGGTAGATGGCAGTGGCGATTTCGTGCAATACTGGTATGGTGTGATGATGGAAACCCCAAAGAGTCAAACCAAATACCAATATGCCATCAAAGCAATTATCAACTACCATATCGCATACAAGGCAACTGACCGCATTTCTTTCAATGACATCACGACAGACTGGGTGCGTGGTTGTTTGGCGTATCTCAAACACGGTTATCAATACACACAGGGGAGGGGAACCAAACAACAATACAAAGAGTTGTCCCCTTGGAGTCTGAACACATACGCATCGTGTTTGAAAAAGGTGTTAAACTGTGCTATTGCCTCCGACAAACTGTCAGCTGATGTTATGAGAGGTTTTCGCAACTTCAAACCCAATATCGTAAAAAAAGACCTATTCTATCTCACAATAGAAGACCTACGAGAACTTCAACGCTACCCATTCAATACAATGCGCCAACGAATGGTTAGGGACCTCTTTATCTTCTCATTTTGCACGATGGGTATGAACCTCACAGACATCTACCACCTCAACAAAAAAGAGGTCAAGTGGAGTGATGATAGTGGGGAAATTAACTATATACGCAACAAGACCAGCAAACCTATCTGGGTGGAAATATGCTCCTATGCACAACCGTTGCAGGAACTCATCAAACCATATCTCGGCACAAACAAAAACAATATATGGAATAACTCCTCAACAAGTAATTACTACTTCGGATTCCACTACAACTACCCTTCTTACAAGGATTTTTCTGGTTATGTGCTCAAAGTAATTCGACAAATTAGGAAGATTATGAACTATGACGAGAGTTTTACCTTCTACACCGCCAGAGATAGTTGGTCGAGCATCGCAAATAACGACTATCAAATAGGGGACACATTTATAGATATCGCTCTGGGGCATTCCAGCAAAACCCTTTCAGGTAAACATTACATCGGTGCAGATGCCAACATTGTGGCCGAAACCCACGCCGATATGCTACAACGCTTATTCGAGGAGTAGGCGGATTTACCTACATCTGGATTACAAATTTTAAGACTCCTATTATATTGGTGGTAACACTTATTACCTCTATCTAATCTAATTTGCAGATATACACTACTTTAATGAGTATATTTGTGTTTGAAATTTATGGATTTTTTTACAGTGATTAACGGAGATTGGTAGGGGTATGGTGCCTTAAATTTGCTGTTATCCCAAAGGCGATTTTTTTGGGGGCGGGGTACGCAAACACCCCCACCCCAACAGTTGCTCGTGATAATTTTCCCAGAATTTTCTACAATCCAAACTCCCGCTTTACCCTAAATACCGTGCTAACGGACACATCGCAAAGTACTGCCGTATCACGGATTGACTTGCCTTGTTTCAACGAGCGGATGACCCTCGCATACTCCTCCTGCTTTTGCTCCTTGGTCTTGACCGACCCAACCTTTATGCCGACCTTACCTCCCTGCTCTCGATAGTGTTTTAAACCGCTATCCAAACGAAATTTTATCGTCTCACGCTCCATTTCTGAACAAGTACCCAGAACCGAAATAAAGATGTTGAGGAACGGATTTTTGGTGCCATCAGGTAGAAATATGGATAGGTTCTCCTTCTGAAAATAGATGTTGAGGTTGTTATCCTTGCATCGTTTTACATTCGCCAACACCTCATCAACATTACGCCCCAGACGGGACAATTCGCTAATGAGAAGGATGTTGATACGGTTGTCAATGCAGTAGTCCAAACACTCGCATAAAACGGCACGCTCCTCGTTGCGTTTTGCTCCCGATATATGTTCCTCATAAACCTCAACAACCTCCAAACCGTTACAATTAGCGTAGTCGGTCAGGTCGGCAACCTGACGAGAGGTTGATTGCCTCTCGCCAGTGCTGCTTACTCTTGCATAGATTACTGCTGCCTTCATTTTATCATCTTTTGGTGATAATTTTACTACCAAATTTGGATTAACGCTTGCATCTGGAAACATCTGAACTGACCACGCTCCACATCAAAGTAGGTGCAAACCTTACGGGAGTCGCCATCGGTGCCCCTGCCGTTGATGTGGTTGCCAACCAAAGCGGGCATCATAGTGCCATAGGCGATGCGTACCTCGCCGCTCTTTTTGAGGAAGGCAAACTTTACCACCTCACGACGCATACGGTTCTTCAATTCGTTGAGTTTTGCAACCTGCAAACCCGTCACAAAATCATTCTCTACTCTCTGCGA
>JAZQZI010000001.1:0-90265 GCA_045633985.1 Tidjanibacter sp. | reverse complement strand
GCTGCAACGGGCATATTAGATGTGTTCGCGATAATGATTGTACGCTCCATAAGCTTGCGACCGGTGTGTGGGTCTACAAGTTCGGGAAACTCGGTGAAGATTTCCACAACCTCGTTGGCACGCTCACCACAAGCAGCAATAATCACAATGTCGGCCTCGGCCTGCTTCGAAATAGCGTGCTGCAACACAGTCTTTCCAGTACCGAAGGGGCCGGGGATGAAGCCCGTACCGCCATCAGCAATGGGGTTGAAAGTGTCGATAGCCCTCACACCTGTCTCCATAATGCGGCTGGGGCGGGGTTTTGCAACATAGCCCTTGATAGCCTTCTTCACGGGCCACTTCTGAACCATTGTCACCTCGTGGTCCTCGCCTTTCGAGTCGGTCAGAACGGCCACAACGGTGTTCACATTGTAGCTGCCAGCCTCGGTGAGCGACTTAATAGTGTAGGTCTCCTCCATAGTGAAGGGAACCATAATCTTGTGGTTCACCCACAACTCCTTGACCTCACCCAACCAATCGCCGGCAGTTACGGTGTCACCCACCTGTGCCAGGGGTTTGTAGTCCCAGAGTTTCTCATAGTCGATGGGGTCGGTCTTGGTGCCTCGTTCAATAAAGAGGCTCTCCATCCTCTCCAGGTCGTTCTGAAGACCGTCGTAGTTGCGGGAGATGATACCGGGGGCGAGGGTAGCCTCGAGCATATGGCCCTCAAACTCCACCTCGGCACCAATTTTCAGTCCACGGGTCGAGTCGAACACCTGAACGTAGGCATCCTTACCCGTCACCTTAATTACCTCGGCCATCAGTTTGACGCCACCCACGGTGATGTAGCAAATCTCATTCTGCGACACAGCACCCTCCGTGCGTACAATCACGATGTTGGAGATAATACCTTGTACTTTACCAGTAGTTTTCATTTAGTTGTTTATGCTTTACTTTTATATTTTGAAATTTTCGTACAGTGTCACCTCTACTCCTCCGAGAAGCGGCGCTCGGCAGCCCTAATCTGCTCCGAGGCCCCCAACGAGCCCACCAGGCGGCGGAACATCTCCAAGCCCCTCTCACCGTCGAGCTGTGCCCAACGGTGTACCAGGCCCAGGCGCACGATGTAGCTCAGAAGCAGGTTGATGTTGAAGTAGTCGAATGTGGCTATATCCTCCGAGATAGCCCAACGAATCATATCGATGCGGTGTTCCTTGTCGAGAAGGTTCTCATTCTCGCCGAGTGCACCTATCAGAGCGTCGATGTAGCCCACCTCACCCTTCAGGCCGAAGTCGGCAGCCGAAGAGCGTACAAGCTGGCTCACAATCTCGCCGCCGCCCACCAGCTGGTCGCCCACGGGAAGACCCTTGGCTCGAGCCGTCAGTGCGGCAGTGATATTCCTCAGGTTGCGGTCGGCCTCGCTCCACTCCCTCAGGAAGCGGCAGTCGCTCGCAGCACAGTAGCGGTAGTAGGCCGCATAGAGCTCCGAGCCGAACGAACGGCCCACATCGACCCTCGCCAACCTCTCGTCGTCGGGGTCAATCTCGCCACCCTTCGCAGCCGCATAGAGCTCCAGAACCTCCCTTATCTGTCGGGGAAGTTCCCTGGGCCTCTCCATCTCCTCCTTCAACTCCTCGGGAGTGAAGTTACCGAGCTTGGAGAAGTTCTCCCTGCCACTGCTGAGCGCAATGATGTTGCCTATGTCGTGGAAGAGCCTCCAACCCCTCAGCGCCTTCGCATCACGGGGCGACAGCTCCTCGGCAATCTCCTCGATTATCTCCAGAGCGTCGAATCCCTTGGCGTCGCCATCGAGAGTGTAGTCCCTCAGACTTGCAACAAGGCAGTAATAATTTTTAGCCATAGTGTTACCGGGTGGTTAGTGGATTAGAAGAGCATCTTTGTGATTTTCTCCTTCATATACTCGGCCAACAAGGCGTTGAAGTCCTCCTCGGTGAAGCTGATGTAGTAGCCTCCCTCCTTGGGAGCCACCTTAAAACCGCTCTTCACCCTCTCCGAGTAGCCCACCTCGATGCCTGCTGCCAGCAGCGCTTTTGCAGCACCCTCGGCCTCGGCCTCAAACTTGGCTTTCTGCTCGGCGGGGAGGATGGCGCTGAGCTCCACACGCTCGCCATTCCAGCTGCGTGCAATGCCCAGAAGCATCTCTTTCACAAACTCCACATCGACCATAGCGGCCTTCACAGCGGGCTCAGTGGTCTTAGCAACCACAAGGTTGGCGATATTCTCCTTGAGGGCAGCAACAACCTGACGGGTAGCCAACATCACCTCTGTTTCGTTGTTTTTCTTAAGCTCGGCAGCCTTTACCTCGGCAGCCTTTACAATCTCGGCAGCCCTCTGCTCTGCCTCGGCAACAAGTGCGGCAGCCTTTGCCTCGGCATCTGCCACAAGGCGCTCGGCCTCCTGCTGGCCCTTCGAGAGGCCCTCCGAATAGAGCTTCTCGGTAAGCTCCTGCAATTTTTTATTCTCCATTTTGTCCCTTATTTATTGATTATAATTTTGAATTTTGAATTCCTATTGGTGTTCACGACGCAGCAGGTCGGTCACAACCTTCACGGGCGAGAAGGTCGAGATGGGCACCTCCACAAAGAGGGTATTCCAATTGGACATTGCGCCGTTCCACAAACCGGGCAACTCCTGTGCAAGAAGTGTGCGACCGCTCTTCGACTTGCTCGATATGAAGCCCGTTGCGGGGTCTGTAAACTCCCTGAAGTCATACTTCTCACCCTTGTGGTTGCGAGTTGCGCATACCAAATCCACGGGGTTGAAGTGGGTGGCGTCGGCCATAAGGTTCTTCTGCTCGGGGGCAATCTGCGACGACTCAGCAATCTGGAGTGCCACAGTGCCGTCAGCGCTCTCGGCCCAGAAGGGACCGCCACCAGGCTCGCCCTCATTGCGCACCATACCGCACACCCTCAAGGGGCGACAGAGCACCTTCAGCAGAGCATCACGGAGAGCCTCGCCCTCCAGAGCCTTAACGCTCTCGGGCAGAACCACGCAAAGGTCGCTCTCCACAAAGGCCATCACCTCCTGGAGGTCTGCCTTGCCACTCTCCAACTGCTCCACATAGTCAAACACTCTCTTCTGTACCGACACGAGCAGACCTGCCAGCACCTCCTTATACTTAATCGTGTCGCCCTTCAGGTGGTCGGGAGCAACATTGTCGATGGTCTTGATGAAGATTACATCGGCGTCGATATCGTTGAGGTTCTCAATCAGTGCACCGTGACCTGCGGGGCGGAAGAGCAAACGGCCGTCGGCCTCACGGAAGGGGGTGCAATCCTCGTTCACAGCTATGGTATCGGTGCTACCCTTCTGCACCGACATCGAGATGTTGTACTTCACATCGTAGCGGCTCTCATAGCGCTCCCTGACACTCTCGAAGAGCGAGCTAAAGCCCTCCACGTGCTCGGGCGACACGGTAAAGTGGATATTCACCACGCCGTCGCTTGCGGCATACATAGCGCCCTCGGCCAAGTGCTCCTCAAAGGGAGTGCGGGCACCTGTGGCATACTTGTGGAAAAGAAGAAGGCCCTTGGGCTTGGCACCATACTCGAGTCCCTCGCCAACAATGGCCTTCACAACATCCTTCAGAGGAGCCTCCAACGACACCTTCTCGCCCAGCGCCTCGGCAAAAGCAAAGTCGCCAAGATTGGTGGAGAGTTTCTCCACCACAGGGTTCACTTCGCCACTCTCCACAAAGGAGAAGAGGTCTTTGAACATACGGGTTGCGGCGCCACTTGCGGGAACAAATTTCTCGATTTTGAGCCCCTGCTGAGCCTCTCGATACTCGGCCCTCAGGCGGTCGGCCTCGGCCTCATCTACCGAGATAATACCGTCGCCCACACGTGCCGAACGGATGATTTTGAGATAGGGGAAACCCTGACGGAAGTTCTCCAACTGACGCTCGACACTCTCCTGCGAAAGGCCGTGCTGATTGATTTGCAAAAGGTCCTCTTTGGTAAACATAATTGTGAGTATTTTGGGTGTATATTAATTTCTACAAATTAATCCGCCAAAGTTACGAATTAAAATTGAGAATTTAAAATGGAAAAATCAAAATTTCTTATAACTCCCATAATTCCTATCTAGGGCAGAACAAAATGGGAGTTATAGGAGTAATGGGGGTAATAGGACTTTGTCATTACCCCTCCCAAAAAAGCTGAGTGCTGAATGCTGACAGCTTATTTGTCATTACCTCTCCCCAAAAAGGCTGACCGCTGAGTGCTGAATGCTGGCAGCTTATTTGTCGTTTGACGTTGGACGTTTGACGTTAGACTAAAAATGTCCATTTTCAATTTTCCATTTTCAACTTTATGCCTTATCTTTGTAGGTTGATATGGTACGACTCACAAAAAACATAAGCCTTCGTGGCTACAACTCATTCGGAATCGACGCCACCGCCGACCTTATGGTCGAATGGAGCGACGCCGCAGCGCTACGCACATTCCTTGCCGGCCAGGGGGCACCTCTCATCGCCCCCGGCGCACAGTGGAACATACTCGGCGAGGGGTGCAACACCCTCTTCACCGGCGACTACCACGGCACACTCATCCACTCCACAGCCCAGGGGCTGGAAGTCATCGAAGAGAACGACTGTGAGGTAGTAATCCGTGTGGAGGCGGGGCGTCTGTGGGACAGTGTGGTGGAGTGGAGTTGTGAGCGAGGGCTGTGGGGTGCCGAGAACCTCTCGGCCATACCCAGCAGTGTGGGTGCCACGGCTGTGCAGAACATTGGCGCCTACGGCACCGAGGCCAAAGATATCATTCAGCAGGTGGAGTACATAGAGCTACCATCGCTCGAGGAGCGCACCATTCAGGGGGCCGACTGCCATTTTGGCTACCGCAACAGCATATTTAAGCACGAGTTGGCGGGCAGAGCAATCATCACTGCTGTTCACTACCGCCTCTCGAAGCTCCCCTGCCCCAAGCTCGACTACGGCACCCTGCGTCCCGAGGTGGAGCGAGCAGGAGAGGTGAGTCCCTCGGCCATTCGTCGTGCGGTGGAGGCCATTCGTGGCTCGAAGCTCCCCGACCCGAAGATTACGGGCAATGCGGGCAGTTTCTTTGTAAACCCCATACTTCCCCGCCACCAAGTGGAGGCGCTCAAGGAGCAATACCCCACAATGCCCACCTATGAGGTTGCGGGCGACCCCGAGAGGCTGAAGATTGCCACGGGATGGATGATTGACTCGCTGGGCTGGAAGGGTAAAACGCTCGGTCGTGCGGGCGTTCACGCCAACCAGGCCCTTGTGCTCATAAATGCGGGAGGTGCCACCGGTGGTGAGGTGATAGCCCTGGCCGAGCGCATCTGCTGCGAGGTGGAGGAGAGATTCGGAGTGAAGATTTCGCCCGAGGTTAATATTTTGTAAATCAGGTTAAGAGATTAGGATACAGACAATGACACTTTTAGAGAGATTTGAGCGCTACATAGCCGAGCACAAGTTGGCCACCCGAGAGAGCCGCATACTACTCACCGTGAGTGGTGGTGTGGACTCGATGGTGATGATGCACCTGTTTGTCAAGGCGGGCTACACGGTGGGTATTGCCCACTGCAACTTCTGTCTGCGAGGCACCGAGAGCGAGGAGGATGAGCAGCTCGTGGCCTCCGAGGCCGAAAAGCTGGGTGTGGCTCACTACAACCGCCGTTTCGACACCAAGGGGGAGATGGCACTCACGGGCGAGAGCGTGCAGATGGCTGCCCGCCGCCTGCGCTACACCTGGTTTGCCGAGTTGTGCGCCGACGAGGGCTACGACACCATAGCCGTTGCACACCACGCCGACGACAGCATAGAGACCTTTTTCATCAACCTCCTGAGGGGCACAGGCCTCAAGGGGCTCACGGGTATCAATGTGCTCAACGGCAAGGTTGTAAGACCCCTCATCTTTGCCTCCCGCCACGAGATTAAGGAGTATGCCAAGAGCAACCGCATCCCCTATCGTGAGGACTCCTCGAACCGCTCGACCAAATATCTGCGCAACAAAATCAGGCTGGGCATCGTCCCCCGCCTGAGGGAGATAGTACCGCAGTTCACGTCCATAATGAGCAGCAACATCGACCGCCTGACCGAAACCCAGAGGTTCATCAACCACGCCATCAATAAGATTGCCAGGGACGCAGTGGAAAATATTGGCCGAGAGGAGATTATCTACCCCGAGCGCATCGACCCCGGATTTCCTCTTAACTTCGTCATCTATGAGCTTATGAGTCAAAACTATGGCTTTCGTGGCGACGTTGTCGATTCGCTCTGCGAGGCCCTCAAGGCGGGTGCCACAGGTCGCCGTTTCTACTCCAAAGATTGGGTGGCCTTTGTGGACCGTGGCCGCATCGTCATTTCCCGCATCGAGGCTGACGACGAGTGTGAGGTGGCAGTAAATCTGGCCAAGACAAAGGTTCACTGCGGCGGCTACGTTCTCTATCTCGAAAAACTCGACGTGGACGCTGTGGAGGATTTGAGGGTCCCCGAGCACATAGCCCTTCTGGACCTCGACACCCTCACCGAGCCCCTCACCCTGCGCAAGTGGAGGGAGGGCGACAGGTTTGTACCCCTGGGTATGACCGACGAGAAGAAGGTGAGCGACTTTTTAATCGACAACAAGGTGTCGATGGCCGAAAAGCAGCACCAATTTGTCCTCACTTCGGGCGAGGAGATTGTGTGGCTCGTGGGTCGCCGCATCGACAACCGCCACAAGATAATCTCACGTACGGAGAACGTTCTGCGCATAACCAAAGAGTGGCTCCAATAATCTGCCACACAACAACATAACAGACTCCTAACCCACCCCCGTAACTATGGCAAAGAGCATACGATTCAGAGATTCCTACGCCCAATATGAGAAGATTGTGGCCGACATCAAAGGGCGCAACTTTGCACCCCTCTATCTGCTGATGGGTGAGGAGGGATATTTTATCGACAGCCTCACACAACTCCTCTCGGACAGCATCCTCGAGGAGCACGAAAAGGCTTTCAACCAGCTGGTAATCTATGGCAAAGATGTGGAGGATGAGGGAATAATTGTCAATTATGCCCGCCAGGTACCAATGATGGGTGGCAAGATGGTCATCATCGTGAAGGATGCCGCCTCGCTGCGCAAGCCCGACAAGCTCTCGGCCTACACAGCCTCCCCCGTGGCCTCCACCATCCTCATCATAGCCTGCAAGGGTAAGAGCATAGACAAACGTTCGGCACTCTACAAACACTGCGCCGCCAAAGGTGTGGTCTTCGAGTCACCCCGCCCCTACGACAACGAGCTCGCCCCCTGGGTAGCCACCTATCTGCGCTCCACCAAGGGGTGCGCCATTGAGGAGAAGGCCCTCCGTATGGTCACCGACCACATTGGCACCGACATTGCCAAGCTGACGGGCGAGATAGACAAACTGCTCACCCGCCTGCCCGAAGGTACGAAGGTTATCACCGCCGACCACATAGAGCAAAACATCGGTATCAGCAAGGAGTTCAACAACTTCGAGCTGGTGGACGCCGTAGCCCACAAGCAGTTTGCCAAGGCTTTGATAATTGCCGACAACTTCGCCCGCAACCCCAAGGACCACCCACTTGTAGTGACCACCTCCACACTCTTCGGCCACTTCCAAAAACTCTTCACACTCAACTACCGAGCCTGGCAGACAAGGGTGAAGGGTATGGCACCCGCAAGCGACGCCGAACTGGCAGGGATGATTAAGGTAAGTCCCTATGTACTCAGCGGTTACAAGCAGGCTGCCGCACTCTACCCCAACCAAAAGATTTTCCAGATTTTGGGCATCATCAGGGAGTATGATATGAAGGGTAAGGGGGTAAACACGGGCGGCGCCGACCAGGGCGAACTGCTGCGTGAAATGATTATGAAAATCATTATGTTGTAGAGTTGAAAATGGAAAATTGACAAGTTCCTATAACTCCTATAACACCCTAAAACAAAAAAAGGGAGACCACTATATGGTAAAAGACAAGGTTTCATACAACGGTCGCCTCGTTACCCCCGAGGAGCTCCCCATCAACCCGCTCTCGCTGGTGGGTTGCAACCTTGCATACACTGTGGTAAACACCTCGACACACCGCCCAATATTCCTCGCCCGAAAGCTCGAAGTACTGGCAGAGAGCTACGAGGCAATGTTTGGAGTGAGGGCAGAGCTTCCACTCGAAGATGTCGAGAGGGAGATTGGCGAACTACTCTACTATGGGCTCTACCCCGAAGTTGGCAACACGCTTACAATCTATCTGTTACCAAACGGCAACAACGCTCCCGACCGACTTATAGTCCACACCGACACCACCCCCTACAATGGATTTTCGCTGCTCGACGTGCGCCCACGGGCCAACATTGCACGCTACGAGATACCCTTTGAGCGCCACACAACAACCCTCTCACTCGCTGCCGCACGCCACGCCGACCGCTTGGCCGAGAAATATGGCTACGACCTCTCCGTGAGGGCCAACTCAAGGGGAGAAATCAGCGCCTCGGGCGACAACACCGTGATGGCCGTTAGGGGCAACACACTCATAGCCCCCACCACAGAGCAGGGGCCTCGCAAAAGTGCCGAAAGAGAGGTTGTACTAAAGGCGGCACAACTGGCAGAAATGAATGTTATTGAGGGGGTTATAAGGGTTGAGAACATTGAGAGTTACGACGAGATGTGGGTAGTGACACCCACAGGTATTGTTGCGCTCTACTCGCTTGGGGACAAACTGCTGATGAACATCTGCGCCAGCCGTGTGGCACGTCTTCTACCCACCCTTCAGGACTAATCGTCGTCCTTCACAATCCGCTCCACGATGGGAATAACTTGGTCGAGGTCGAACCCTCGGCCCACACCGAAGCGCACAAGCTTGCCCTTCAGGTCGTAGGCATTGCGTGCAGAGGTCTTTACGGCCTTGCGTCTGAGCATCTCCTCCAGTCGCTCAAGGTCGGACTCGGGCTCCATCTGCTCCAGGGCAGCAGCTATCAGGCTGGGGGCTATATACTTGGTTCTCAAGGCCGCAGCAATCTTGCGAGCACCCCACCCCGAAAATTTCATTTTCTCCCTCACATAGGCCGCCGCATAGCGCCCATCGTCAATGAAACGCTCCGACACAAGGCGACGAAGCACCTCCCCGGCATCGCCCTCCGACAATCCCCAGCGGCGCATAGAGCGCAACGCATCGCTCGAACACCTCTCGGCTCGGGCACACTGGCGCATAAGCAGGGAGAGTGCCTGCTCGGGTGTCTTAGTGCGTGGCTTATATGGGCTATCTATTTTCTGCACAACACAATACGTGGTTTACGATTAAGGTCATTCACTATCTCCACACCGCCGAAACCTCGCTCCTTGAGCATACGGGCCACACTGTCGGCCAACCTCTCGTGCACCTCGAAGTAGAGGCTACCACCCACCTTAAGTCCCTGCTTTGCCACATCGGCAATGCGTTCGTAGAAGATGATGGGGCTCTCGTCGGGGACAAAGAGCGCCAGGTGAGGCTCCCACTCTGTGACATTGCGCTCCATCTCGGAGAGTTCGGAAATAGGTATATATGGGGGATTGCTCACCACCACATCGAGGCTCTCTGGCTCGGGCTCCCAGCGGAAGATGTCGCCCTCAGTAACAGTCACATCCACACCAATTTGTCGGGCATTGTGGGCCGCCACCTCAAGTGCCACAGGCGAGAGGTCGAGGGCCTCCACACGTGCCCCTTCAAGCTCGGCCGCCAACGACACAGCAATGGCACCCGACCCCGTACCCACATCGAGTATGCTGGGCGAGGGGGTGTGACACTCTTTAATAATAAGGTGTACGAGCTCCTCGGTTTCGGGCCTTGGGATGAGCACCCCGGGGCGCAGATGGAAGGTACGACCGTAAAACTCGGTGCGACCGGTGATGTACTGCACGGGCTCGCCACTGCGCAGACGGGTGAGGAGGGCCTCGAAATGGTTGGGGTCGAACCCTTCAACCTCCAATTCGCCCGCCAGCACCACCTCAAATCGGCCAAAGGAGTAGATATCCTCGGTGAGGCGGTCGGCCACGGCACACCCCTCCTGCTCTCCGTAGATTTCGGTGGCCAGAGCTTGTACTTTGCGATATAGTTCACGTCGTGTCATAGGACAAAGATACACCCTTTTTCGGCAATGGGGAATAGTGTGGCAAAAAAAGTGTTTTGGGGGTCGAAAAAATATTTTTTTGCTATGTGGGTGATTGACAAAAAGTTACCCTTTCGGGCGGAAAAATATTCAAAAAAAGTTGCATTTTTTTGCACAGAAAATTTGCAGATATGAAAATTTGCGCTACCTTTGCATCGCAATTCAGAAATGAAACGCAGTTCTAACGGACTTTTGGGAGTTTAGCTCAGCTGGTTTAGAGCATCTGCCTTACAAGCAGAGGGTCGGCGGTTCGAATCCGTCAACTCCCACAAGAGCAACAAACACTCAAACCAAGCCACTCGAAAGAGTGGCTTTTGTTGTATTAATGGCCGCCGTGAGTTTACTCACAGGCGGCCATTTGTACAACAAAAAATGCTGTTTTGCAGCTTGGTTTGAGTGTTTACTACCTTGGCGAGCCGACGGATCACAAGCGAAGATTACATCATTGTGCACTATTTTCCTTGGCTGCCTCGGCCGTATTTGCTTTAGCGTCGTTTGTAGCGTCGTTTGCTTTAGTAGAATTATTCTCACTCTTCTGGCGACTCAACAACATTCGCATCTCCTCCATATCCGCCTTATCTCGGGCATTGTTGTAGAAGCGCCAGCAGATAGCCATCCACACGCCACAAATCACAGTGAAGACCGCAGTCAGCAGGTAGGCATTGTTACACCCGTCGCAGCACACATACGAGGGGGTAAAAAGCTCAAGATGGCCAAAGACCCAAATCAACCCGAAAACATAGGCGCACGTAACCAAAGCCATCAATACTATTGGCAACCACAGGCCACATTTACATTTACATTTACACATAATTCAAAAAATATTATAGTTAAACATTACCTTACACGTCGGACTTAACAAACAGCACCTCACGCTCTTTTCTGCGGTCGTTGAGATACCTATTGTAATACTCGTCCAATTCATCCTTGATGTTATTTTTCAGATCATCCCTATCCTCCTTGGTTCCACCATCGGGCAGCATCTCCTTGGCCATTTTCTCCAGCACATCGTTGGACTTAACGAAGATATCAAGCTGGTTGTTATTGGGCAGAACGAACGACTTGTTCTCCACAAAGAACCAGAAGCGGGTGATGTAGCTCAAATAGCGCACAATCTCCCAATCTATAATCTCCACCATCTTCTCCTTGGTGTAGCCGGAGCTCACTACATACTCCTCCATATAGACTGCCGAGTTGTTGATGTTTCGGACATTGACCCTCAGATTGGGGAGGTTTCCAAACTTATCCAACACGATATACTCATCCCACTTGTTGGACATCAACTGCGAGAGCACTTTGAGGTTGGTGAAGTGGATTTTTGCGGGGCGGCAGCCGGGATGATTATCCATCTCTTTCTTCACCTGGAGCAGTATTCGCAGGCCGGCCATAACGTGACGACGAAGTTCATTCACCGACTCGCTAAATATATCGGTGTGTTTCTTGCGCAGCTCACGCTTCTCCTTATCCTTCTTATAGAGCGTGTAAAGCCAGGTAACAAAGGGCACCAGAGCCGCAATCACCACCCTCCACATCTGCGAGTCGTCACCGGCAAGCTGGAAGGCTATGATTACTACCGCCACAGCCGACAGCACCAGAGCAACATATTTGAGGTAGCTGCTCGTGAGCTTCTTCACTCTGCGGCGCATCTATGCATCGCACAGCACATTGTTGATATCCACCTTGCCGTGGAAGGCCTCATTCTCGCACGCCTCCGACAGCAACATAAAGGGCGAATCGGGCTTATCTTCATTATACTGCTCATTCTCCATTGCCTTCCTCTCCTTATCCTCCTCAAACTCAAGGCACTTAACACCTTTGAGCAACTCCGTGAAGTCGTTGAGCAGTTGATTCTTACGGAGCACCACCAGCAATCGGCGCAGGAAGTCGCCCTTCTCCAACTTTACAACATCCCAATGGGTCTTCTCGTCGCTACGATACTTGGCAAGAACATTCTCCACGGTGAGAATCTTCACTGCAAAGTAGCGGGCAATCACCATGTCAGCCGCTGTTGTGTCATTCCCACCGAACAACTTACCACCACTCTTCAGCTCCTTGTAGAGTCCCATCAGTAGTGCGAGGTAATTGGGGCGTTTTTGGAGGAAATCTCGACGGTGGGGCGAGCTGGTGATGGAGCCCCTCAGTTTGCGGTAGGCGTGGGTCTTCTTATCGAGTCCCACCGCATCACAATCCTTTCGGCAGAGGTTTATAATCTCGGGAAAATCCTCGAAAGCATCGTTCTTGCAGAGGAACTTCACAAGGTTTCGCTTGGAGCCAAAGTGGTTGAGCAGGTCGTTGTGGTACTCCTTGAGCAGCCCCACACGGTAGCTCTTTGTCCAGCCCAGGCTGTCGGCAAAGCAGAGCGACCCGGGGCCAAATGGTTCCTCCATTTTGGCCTCTAACTTTTTTTGCTTCACCAAAGCATTATGCCTACCTCCGCCACGGTTCACAATGGAGGTCTCCACCTGACCAATGGTCTTGAATTGAGTAACACACACCTTGGCATTGCCTTCATCCATCCTGGCCACAATATCTTTCACTGCGCCCGAGTAGGCCAGCAAATCGTCATCGTCGAGGAGGATGACTATATCTTCGTCGTTGATACTATGTTTGAAGAGCACCTCACGGATGTTGTAGAGGGCGTGGGCGGCACCTCGGCTGTTGCAGGAGTAGAAATAGACCCTGGCAGTGGGCTCTTTGTGTGTAACCTCCCAATGGTGGTTGATAATATCCCTGCAAAACTTGGGCACACCCACCCTCTGGGGGCGTCCCGATGTACGCCACCAGCTATCCTGCAACAATATGATGTTCAGGTTTTCATAACTCTGCCCTAACACCGACTCCAACGCCTCGGTGAAGTAGCGATAGCGGTTGGGGGAGAGCCAGCTGCAGCAGAACTGCAACTTGGTGCGCATCAATACATAAACTTCTCTTTGCTCGTTCATTATTTGGTAGGTTGTATGGGTTATACTAATTTGATGTTTGGGGCCATCTGGTGGTTATAGGAAATTTTCCATTTCCCACTTTTTAGCGTCCCTGGAATTCGATGATGCGGCGGTCGAGGATTTCACCTCGCTCGATGCACTTGGCGGCTCGCAGCACCTCATTCTCCTCGCCCTCCGACAGCAGGTCGAGATACTTCACCACCTCCCTACTGAGACTCTCGCTCGAGGTCTTATAGAACAGCGAAGGGGTGTGGTCCACAACATAGTGGCGCACGCCGTGGGCAAAATAGGTGGGATTCTCGATGGTGGTGGGCACCGACGACTCGATGGCTCCCGCCAGGTCGCACGAAATATCAATAATCATCGACCCACGTTTCATCCTCGCCAAATCCTCCACACAGATTATATGGTCACGCCTGCGGGTATCCCACATCACGGCATTCACCACCACATCATACTCGGGCAGTTCCTCCCTCACAAGACTCTCGCTATGGCGGTCATACACAGTGACATCCGCACCCATCGAGGAGAGCATCTTCACAGCGCCACGGGCGGTATTACCACGGCCAATAACCGCCACCTTTGTATTATAGGGGAAGACGCCGTGAATCATATAGGCGTGGGCCACCGCAGCCTCGCCGGCAATCTCATTGTTGCGCCAGAAGGAGTGGCGCCCATTCTCGTTCATATCCTCCCAGGCATAGGCGGTAAGCCCTCCCTCAATGAGGCTGTCGGCAATCTCGCGGTTGCGCACAGCGTGGAGCCAGCCGAAGACCGTCTGGTCGTGGAGCTCTGCGAGGTAGTCGCCATCACCCAGCTTGGGGTCGCAGATAACCTCCATACGGAGTACCTCCTGGCGGCTCACAACACCCACTCCCCAGCGGGCATAATCCTCATCTTCATAGCCCAACACCTCTCCGTAGCCCCTCTCGATGAAGAGCCTTTCGGGGTGGGCAACCATTGCGAGATGGTCGGGCACAAGCGCCCTGCGGCGCTCATTCTCCTTGTGGCTTATGGGAAAACCTATTCTTTTCATATCTATTTTGTCTAAAGTCTAACGTCGAAAGTCTAACGCCAAACAAACTAATATCTCAAAATTTTGAATTTTGAATTTTGAATTTTGAATTCACTTCACCAGCTCATCGTAGCGGTCCTTCAGGCCGCCATAGACCTGGTGGAGTGATATGGCCCAATTGTCGTTGGCCTCGATAAGGCAAGGGCCATCGGGGGTTATTGCCACATCCCAGCCAATGGAGGAGAGCACATCGAGCTTGCTGTGGAACCTGCGGCACATAGCAACCGCCTGCTCATAGCAGGGCACACGGAACTCCTTGAATACCACACCCGTATCGGGGTGAACGGTGGTGCGCAGCCCAAAGGGTGGTTTATAGTATCCCTCCTCGTAGAGCTGTCCATCGGGGCCAATGCCCACACACACGCCGCCCTGCGACCAATTATCCACAACATTTCCGCCCGCACCTATGCGCAGCAGCGAGTGGAAAACCTCAATCTCACCCGTCTTTTCATTGCGGATGGTGACCAGGCGAATGGTATTTATCGACTTGGGGTAGATGACATTCATCTCGGGGTGCTGCACAAGTCGGCTCTGCACAAGATAGTCGCCACGGGTGGCCTCCACACGCTCCCTCACGCCCTCTCGGGTTGCAGGGCAATCATTTATGCTGTACTCGCCATCCCTCAATCCCAGGCAGAAGATACCCTCGCCACACTCGGAGTTGATGGGCTTGCAGAAGATGTCGTGCTCCCTTTCGAGCAGGTGGAAGAGGTCCTCCACGGTGTCGTTGAACGACCTCACCTTCATCTCCCCCTTATTGAGCATACCCAAATCCCTCACACAAGGGATGCCGTAGTATTCGCACAGTATGGCAAACAACCTCTTATCCCTCAGGATACAGATGTAGTTAAAGGGGTGCGAGGGGCGGTTGCGCAGGTTGCGCCAATCCATAAACTCCCTGTATGACACTAGGTTACTCTTCTTGAAGTTGGCACCCTTGACATCCATTCCGTAGAGGTAGTAGTACTGATTGAGTTCGCCATAGCGAAAGATGTGAACACACTGCTCCCAAAAAATTCTCAACTTACACTTGTGGGGCAACTCGGGGAAATAGCTCTCACGAGAGTACATACGCTCGACTCCCACAAGGTAGCGGAAGAATATTTTTACTCTGCGGTCAAAGCGTTTCCTGGGAGTTTTTCTATGGGACATAGTCTATCGGGAGTTAGATGGTTTTGTGGTCGGGAAGGGTTATACGGCTGCCAAAAAGCAGGTCGGTCTCTCGCAGCAGATTGCTGTCGCAACCACTGCGGGGAAAGAATGTGAGCTCACCAAAATAGATGCGGCCACGAATGTTGTAGAGATCAACCCTCAGGTAGGGCACCCCCTCCGACAGGCGGCTCGCAATCTCAAACATCTTGTCCATATTCTCGGGCTTAGGCACGGTGAAACCCTCGGGGGCCTCCTTACCTCGGCGATTGTAGCGCAAGAGCCTCCACTCGGGGTCGAAGAAGTAGAACTTGGTGTCGCCCGAAGCTCTGTCGAAGCAAAGCATCACATCGGTGGCTGCACCATTGTAGCAGGAGAATTTGTAGTCCTTCAGCTCCGTGCCGCTCTCGTCCACCATATACTCCTCGGCCAAAATGCGGGGCTTTATGTTTTTGTAAGGCCACTCACGATATTTGAGGTAGTAGCTGCGGTGGAGCGAGCGGGTCAGCTTTTTACCCGCAGCCTCACGGTCGAAGGTCGATCGGTCGGTGCAGATGACCACACTCTTGCTATCGTGGGTGGTTTTGAGCACAAACTGCTCGGGGAGCGAGTCGAAATCAATCTCCTCGAAGGTATCCCACACCCCCAGCGTGGGGATGATATACTCCGGGCCGAGGATGGCCTCCACATACTCCTTAGCCGCCACCTTATCGACCATAGCGGAGTATTGCGGCTGGTGGTTATAGACCTTCAGCCACTGGAGTTTCTCGTTGAATGTCTGAGGATTATCGAGGTTGAGCGGATAGCCCATATCACGGTAGAACATCATCTTCACATAGCTCTCGTCGCTCACGGGAAAGAGAGGGTGAAGACGCATACGCACCTTGTAGAGGAAGCGCAGGATGGTATGTCCGAGGGGTCGTTTCATTAGTTGCGGTTGGAATTGAAACAAAATATCTCAACAAAGATAGCCATATTTTGCCATACTTCAAAAAAATAGATACCTTTGTAGCGACGATAATTAACCCTTAAAGAGCAAAAGTATGATTGAGATTGGAACAAAACACATAAGCACCACAGTTGTGGACCACACCAATGTTGCCAGCGCCGTAGGTTCGGGCGGCCTCGACGTATTTGCCACCCCCTCGATGGTGGCACTTATGGAGCACGCTGCAATGACAGCCGTTGCCCCCTTCCTCGCCGAGGGCGACACCACCGTGGGCGGCCACATCGCCACCTCCCACCTTGCCCCCTCCCCCATCGGTGCCACCATCGAGGCGGAGGCCACCGTAACTGCCGTGGAGGGCAAGAAGATAGAGTTTGAGGTGGAGGCTCGCTGTGGTGGCCAGGTTATCGGCCGTGGCACCCACCTGAGGTTCGTGGTAAATGCCGCAAAATTTATGTCCAAACTACTCTAAAACCGGAGATTATAGACTGTCAGCCACTGGATTATCACCCCCTATGCGCCCGAGGTGCATAGGGGGTGTTTTTTTAGGGAAGAAATGGGAGTAATGGGAGTTGTAGGAGTTATAGGAGGAGTCATAGGAAATTTTTTCTAAAAAAGCTGAGTGCTGACAGCTATAAAAGTTTTCGGGCGCACTGCGACTGCGACTATTGACGTTAGCCGTTAGCCGTTAGACGTTTGACCCCAAAATTTTGAATTTTGAATTTTGAATTTTGAATTCATAGCGGTATCTTTGTGGGTTAATTGGGAAAAAATCGAATAACAAAAAATATATAAGACTATGAGCAACCTCAATCTTTCCGAACAGGAGATTCAGCGTAGGGCCTCGCTGCAGGCACTCCGTGACCTCGGTATCGACCCCTATCCCGCTGCACGCTACGACGTTACAGCCACCGCCGCACAGCTCGCAGCAGAATACAAACCCGAGCTCGGCAACTTCGCCGACATCACCATCGCCGGCCGACTGATGAGCCGACGCATTATGGGTAGCGCCTCGTTCTTCGAGCTTCAGGACCACACCGGACGTATCCAGGTATATATCCGTCGTGACGACGTGTGCCCCGAGGGCGACACCACCCTCTATAACACCGTATTCAAAAAGCTCCTCGATATTGGCGACATTATCGGCGTGAGGGGTTTTGCCTTCATCACCCAGACCGGTGAGCTCTCCGTACACTGCAAGGAGTTCACCATCCTCTCCAAGAGTATCCGTCCCCTGCCCATCGTGAAGGAGAAAGATGGTCAGGTATTCGACGCCTTCACCGACCCCGAACAGAGGTATCGCCAGAGGTATGTAGACCTCATCGTAAACCCCGGTGTAAAGGAGGTATTCGTGAAGAGGGCCAAGATTATGAACACTATGAGGGAGTACTTCAACGAGGCAGGCTGCCTGGAGGTTGATACCCCCGTACTGCAGCCCATCCCCGGTGGTGCTGCCGCACGTCCATTCATCACCCACCACAACTCGCTCGACACCGATCTCTACCTGCGTATTGCCAACGAGCTCTACCTCAAAAGGCTCATCGTGGGCGGCTTCAACGGCGTGTATGAGTTCTCCCGCAACTTCCGCAACGAGGGTATGGACCGCACCCACAACCCAGAGTTCACCTGTATGGAGATTTACGTTCCCTACAAGGACTACTTCTGGATGATGGAGTTCACCGAGAATATGCTCGAGAAGGTGTGCCGTGCAGTGAATGGCACCGACAGCGTAAATATCGCCGGCAACCAAATCTCCTTCAAAGCCCCCTTCCGTCGCCTCTCGATGACCGAGGCTATCAAGGAGAAGACCGGCTACGACATCACCGGCCAGAGCGAGGAGCAGCTCAGGGAGGCTTGCCAGAGGCTCGGCGTGGAGATTGACAACACTATGGGTAAGGGCAAACTGATTGACGCCATCTTCGGCACCTACTGCGAGGAGCACCTCATTCAGCCCACCTTCATCACCGACTACCCCATCGAGATGTCGCCCCTGTGCAAGCGTCACCGTAGCAACCCCGATCTCACCGAGCGTTTCGAGCTCTTCGTGAACGGCAAGGAGCTCTGCAACGCCTACTCGGAGCTCAACGACCCCATCGACCAGTATGAGCGCTTCCAGGAGCAGTTGAGGCTCTCGGAGAAGGGTGACGACGAGGCAATGTTTATCGATATGGACTTTGTGAGGGCTCTGGAGTATGGTATGCCCACCTGCTCGGGTATGGGTATCGGTATCGACCGTCTCACAATGTTTATGACCGGCCAGCAGACCATTCAGGACGTTCTTCTCTTCCCCCAGATGAAACCCGAGAAGGGTTCGCAGAAGGACTCAGACGAGAAATATACAGCCAAAGGCATCCCCGCAGAGTGGATTCCCGTACTGCAGAAGATGGGCTTCGTGAAGGTGGAGATGCTCACCAAACTCTCCGCAGGCAAACTCTTCAACGACCTGTGCGGCTTCAACAAGAAGAACAAACTCGGCCTCAAAAACCCCACTATGGATGAGGTTAAGGGTTGGATTTCATCCAACGAGTCTAACGTCTAACGTCCAACGTCAATAGTCGCGGGCAATGAATTGCCCGAGAACAAGACGAGTTGTAATATGAGAAGATTTGAGGAGTTAAGGGTATGGAGTGACGCCCGCAGTCTGGTAAAAGACATTTACACCCTAACTGAACCAATCAAAGATTGGAGTTTCAAAGATCAGCTTAGGAGAGCGGCTGTTTCTGTAATGAATAACATTGCAGAAGGTTCGGAGTCGGGTGGCGACCCAAACTTTATAAAATTTCTCAATATTGCAAAAGGTAGTTGCGGCGAGGTTCGCAGTATGTTGTATTTAATGGAGGATTTATTTCAGATAGAGCATCAAAAGATAACCTCACTTCAAGATACAACAGAACGCATAGGCTCAAACATACATAATTTGATAACATACTTAAACAAAGAAACTAAACATTAAAATAAACTTGTCGAAGTCAAATGTCGTTAGACGTTAGACGTTAGACGTTAGACTAAAAATTATGAGGAAAAAAATTGTAGCGGGTAACTGGAAGATGAACACCACCCCCGCAGAAGGTTTGGAGTTAGTTAAGAATGTAATTGCCCAGAGCGCAGAGGTTTGCGAGTGCGTAAACTTCATCGTATGTCCCCCCTTCACCCACCTCTCGCAGGTGGCTGAGGCTGCCAAAGGAAGCCGTGTGGCTGTGGGCGCACAGAACTGCGCAGCAGAGGCTAAGGGTGCTTACACCGGTGAGGTGAGTGCCACTATGCTTGCTTCGCTTGGCGTGAAGTACGTTATCCTGGGTCACAGCGAGCGCAGGGAGTACTACGGCGAGACCAGCGAGACCCTCAACAAGAAGATGGATCAGGCTTATGCCAACGGTCTTACCCCCATCTACTGCGTGGGCGAGCGTCTGGAGGAGCGTGAGGCAGAGCGCCACTTCGAGGTTGTTAAGGCACAGATTGAGGAGGTTGTATTCAACCTCACCCCCGAGCAGTTTGCAGAGCTCGTGATTGCCTACGAGCCCGTGTGGGCTATCGGCACCGGCAAGACCGCTACCGCAGAGCAGGCCGAGGAGATTCACGCCTACATCCGCAGCGTCTTGGCCGAGAAGTTCGGTGAGGCTGCAGAGTGCACCCCCATCCTCTATGGTGGCAGTTGCAAGCCCAGCAATGCACAGGAGATTTTCGCCAAGGAGAATGTTGATGGTGGCCTGATTGGTGGCGCCGCCCTCAAGGCCGAGGACTTTATCGCCATCGGCAAAGGTTTTTAAGTGAATTGAGAGTTGATAATTGAAAATTGACAATTATTTAGCTTGATGCCACGAAAGTCCCCCTCAAATTTTGAGGGGGACTTTTATATTTATGCATATTAACTCATCGTCAGTCGGGACTGCCAAAATGTCAGTTCCCTCTGCTTGGCACACCGTTTGCTCCTCGTTAGTCCATAAACACGAACAAAAACTCAAAAACATACAACAATGAAAAACGGAACTATCGGAGTAACAACGGAGAACATTTTTCCCGTAATCAAGAAATTCCTCTATTCGGACCACGAGATTTTCCTGCGTGAGATTGTGGCCAACGCTGTGGATGCCACACAGAAGATGCGCACCATAGCTGCCAGCGGTGCCTACGATGGCGAGCTCGGTGAGCTGAAGGTGAGGGTGAGCGTCGATAAGGAGTCCCGCACACTCACCGTGTCGGACAACGGCGTGGGTATGAGCGCCGAGGAGATTGACCGCTACATCAACCAGATTGCCTTCTCGTCGGCCGAGGAGTTTATGGCCAAGTACAAAAATCAGGCTATCATCGGCCACTTCGGCCTCGGTTTCTACTCGTCGTTTATGGTGAGCGACAAGGTGGAGATTCGCTCGCAGAGCTACCGTGCGGAGGAGCCAACGATGGTGTGGAGCTGCGACGGCACACCCGAGTACACCCTCGCCGAGAGCGACACCAAGCGTGAGCGAGGCACCGATATTATTATGCACCTCTCGGATGACGCTCTGGAGTTTGCCGAGCAGGACCGCATCCGTGAGATGCTCAAGAAATATTGCCGCTTCCTCCCCGTGGAGATTGTCTGCGGCAAGCAGCAGGAGTGGAAGGATGGCAAGTATGTCGATACCGACCGTGACTACACCATCAACGACACCGACCCTCTGTGGACACGCAAGCCCACCGACATCACCGAGGAGCAGTACAAGGAGTTCTACGCCGAGCTCTACCCCACCGCCGAGGAGCCCCTCTTCAGCATCCACCTGAACATTGATTACCCCTTCAACCTCACGGGTATTCTCTATTTCCCCAAGATTCGCAACAACTTCGAGGTGCAGAAAAACCGCATCCAGCTCTACTGCAACCAGGTCTATGTAACCGATTCGGTGGAGGGCATCGTACCCGAGTATCTCACTCTGCTGCACGGTGTTATCGACTCGCCCGACATTCCTCTGAACGTATCGAGGAGCTACCTCCAGAGTGACAGCAACGTAAAGAAAATTTCGGGCTACATCACCCGCAAGGTGGGCGACAGGTTGCAGGAGTTGTTCAACACTATGCGTCCCGAGTTCGAGAGCAAGTGGGACGACCTGAGGGTATTTATTGAGTATGGCATACTCACAGACGAGAAGTTTGCCGAGAAGGCGCAGGGCTTCACACTCCTCAAAAACAGCGAGGGTAAATATTTTACTCCCGAGGAGTACAAAGCGCTCATCACCGACAACCAGACCGACAAAAACGGCAACCTCATATTCCTCTACACCGACTCCGTGGAGGAGAAGTTCAGCTTTGTGGAGGCCGCCAAGGCCAAGGGCTACGACATCCTTGTGATGGATGGCCCGCTGGACAACCACTTCATCGGCTACTTCGAGAGCAAGAACGAGAAGTGTCGCTTCGTGAGGATCGATTCGAATGTTATCGAAAAGCTCATTGAGAAGGAGAACAATCTCTCGCTCGCCCTCACCTCCGAGCAGCAGGAGTTGTTACGCCCCGTATTTGAGAGCCAGCTGCCTGTGGATGAGAAGATTCACTACAACATCACCTTCGAGCCTATGGCCACCGACGAGGATCCCGTGACCATCACCCGTGACGAGTTTATGCGCCGTATGAAGGAGATGGCCCAGATGAGTGGCGACTCTATGGCACAGTTCTACAACCAGATGCCCGACAGCTACACCATAGCCGTGAATGGCAACCACCCCCTGGTAGCCGAGATTTTGGGCGATGTGGAGCGTGAGTGTGGCGACAAGCTCTCCTCCACCGACAAGAAGATTCAGAGCCTCGAGAGTCAACTCTCCTCGCTGGAGAAACTCACCGAGGGGAAGAAGGAGGAGGAGCTCTCCGCCGAGGAGCGCACGCAGAAGGGCGACTTGGAGAGCAAAATCACCACCCTCAAGGGTCAGCGCACCGATTTGCTGAAGGAGGAGGGAAGAAGGAATATGCTGGTGAAACAGCTGGTCGATTTGGCGCTTCTGTCGTGCGGAATGCTCAAGGGCGAAAACCTCACAGCCTTCATCCGCCGCAGCGTGAAACTCATTCACAAACAGTAGTAACGAGAAAAGGAGCCTTTCGAGGCTCCTTTTTTTTTATTTGTAAGTTGACAGAATATAGGGCATATAGAGTTTTACAAACCATTAGAGTTATAGTAATTAAAAACTCCTCTTCAGCCTCTTAAACATCTCCCAGAGGACTACGCCGCCCGTAACGGCCACATTGAGGGAGTGTTTGGTGCCCACCTGGGGAATCTCCACTGCCAGGTCGCACACATCCACAACCTCCTGTGCCACACCATCCACCTCGTTGCCAAAGACAAGTGCATATTTAGCACCTCTCTCGGGGGTAAACTCGCCCAACTTGGTTGAGCCCTCCACCTGCTCCACAGCAACAATGGTATAACCCTCCGTGCGGAGCGTTTCGACCGCCTCAAGAGTGGTGGCGAACCCACGCCACTCCACGGTGAGCTCGGCGCCGAGGGCCGTCTTATGAATCTCCTTCTGGGGAGGTCGGGCAGTTATGCCGCAGAGCACCACGCCCCCCATACCGAAGGCGTCGGCCGTGCGGAAAAACGCACCCACATTGCCCGCCGAGCGCACATTGTCGAGCACCGCCACCACGGGCACCTTATCCATAGCCTTGAACTCCTCCACGGAGAGTCGGCCCATCTGTTGTTGAGTAAGTTTCTGCATAGAGGCTCTATTGTGCGGAGGGTTTCTTTGCATCGAGTCGCTTCACAACCCTCTGGTAGATGACAAGTGCCACGGCAGCCACAGCTGCAATGGCGGCGAAGTAGTACCAAATGTAGTGTGCATTGGCCGAAGCTGCCAGCCACTCCTCGTGGGTGGCAAAGCGTGCGGGGTCGGGGCAGTACTTATCGAGCAGCCAGCCTGACATTGCAAAGCCCACAAGGGTCGATACAAACGACTCCAACTGCGCAAATCCCAGATACATACCCTCCTCACCTTTGGGAGCCTGGAGCGAGAAATACTCCAGGTAGCGGGGCGAGATAAGAGCCTCGGCAAGTGCCTGCACGCAGATGCCGCAGAGCATCATAAAGACCACGGGGTGGAGCCCCAACACGGGTGCCGACAGCAGGTGGCCCGACGACATAATGAGTGCCGAGATGGGGATGATACACATACCACACATCATCGAGAAGAGTGCCGTACGTTTGCTGAGCATACGGGTGAGGCCATTGACGGTAAGGATAACAATCAGCGGGTTGAGCATTGTGTACCAACCGATGGTGCTCGCCTCACCCGCCAGGCGGATGACATACTTGGGCATAGTGGCATAGAGCTGGTAATAGACTGTCCAGAAGCCACTTGCAATAAGTATGAGTGCCACCAATCGACCGTTGCAACAGAGTTTGCCGAAGGAGCGGAAGATACCCTTCATACTCTTCGAGCGGTCGGGCTGTGCATTGTCGCTGCGGTAGAAAACATAGATGGCCACAAGCGCCAAGAGGGTCATAACCACCGAGAACCAGTTGAGGTAGATAAGGCCGCTATCGCCCAGCGAACGACGCAGAGGGTCGATGATAAACTTGCCCGAGAAGGAGCCAATGTTAATCATCGCATAGAAGATGGCAAAGCCCTGTGCACGGTTTTTCTCGTCGGTCTCCTTGGCTACACTACCGCTAATAATTCCCTTGATAAAAGAGCCTCCCACAACGAGGATGACCAGAATGGGGACTATCAGGAAGCGGTAGCCGCTCGTGGCAAGCCCCGTGAAAACCGTCCTCTCGCCATACTCCACCAGTCCTGCCGCCTCCAAGCCCGTGGGGAGTAGTGCCAGGCCAGCATAACCCGCCGTGAGGAGGGTGAAGGCCAAGAGCATCGCACGGCGGAAACCTATGCGGTCGGCATAGGCACCCGTGAAGGGAGGAAGGAAGTAGAGCAGCGAGGCATAGAGGCCGCTGATGATACCCGCCTCGATGTCCGAGAAGCCGAGGATGTTGCTCAGGTAGAGCGTGATAACCACAAATACGCCATAGTAGGCAGCCCTCTCGAACATCTCGGCCATATTGGCCACCCAGAAGGCACGGCTAAATTTGGTTTTCTCCATTGGATTATTTGTTGAGTTTTTCTCTTTTGCGACCTTTTCAAAAGTCGCCAAAAAATTTTATGCGATACTCTGTATCGCTACACTTTATCGGCCTATAAATCAACGTCGCCAGGCGTTGGACAAGAACTATTTCTCAACGATTCGGGTACCGCACGAGGGATCGCCCAGGCAGGCTGCATCGGTGATGATGCACTCGCCACCACAGTTCTCCACAAAGTGAACAGCCGCCCTAATCTTGGGAGCCATCGAGCCCTCGGCAAAGTGGCCCTCTGCGAGGTACTGCTTGGCCTCTGCCACAGTGATGCGGTCGAGTCGTTTCTCCTGGGGAGTGTTGAAGTGGAGGCACACCTTCTCGATGTCGGTGAGGATGTAGAACTCGTCAGCACCCACAGCAACTGCGGTGGTTGCCAAAGCGAGGTCTTTATCAATCACAGCCTCAAGGCCCTCCCATTTGCCATTGCGCTCAACAACAGCCACACCGCCGCCGCCAACTGCCACAACAACATTGCCTGCATCGGCCAACATCTTCACCAACTCCACATTGTGGACAGCCAGAGGTTTGGGGGAGGCTACAACCTTACGCCAGCCACGACCTTTGGGGTCGCAGTGGTATGTTTCGCCCTTGGTGGCAGTCAACTCCCTGGCCTCCTCCTCTGTGAAGTAGGGGCCGATAGGTTTGGTGGGGTTTTGGAATGCGGGGTCGTCGGCATCCACCACCACCTGCGACAGCAGGGTGACAACACCTCGCTCAATACCCCTCTCCAACATCATATTACGCATACCACACTCAATCATATAACCGAGCGAGCCCTGGGTCTCGGCCACGCAAAAGTCGAGGGGCATAGCCTCCACACCCGACATCTTGCGACCTGCCTCGTGCTGAAGCAGAACATTACCCACCTGGGGGCCGTTGCCGTGACCAATAATCATTCGGGCACCACTGCGAGCCATACCCTCAAGGGTAGCGCAAATCTGTGCAACATTCTCTTTCTGTGCTGCGTAGTCCACACCGCCGCCCTTACGGAGCAGTGCGTTACCGCCAAAAGCAATTACTACAAGTTTTTCCATTGTCGATTTTCTCTATTTTTACGTTATTATTTGTATTCCTGTATAAGTTTTTCTACCAAGAGGGGCACACCCTCGGCTGCTCTCTTGGGCATATACTCCCTGAGGTTGCGTATGCCGTGACCCTGGGGCAGGTGGGGGTCCACCAAATAGACAGGCACCTCGGGCCTTGTGTACCTCACAAGCGAAGCTGCAGGATAGACCGCCAGCGAGGAGCCCACAACCACCATCACATCGGCCGAAGCCGCAATGCGTGCCGCCTCGTCGAACATAGGTACCGACTCACCAAAGAAGACGATGTGGGGACGGAGCAGCGCCCCATCGGGGCCCATCTCATCAAGCCTCTGGTCACGCCCACCGATGGTCACCACAAGGTTGGGGTCGGCCATACTGTGGAGCTTGGTAATCTCGCCGTGGAGGTGGAGCACTCGGGTGGAGCCGGCCCTCTCGTGGAGATTGTCGATATTTTGGGTCACAACCCTCACATCGAAGTGTTTTTCCAGCTCGGCTATGGCATAGTGGGCAGCGTTGGGCTCTTTGGCAAAGACCTCTCGGCGGCGCATATTGTAGAACTCCACAACACCTGCACGGTTGCGCACCAACGCCTCGGGGGTGCAGACATCCTCAATACGGTAGTTGGCCCACAATCCGTCGCTGTCACGGAAGGTGGCGATACCGCTGTCGGCGCTCACTCCTGCGCCCGTGAAAACCACTATTTTCTTACTGTTCATTGCATTCACAAATGGGAAACTACAAAGGTACGGAAAAAAGTTGGAATATGAAATACCCCACCCCCTACTCACTTTCGATTATATGTTATATCTTTGTAAAATGGAGTAGTGTACTACAATCCATAGTAGAAAAGTGGCGCAACAGGTCAAAAAAAACGACTCCCTGGGCAACTCCAACGCCACCGACATACTAACCGAAAATACTAACGACAAAAACTATAAACTATGAAACGACTCCTTCCCTCATTACTCGTGACTATCGCTGCAATTGCAGTATTGGCACTCATTCTCAAGTGTTTCGAGCCCAAGCCCGACTCCCACCTCTACTCCGACCTCCCCTTTGAAATGGAGCGTGTGGAGCGCCCCGACATTCCCAATCGCACCGTATCGGTCGAGGATTTTGGTGGCGTGGGTGACGGCGTAACGCTCAACACCGAGGCCTTTGCCAAAGCCTTTGCCCACCTGGCCGAGAAGGGTGGCGGTCGTGTGGAGGTGCCCGCAGGTGTGTGGCTGACCGGCCCCATCGTGCTCGAAAACCACACAGAGCTCCACCTCGACCGTGATGCCATAATCGTCTTTAGTGCCGACAGAGATTTGTATCCCGTTGTGGCTACCATCTTCGAGGGCCGCGACACCTATCGTTGCCAGCCCCTGCTCTCCGCCTTCGGCAAACACGACGTGGCAGTGACCGGCAAGGGTATCATCGACGGCAACGGCGACCCCTGGAGGGCTGTGAAGAAGAGTAAGATTGCCCCCTCGGAGTGGAATAAGATTGTCAAGAGCGGTGGCGTACTCAGCAACGACGGCAACACTTGGTATCCCACCGAGAACTTTAAGAAGGGCGCCGGCGATGCCGACCAGAACATTGCACGTTGGGCCGTTACGAAGGAGGATTTCGAGAGCATCAGGGACTTTTTGAGGCCCGTGATGGTCAATTTCAAGGATTGCCAGCGAGTGCTCCTGGAGGGCCCCGTATTCCAGAACTCCCCCTGCTGGAACATCCACACAGCCATCTGTACCGACCTTATAGTAAACGACATAGCCATCCGTTGTCCCTGGTATGCCCAGAATGGCGACGGCATCGACATCGAGTCGTGCAAAAACGTGTTGCTCACCAACAGCTGGATTGATGCGGGCGACGACGCCATCTGTATCAAGAGCGGCAAGGACGCCGACGGTCGCAAGCGAGGCATCCCCTCGGAAAATGTGATTGTTGATAACTGCACCTGCTACCACGGCCACGGCGGTTTCGTTGTGGGCAGCGAGATGTCGGGCGGCGTGAAGAATGTGTTGGTCAGCAACTGTCGCTTCTCGGGCACCGATGTGGGCCTGAGGTTTAAGAGCACCCGAGGCAGGGGTGGCGTGGTGGAGAATATCTACATCCGCAACATTGTGATGAACGACATTCTCACCGAGGCGCTCCTTTTTGACCTCTTCTATGGTGGCAAGTCGGCCTCAGAGGCGCTGGCCGACGGCGACGGCAACCCCACAACCGATATGCCCTTCAAACCCGTGGACGAGACCACACCCCAATTCCGCAACATTGTGGTTGATAATGTTATCTGTCGTTCGGCCCGCAGGGCTATGTTGTTCAACGGCCTGCCAGAGATGAATGTGGAGAATGTTGTGGTGACCAACACCACCATCGAGTCGGAGGTGGGTGCCGAGATTAACGAATCGACCAATGTGGTGCTCGACAAGGTGAACATCATCCCCCGCAAGGGCCCCGCACTGAAGATTAACAACGCCAAGAGGGTTGTTGTGACCAACTTTGAGTGCCCCACAGGTGGCGAGGGAGTGTGCGTTACGGGCAGCCGCAACGAGGCAATCTTTGTGGAGTCGGCGCAAATTACCCCCGAGAACTCCTACATTGCCCCCACAGCACAAGGCACTGTTACAATCAAATAACAAACTGATAACTGACAACTGACAACTCAATATGTTTAGACTAAGACAATGGCTCTTGGTGGCTCTCTGTGGCCTCTTTGCCGTGGGTTGCGGACCCGACGGTGGCGAGGAAGATGAGCCCAAGCCCACCCAAAAACTCGAAGCCCCCGCAGGGCTCACCATCTCGGAGGCAACAACCTCGTCGCTCACCTTCGTGTGGGAGGCTGTAGAGGGTGCCGTGGGCTACACCTACAAGTACAAGGATGCCGACGGCAAACTCTATGTGACCGAGGATACCGAGCAGACCTCTGCCACAATGGCGGGACTCTCGGCCGGCAAGGAGTATTTCTTTGCCGTGAGGGCCAACTCTGAGGCCGAGGGTGGCACCTTCACCCCCTGGCTGTCGGCCTTCACCTCCGTGACAGATGATGGTGGCGACGATAGCGGCGACACCCCCACTCCCCCAACCCCCGGTGGCGACAACTCTCGCTGGCAGTTCCCCGAGGAGGAGAACGATGGCGTAGCGAGGGCCTTCCCCGGAGCAGAGGGTGGCGGTATGTACACCACAGGAGGCCGTGGTGGCAAGGTTTACCACGTCACAAATCTCAACGACAGCGGTGCGGGCTCGTTGCGTGAGGCCGTGAGCAAGAGTGGCGCACGTACCATCGTCTTTGATGTGGCGGGAACAATCCACCTGAAGAGCACCCTGCGCATCAAGAATGGCGACCTCACCATTGCAGGCCAAACAGCCCCCGGCGAGGGTATCTGTCTCGCAGGGCGCACGGTGAATATCGACTGTGACAATGTAATCATCCGCTTCCTCAGGTTCCGTATGGGCAACGAGGACACCTCGCAGGAGGACGCACTGTGGGGTCGTTACCACCGCAACATCATTATAGACCACTGCTCGATGAGTTGGTCGATTGACGAGGGCTCGTCGTTCTACGCCAACCAGAATTTCACTATGCAGTGGTGTATGGTGACCGAGGCGCTGAAAAATGCGGGGCACTCGAAGGGTGCACACGGCTATGGCGGCATCTGGGGCGGCAAAAACGCCTCGTTCCACCACAACCTATTGGCACACAACGACTCCCGCAATCCTCGACTCGACCACCCCTACGTCTATGACAACTACCTCTCGACCCACCGAGGTAATGTGGACTATCGCAACAACGTCATCTACAATTGGGGCGGCAACTCCACCTATGGCGGCGAGTGCGGCTGGTGGAACATTGTGGGCAACTACTACAAGCCCGGCCCCGCCTCTCGTGAGAAGAAATACTTTGTGGACGCCAACGGCAAGTACGACGGCAAGGATGTGGGCTACGGCACGATGTACGTGAATGGCAACTACCACGCAGGTGACTATGCCACCGAGATTAACAGCGACAACTGGAAGGGTATCTACCTCCACGACGGTACAGGCATCAGCAATGCCGGCTCGTGGAAGAGCACTTCCATTCTCCCCATCAAGGCCGACGACACCACCCCCTGTTACACCACCACCCACTCGGCCGATGCTGCCTTTGAGCAGGTTGTGGCGTGGGCGGGCGCATCGCTCCGCAGGGATGCTGTGGACAGCCGTATTGCAAGCGAGGTGAAGAGTGGCACAGTGACCTACAAGTCAGGCTCGAACGGCTCCAAGAACGGCATCATCGACTCCCACACCGACGTAGGCAGCTGGCCCAACCTCTCGGCCACAAGCAATGAGATAGCCGAGCGCACCGACAGCGATGGCGACGGTATTCCCGACACGTGGGAGCAGGAGTGGGGCCTCAACAAGGGCAATGCGGGCGACGGTGCGGCCACAACCCTCGATGCCAACGGGCTCTACACCAACCTGGAGGTCTATCTCCACCACATTGTGAAGGATGTTGTGGCGGGCCAAAGGGAGAGGGGTACATACAAAAAACTTCAGTAACCACAACGCTAAACCTACTAACTATGAAACGATTAACAACTCTTCTGGCTGCCCTGGCACTTGTCATCACGGCCTATTCGCAGACCACCCTGTTTGTGTGTGGCGACTCAACGGCTGCCACCAAAGATATCACCAAAGGCTCCCCCGAGCGAGGTTGGGGCCACGTTCTTCAACCCTTCTTCGACCCCGAGGAGGTGGTGGTGGAGAACCACGCCACGAATGGTCGTAGCACCAAGTCGTTCGTAACACTCGGCCATTGGGCCGCCGTGGAGGAGCGTATGAAGGCGGGCGACTACGTGTTCATTGAGTTTGGCCACAACGACACCAAGGTGGATGACACGGTACGTTTCACCACCCCAGAGCAGTATGGCCGCAATTTGGAGCGATTCATTGAGATTACAAGGGCAAAGGGTGCCACCCCCGTACTGCTCACGCAGGTGTGTCGTCGCTGGTGGAAGCAGGGTGTGCTGGCCGACTCCCACGGCGACTACCTCAAGGAGTGCCACGCAGTGGCCGAGCGCACAGGAGTGCTCTTCATCGACGCCGAGAAGATTACCCGAGAGTGGTTGGAGCCTCTGGGCGACGAGGGGTCACAAAAATACTTTATGAATCTTCCCGCAGGTAAATACCCCAGCCACCCCGACGGCAAGGTCGATAACACCCACTTCACCGTGCCCGGAGCCCGCATTGTGGCAAGGATGATTTGCGGTGAAATAGAGCGAGTTATCCCCGAGTTGGGTAAGCACATCCGCTATTGGGACTTTGTGGTTGCCAAGGATGGCAGTGGCGACTTCTTCACCGTAAGAGAGGCTATCGACTCTCTGCCCAACTTCTACAAGGGCAAAGAAAAACCACTCCGTGTGCTCATCCGTGAGGGTGTTTACCAAGAGAAACTCGTCATCCCCTACACCAAGCAGAGTGTGGAGTTTATTGGCGAGGGCGATGTGAAGATTACCTGGGGCGACGGCGCACGTGACCTCGGCCCCAACGGCACCGAGCTGGGCACCTCGGGTACGGCAACCCTCTACAACTGCGGTCGCCACATAGTGATGGAGAACATCACCATAGAGAACTCGGCGGGTGAGGTTGGTCAGGCCGTGGCCCTCCAGACCGTGGGCACTGGCACACAGATTTACCGCAACTGTCGCCTGCTGGGCAATCAGGACACGCTATATATATATGGTGTAGGCAACCGTGATGGCGAAGTTGTGACGGAGAATATCAACTGCTACTTCGACAACTGCTACATTGAGGGCACCACCGACTTCATCTTCGGCTCCGGAAGGGCAGACTTCATAGGTTGCACCATCCACTCCAAGAGAGATTCCTACATAACCGCCGCCTCCACCTGTAAGGGTCAGGAGCGCGGTTTCACCTTCCTCGGCTGCAAACTCACCGCCGCCGAGGGAGTCACCAAGTGTTACCTGGGTCGCCCCTGGCGCATCTATGCCAAGACCTATTTCATTGATTGTGAGATGGGAGGCCATATCCGTCCCGAGGGTTGGCACAATTGGAAGAAGCCCGAGGCCGAGCGCACAGCAAGCTATGGCGAGTATGGCTCCACGGGCGAGGGTGCAAACCCCTCTGCGAGGGTGAAATGGGCCAAGAGGCTCTCCGAGAAAAAGGCACAGCAACTGACCGGCACAACGGGTGTCCCCTCATTGGAATATACCGCTGTTCACTAACCTCCTATCCCCAAAAAACTATGAAGCGCATCATTACAATAACCCTATTGGTGCTCCTCTCTCTCGGCACATTGTGGGGAGCGGAGGATAGCCGTCCCAGCCCCGCCATTCGTGGCCACAAACCCCTCTCGATGAGGATGGTGGAGAGCGAAATGAGCCGCATCCCCGACGCCATAACTATGGATGGCGTGGCCAAGCCCAAGTGGAACTACACCACAGGGCTTGAACTACTCTCCATTATGGATGCCGCCGAGAGATACGACAGGAGAGATTATTTTGACTATGCCCTCTCGTGGGTGGAGCGTATGGTGGCCGAGGATGGTAAATCTATCGCAACCTACAAACTCGCCAACTATAATCTTGACCACATCTGCCCCGGCAGACTCCTCTTCAGGGCCTACGACGACACCCGGAATAAACGTTTCCGCAGGGCGCAGGATCTGCTGTGGGAGCAACTTGATGGGCAACCACGCACCCCCGAGGGTGGATATTGGCACAAAAAGGCCTACCCCAACCAAATGTGGCTCGACGGCCTCTATATGGCCGAGCCCTACAAGGCCGAATATCTGCTCCGCTACCACACCGACGATGCAGGTCACACCCTCTCGGAGGTGGCAATCCACGGATTTGAGGATATAACCCACCAATTTGCCCTGGCTGCCGAGAAGTGCTACGACCCCGCAACAGGGCTCTTCCGCCACGCTTGGGACTCCTCGAAGGAGATGTTTTGGTGTGACCCCACCACGGGTCAGAGCGAACACGCCTGGCTCCGTGCAATGGGCTGGTACACAGTAGCTCTCGTGGAGGTTTTGGACATTATGCCCAAGGTGGAGGAATTGGCCGACGAAAGGGCTACACTCACCACCATTCTACAACATATTTTCGACACCGTGCCCCGCTATGCCGACCCCGAGAGCGGTATGTGGTATCAGGTGATGGACTGCCCCACAAGGGAGGGTAATTATCAGGAGTCCACGGGCTCCATTATGCTCACCTATGCAATGCTCAAGGCGGGTCGTCAGGGCTTTGTGGCAAGGGAGTATCGCAGTCAAGGTGCCGAGCTCTACGAGAAATTTGTGGCCCACTTTATGCGTGAGAACGCCGACGGAACAATCTCTATGACAGAGTGTTGCTCGGTAGGCGGCCTGGGTGGCAAGCAGAATCGCAAGGGCGACTTTGCCTACTACCTTTCGGAGCCCATCATCGAGAACGACTGCAAGGGCGTGGGACCATTCATTTGGGCTTCGCTGGAGTATGAAGCACTCCACAATATCGATTGGCAACCCCTGCCCGAGGAGAGTGCCGTGCCCGCCTTCCCCGGTGCCGAGGGTGGCGGTATGTGGGCGACGGGTGGCCGTGGAGGACGTGTGCTGAAGGTCACATCGCTGGCCGACGACGGCTCCGAGGGTACGCTGCGTTGGGCACTGGAGCAGAAGGGCCACAGGATGATTCTCTTCGATGTGAGCGGCACCATAGAGCTGGAGAGTATGCTCCGAGTGACCGAGGGTGATTTTACACTCGCAGGAGAGAGCGCCCCGGGCGGTGGAGTCTGCATTGCTGGGCACGACACCCGTTTCGAGGCCGACAACATCATCGTGCGCCACCTGCGCTTCCGTCTGGGCGATAGGACCGCCTCACAGGAGGATGCCCTGGAATTTAGGAAATGCACGGGTGCCATTGTGGACCACTGCTCGGTGAGTTGGAGCGTGGACGAGTGTGCCTCGTGCTACGGCAATCGCAACTTCACAATGCAGTATTGCCTTATATATGAGAGCCTTAACAAATCTACCCACAAGAAAGGCAATCACGGATATGGTGGCATTTGGGGCGGCAGGAATGCCACCTTCCACCACAACATTTTGGCCCACCACACCTCCCGCAATCCACGCCTTGACCACCCATTCCTCTATTGGGGCAACGATATGCTGCTATACCGAGGCACCGTGGAGCTCTACAACAACACCATCTACAATTGGCGTGACAAGGCTTGCTATGGTGGCGAGGAGGGTTGGTGGATAGTTGCCAACAACCTCTTCATCCCCGGCCCCAACACCAAAGACCCCGAGGAGTTCCTCCAATCGTCCGTCTATCCCAAGCCCTCGGCCGACAACGGCCACTACCACATCGCAGGCAACATCGTGGAGGGCAACCAGAAGATTAACGAGGATAATTGGCAGGGAGTAGATATTCAGGGCGGAGCCACAAGGGATGATATAGAGATGGGCGCCCCTCGTAAGATGTGGGGCGAAAGAGCCGACGTGGCCCACACCAACACTCTCACAAATGTGGGTGCCAAACCTACGGATACAGCCGACCACAGGGTTTTGGCAGAGATACGCAACAAGGGAGGAAAAATCATCAACTCCCAGGAGGAAGTAGGCGGCTGGCCCAAGCTGAAAAATGGAAAGGCGGAGAGAGATAGCGATGGCGATGGAGTGCCCGACAAGTGGGAGCGTCGCCACGGGCTCAACCCCAAAGATGGCACCGACGGAGCAGCGCTGACCCCCTCGGGTTACACCCCTCTGGAGTTGTGGCTGCACGAGAGAGCAAACCGCCATTAACCCCAACTGCACACGCCAAAAAGCGTTTCAAAACAGAAAAAAAGTTGGATTTATCCACAAAACACCGCCATCACACCGAAAATGGCGGTGTTTTTCGTTGTAAATCCGATAAATATATTGTATATTTGCAGTTGATTATACCTAATTTCAACCTAAAACCACAATCATAAACCTACCGTAAAGCCCGAAAAGGCGGGCAATAAGTGCGGCAATAACAAATCAAACCTAAATAATTTATTCACTAACTTTAACCAAAAAACCATGAAAAACTTTACTCGAAAGTTTACCCTGTTGCTTATGGGTTTGAGTTTCGTTCTCGTAGCGGAAGCTCAGAAGGTTAGCGGTATTGTTAAGGACTCGGCAGGTGCCCCCATCATCGGTGCATCGGTCGTTGTCGAAGGGACCACCGTCGGCACCTCCACAGGTGTCACCGGCGAGTGGAACCTCGATGTCCCAAACGCTCCGCAACAGAAATTGGTCTTCTCCTATCTCGGTATGAAAGACCAAACGGTGGCTATTGGCAACCGCACCTACTTTGAAATCGTCCTGGAGGGCGATGCCGAAGTGATGGAGGATGTGGTTGTTGTGGGCTACGCTACCGTGCAGCGTAAGGACCTTATCGGTTCGGTGTCGTCGGTTAGCTCCGAGACCCTCGCTTCGCAGCCTGTGACCAGCGTATCGGAGGCCCTCTCCGGTAAGATGGCCGGTGTGCAGGTAACAACCACCGAGGGTGATCCCGATGCCGACATCAAGATTCGTGTGCGTGGTGGCGGCTCCATCACTCAGGATTCGTCGCCCCTCTACATTGTCGATGGTTTCCCCGTGGAGAGCATCAATGACATCCCCTCGAGCGACATCCAGAGCATCGACGTACTGAAAGATGCCTTCTCGACCGCCATCTACGGTTCGCGTGGTGCAAATGGCGTAATCATCGTAACCACCAAGAGTGGTAAGGAGGGTCGCCTCACAGTGAACTACAACGGCTATATGGGCATCAAGTCCATCGCCAACAAAGATGCACTCGTAACCCTCGACACCGAGGAGTTCGTAAAGTTGCAGTATGAGTTGGCAATGATTCGCAACCAGGTAGAGAGCGCCTACGAGCCCTACTTCGGTCAGTTTGGCGACATCGACCTCTACGCAGGTCAGCCCAAGAACGACTATGTGGCACAGGTGTTCGGTAATCAGGGTACCACCAGCAACCACAACATCTCCCTCTCGGGCGGTAGCGATGGTTTCAACTGGACGGCAAGCTACTCCCATATGGGCGACAACGCCATTATGAAGGGCTCAACCTACACCCGTGATAACCTCAACCTGAAGACCAAGTTCAAACCCAACAAAAAGGTTTCGTTTGACTTCTCGGTGCGCTACTCGGACACCAACGTGCGTGGTAGCGGTGCCAACTCTATCAACGATAGCGGTTCGACCTCCGGCAACGGTCGTCTGAAACACGCCATCGGCTATTCCCCCATTCCTCTGAAGAGCTCCGTGGAGAACAGCGACCTCGAGGAGGACTATGGCGACAACGCTCCTCCTATGCTCTCGGTTGCCGACAACGACTCGAAGCGCAGCCGTGAGAATTGGAACGTGAACGGTGCCGTGTCGCTCAAACTCATCAAGGGCCTCACTCTGAAAGTGGAGGGCGGTCTGGATAAGTACAACCAGGACGACAACCGCTACTATGGTCTGACCACCTACTATGTGAACAACAACGCCACAATCAAGGGTCAGCCCGCAACCTCCTACATCGAAACCGACCGCACCAAGCTGCGCAACACCAACACCATCCACTACAACATCGGCGAGGCCTTCGATTGGGAGGATAGCAAACTCGATGTTCTGGTGGGTCAGGAGTATGTATATACCAACTCCGACAAGCTGACCGCTTGGGTGGAGGGTCTTCCTACCTTCTTCGACGCCGATATGGCTTGGAACTTTATGGCTTCGGGCACTGCCACTTCGACCAACAAGTACTACAACCCCGACGATAAGCTCCTCTCCTTCTTCGGCCGTGTAAACTACGACTGGAACGGTATCCTGTCGCTGTCGGGTACTATGCGTGCCGACGGTTCGTCGAAGTTCCTCGGCGCCAACCGTTGGGGCTACTTCCCCTCGGCAGCTGCTGCCATCCGCCTCTCGGAGATTGGCGCACTGCAGGATGTGGAGGCTCTCGACAACCTCAAACTCCGTTACAGCTACGGTACCGCAGGTAACAACAACATCCCCAGCGGCCAGACCCTCCAGACCTTCAAGGCCAACACCACCTCGTGGATTTCGCAGGGTGTGACCTACTGGTCGGCAGGCAACACTATGCCCAACCCCGACCTGAAGTGGGAGACTACCATCTCGCACAACCTCGGTTTGGACTTCTCGTTTGGCGGCGGTAAGGTGAGCGGTTCGTTTGAGCTCTACAAGAACAACACCAAAGACCTTCTCATTCAGTTCCCCACCTCGGGTAGTGGTTACGCAAACCAGTATCGCAATATGGGTGAGACCGAGAACAAAGGTTTTGAGACTACTCTGAACTTCACCATATTCCAGACCAAGAACGCAGGCCTCACCATCTCGGCCAACGCCTCCTACAACCGCAACAAGGTTGTAACCCTCGGCGGCTTGGACCGCATCGAGTCGCAGAGTACTTGGGCTTCGACCGAGGTCGGCACCGACTACGTTGTGGAGGTTGGTCAGCCCCTGGGTAATATGTATGGCTACCAGAGCGATGGTTTCTATACCACCGACGATTTTAACTATGTGAATGGCAAGTGGGTACTCAAGGAGGGTGTTGTGGATTGCTCCGACATCATCGGCTCCACCTACCTCAGGCCCGGTGCCCGCAAGTACAAAGACCAGCCCACCGTGGAGGTTCTCGACGAGGAGGGTAATGTTGTAGGCTACGAGGGTGACGGCAAACTCACCGTTGATGACAAAACCATCATCGGTAATGCCCTGGCCGATTGGACCGGTGGTCTGATTATCTCGGGTTACATCGGCAACTTCGACTTCTCGGCCAACTTCAACGCCGTATTTGGCAACCAGATTTACAATGCAAACAGCATCGAGTTCACCTCGACTCGTAAGTATCAAAACCGCAACCTGCTCGCCTCGATGTCCACCGACAAACGTTGGACCAACATCGACTGGGAGACCGGTGAGTTTATCACCGACCCCGAAGCTCTCGCAGCACTCAACGAGGGCAAAGCCGGCTCGCCTTTCATTGGCAATGCCGTATTTAGCGATGCAGCCGTAGAGGATGGTTCGTTCCTCCGTCTGAGCAGTGCAACCGTTGGTTACACCCTGCCCCAGACCTTCACCAAGAAGTTTGGCGTTGAGAACCTCCGCCTCTATGTTTCGGGCACCAACCTGTGGCTGCTGACCAACTATTCGGGCTACGACCCCGAGGTTGATACCCGTCGTGCTACCCCCCTGACTCCCGGTGTGGACTACTCGGCATACCCCAAGAGCAGAGGTGTTGTATTTGGCGTAAATCTCACTTTCTAACCGCTTAAAACGTGAAAGAGATGAAAAAATTTGCATATTTTCTTCTGATTGCCCTGTCGGCCGCCCTGGTTTCGTGTGGCGACGACTTACTGGAGAGTGAGACCAAGTCGGCTTTCGACGAGTCGGTAGTCTTCTCCAACTATACTTTGGCAGAGTATAACGTGTTCTCGATTGCGGAGACCTTTGGTCACACCAACAATTACCGTGGTCGATTCCTTCCCTGGTATGGTTTCAACACCGATATCGAGTGGTATGTTTCGACAACCACCGACGCTAAATCGGAGATTGCAACCTACGATATCACTGTGAACAACTCGCAGCTTAACCTCGACAACGGCCCCTACAACGAGATTTATGCCGGTATTGAGAGGGCTAACATTTGTATCAAGGGTCTGCGTACCTACGGCGATGTGGAGAACAAAGCCGATATGGCCTACCTTTTGGGCGAGTCGCTCACCCTGAGGGCATTCCTCTACTACGAGTTGCTCAAGGCTTTTGGTGACGTTCCTGCACGCTTCGAGCCTATCTCCTCGGAGACCATCTACCTTCCCAAAACCGACCGTGACGTTGTCTACAAACAGATTTTGGCCGACCTCGACGAGGCTGCCGGCTACCTCCCCTGGCCCGCTGCCAGCGCTGCAACTATGACCACCGACCGTGTAAACAAAGCGTTTGCTCACGGCCTCTACGCACGAGTTGCTCTGGCCGCTTCGGGCTACGCACTCCGCCCCGAGGAGGGTATGGTTGGCACCGGTGACGCAGGCAGCATCCGCCTGTCGAGCGACCCCGAGCTCAGCAAAGCAACCCTCTACCCCATCGTTCTGGAGAAACTCCAGGAGGTTATCGACAGCCATTCGGCAAGCCTCTATGAGAGCTACGAACAGCTGTGGAGAGATTTTAATAACTTCGACATTGCGGCCGGTAAGGAGACTCTGTTTGTTATTCCCTTCAGCGACTCGCGTGGACGTTGGAACTACACCTTCGCAATCCGCTCCTATGTTGAGGGTAAGAATATGGCAGGTACCGTAGGTCCCGCACCTTCGCTCTACTTCGACTTCAACAAGGCCGACCAGCGTCGTGATATCTCGTGCGTGAACTTCAAGTACGAGAAAGACAATGAGATTCTTCCCGCCAACATTGAGAACTGGTACTTCGGCAAATACCGCTTCCAGTGGATGGAGAAACAGCCCTACACCGGTGGTAACGACGACGGTATCAAACCCGTTGTTATGCGCTATTCGGACATCCTTCTGATGGCTGCCGAGGTAGCCAACGAGTTGGAGCAGTTGGATGTAGCCAAAGGCTACTTCAAGGAGGTTCGCCAGAGGGCTACGGGCGCCGAGGCCGACACCTATGTTGCAAAACTTAGCTCGAAGGAGGCTATGTTCAAGGCTATCACCGAGGAGAGGAAGTTTGAGTTCGTGGGCGAGTTCCTGCGCAAGGGCGACCTCATCCGTTGGAATATGCTGAAGGATAAGCTCGACGAGTCTATTCAGGACTATCGCAACCTGAAGAGTGTGAGCGGCGACTACGCCTACCTCAACCCCGAAGGCGATGTGTGGTACCGCGAGGTAGATGGTGGCTTGGAGTTCTACGGCTTCAATGGCGAGCGTGTGGCTCCCGAGGGCGAGGAGTGGACCAAGAAGGGTGGTTACATCACCAAAGACTCCGACGGCCAGACCGAGGAGAGGGCTTCGACCATCTACACCGCCAACCCCAATCAGCATATGTATTGGCCCATCTTCCAGGCAACCATCATCAACTCGCAGGGTTCGTTGGTTAATGACTTCGGTTACTAATGGAGATACCTACTATATATTATAAAAGGAGAAAAACTATGAAAAAGTTTATTAGAAATATAGCACTGACTGCTGCTTCGGCGCTGGCTATGGTCGGCTGTGTCGGCGAGCCCGCAGAGGTTGTGGACGGCATCACCCTGAACCGTTGCCTTGCTCCCACCAACCTCACAGCAGAGATTGTTGCATCGGTAGGTACCGACGTGGAGCTTACCTGGGATGCAATGCAGGGTACCGACTACTACACGGTGGAGGTTTTTGAGTCCACCGAGAGCGGTATCGACGAAGAGACAGGCGAGGAGGTTGCTCTGGCCCCCAACTACGACCAGGCAGAGCCCTTCAAAACCGAGACCAACATCACCGAGATTCCCCACATTGTGAGCGGATTAGAGGTTGATAAGAGCTACTTTGTACGAGTTAAGGGCCACGCCGAGGGTGTAAACGACTCGAACTGGACCTGCCTTGAGGAGGCATTTGCCACCTCGGCCGTGCGTACCTCTTTCAAACTGACCGTAACAGAGCGTACCGAGAATAGCATCACTATCACTTGGAGCGAGGGCGAGGATGCAGGCGACCTTACAACCCTGCGTGCAACCCCCGTGTCGGACAGCTCGAAGAAGGGCGTTGATTTAACCCTTACGGCCGAGATGATTTCCGCACGCACCGCCACCGTAACAGGCCTGGAGCCCTGCGTGGACTACAAGTTGAGCCTCATCTACGGCAAGGCTTGCAACCGTGGTAGCGTGACCGCCTTCACCCGTCCTTCGACCGAGGGAACCAACCTTGTGAACACCGTGGACGCCATTGTGGCAGCCACCACCGGCACCGTCGGCGACGTGAAACTCGTGTTGGCCTACAACGACGGCGTGGCCTACGACCTGCCCAGCACTCTGGCTATCCAGTGCAACCTGTGGCTCATTGGTGAGACCACCGTAGATGGCAAGAAACCCATTGTGACCGGCCTGGACATCCAGCCCGCAGGTGAGGTTACCACCATCCACCTCGAGGATCTGGTTCTCGACGGCGCAGTTTATGCTGTTGCAGGTGCCGAGACCAAGGGTCACATTCTGACCGCAAAGGCGGCTATGGGCGCCTTTGAGCTTATCAACTGCGAGGTATATGGCTACACCAAAGGCCTCTACTACAACAATGTAGCAGGAGCTGACTGCGGTAGCATTCTGATTGACGGTTGCTATGTTCACGATGTAAATGCCACCGGTTCGGTAGGTGGCGACTTCATCGACATTCGTAACGGCGTTCACCCCTCGATTGTGGTAAAGAACTCCACCTTCTACGCTTGCGCACGTACCTTCCTGCGTGTGAGCGACAGTGCCGATTCGGGCGCCATTGAGGTGAAGAACAACACCTTCAACTTCGTTACCACCACCAAGACCTCGTCGAACAACGCAGGTATCTTCGGTGTGCGTACCAAGGCTACCCCCGAGTCGCTTCTCTGTACCAAGAACGTATTCCTCAACGAGTATAGCGACGGTGAGGCTCCCGGAGCGGAGTTCGTGCGTCTTGTAAGGAACTCTTCGGATACCAACGCTCCCGTATGCTCGGGCAACTATTTCTACAATGTAGGTGCAGGCTGGTTCGTGTCGGCCGCAGCCACCATCGACGGTGCCGCCTTTGACGAGGCTGCCGCATTGGCAGAGGGTGGTGTACTTCTGGAGGTTGATCCCTGCCAGAGTTCGGGTGCCGGCAAGTTCTACCTGAACAACACCAGCGACATCGCTGCTAAACAGGCCGGTGACCCCCGTTGGTGGAATGCAGCAATTCCCGAGCCTCCCGTGAGGGCTACCGAGCTGGAGATTGTGTCTGAGCCCTACATCTGGGACTTCACCGACAAGAAAGTATATGATGGCGAGGTGCTTGGCGCAACCACCATTATCGGCAATGCACGCATCTACGCTTCGGCGGAGGCTCCCAGCGAGGTTCTTCTGGGCGAGGGTGTTTACTTTGCAGCAGCCGGTATGGTTGATGCCGCAGGCGAGCCCACCCACGGTGCTGTGGGCATCCTCACCAACGGCTACGGTGCAGTTATTGTGACTGCCGAGGGTGCCAATGGTGTTGAGGGTGTTCAGGTATTGGCCGGTGGCGACCGCTACACCGTTTTGGCTGACGGCGAGCCCCACAAGGTGCTTCTGGGCGACCTTTCGGGCGACAACAACATCTACATCGTTGGTGCAGGTGGCGTGACCATCAAACAGATTGAGTGGACACAGGACCTCACTGCCGATGCTACCACTGAGGCGCTGAAGACTCCCGCCGTATCGCTCGACAACCGCAAGGTTGATGAGGGCACCGAGATGGCTGTTATCGCTTCGTGGGCAGCTGTGGAGAATGCCGACCACTATGAGGTGACCTGGCGTGGAGTGATGACCGAGCAGACCGAGACTTCGTTCACTATTGACGCCGCCACCGTTGCAGCGTTGGGCGTGGGCGAGTATGACCTTTCGGTAGTGGCTGTTCCTGTTGCAACTTCGAGCAAATATACCCGCTCGGAGGCCGGCAGCGCAACCCTCCAGATTAACAAGGTAGTAGTTGGTGGCGAGAAGACCCTCACTTGGAACTTCTCCGACGATATCTGGGAGACCGAGGTATTCTCGTGGCTCGCACCTCTGGGTAGCGATGGCTCGAAAGATATGGATGTGACCGTTGAGGGTCTGAGGATTGTTGCCGGTGGCAAGAACATCCGTGGCTACCTCAATGAGGAGGTTGGTAACTACCTCCAGCCCAACGGCGGCGGTTCGACTACCTCTCGTTGCTTCTCCTTCACCGCACCTGCAAACGGTACTTTGAGGGTGAAGGTTGGTTGTACCGGTAGCGAGGATCTCACCCGTATGGTGAAGGTACAGGTTGGCGAGGATGGCGCAGTTCAGGAGCAGCCCGGTGGCCACCTGGAGCCCACTTGGATTGAGTACGACATCGAGGCAGCCGGCCAGACCGTCTATATCTATCCTTCGGGTGGTCTGCGCTTCTACGCTATTGAGTACACCTACGTGGAGAGCGTACAGAAAGAGGAGTACATCTGGGATTTCTCGACTATTTTCAGCGCAAACGCTACCCTCGTGGATGGTCAGAGCGTTGATTATATGATGAACGAGGACGGTACCGTTGTGGAGGCAACCAATACCAACCTCACCGGCACCCTCTACCTCAGCCCCCAGGCCAAGAAGATTAGCATCCGCTCCTACGCTAACACTGCCGACAACTGTACCTACTTCACTATGACATACAGCAGCGGCAATGCCTATGCCTACATCAATATCGACAAGCCCGGTACTCTGATTGTTACCGCAACACAAGGTAAGACCGCTGCCGACAACAGCAATTGTCAATTGGCAATCTACACCGGAGCAGGTCCAAAGGATGGTGGCACAATTTACAGCGAGAAGATTGAGCTTGAACCCTACGATACCGCAGCTGCCAACAATGGCGCCGTGGCCTACGAGTTTGAGTTTGCGGAGGTTACCGAACTCACCAAGGTTGCTATTACCAAACCTGGTGGTGCAACTTCGCCCGACATTTACAAAATCGAGTGGTATGCAAAATAGTTGAGCATACACCTATTCTACCTCACGGAGGGCTACCCATTTGGGTGGCCCTCTGTTTTTTTCACGTTTTGTAGGGAAAATTTAAATAATTTTCTTATCTTTAAGGTGCGAAATAGTATGCAAACAAATACTAATCAAAATATCAGCCTAAAGATTATGAAACAATTTAACGACGAGAACTTCCTGCTGCAGACCGAGACTGCCCAGAGGCTCTACCACGACCACGCAGCCAAGATGCCCATCATCGACTACCACTGCCACCTCATTCCCGAGTATGTGGCCAGCGACCACAAGTTTGAAAACCTCTCGAAGATTTGGCTCGAGGGCGACCACTATAAGTGGAGGGCTATGCGCTCCAACGGCGTTGATGAGCGCTACTGCACAGGTAAGGATACCACAGATTGGGAGAAGTTTGAGAAGTGGGCAGAGACTGTGCCCTACACTATGCGCAACCCCCTCTACCACTGGACCCACCTGGAACTCAAGACTGCCTTTGGCGTCGATAAACTCCTCAACCCCACGACCGCACGAGAGATTTACGACCACTGCACCGCAATGTTGCAGACCCCCGAGCGTACAGCCCGAGGGCTGATGTTGCACTACAATGTGGAGACCGTCTGCACCACCGACGACCCCGTGGATTCGCTCGAGCACCACATCAAAACCGCCGGCGACAATTTCGGCGTGAAGATGTTGCCCACCTGGCGTCCCGACAAGGCGATGGCGGTGGAGGTACCCGCCGATTTCAAGGCCTACATAGACCGTCTGGCAGAGGTAAGCGGCGTGGAAATCAAGTCGTTCGACGATGTAATAGAGGCTTTGCAGGTGCGCCACGACTTTTTTGAGAGTGTTGGTTGCCGCCTGTCGGACCACGGCATCGAGGAGTTCTACGCAGAGGACTACACCCACGCCGAGATTGAACGACTCTTCCAGAAGGTCTATGGCGGTGAGGTGCTCTCGCCCGAGGAGATTAGGAAATACAAGACCGCAATGATGGTGGAGTTTGCAGTGATGGACCACGCGAGCGGCTGGACACAGCAGTTCCACTACGGCGCAATCCGCAACAACAACAGCCGTATGTTCGCCCAGCTCGGCCCCGACACCGGTTTCGACTCCATCGGCGACTTCACCGTAGCCAAAAATATGGCCAAGTTCTTCGATATGCTCGACCGCAACGACAAACTCACCAAGACTATCATCTACAACCTCAACCCCCGTGACAACGAGATGATTGCCACAATGCTCGGCAACTTCCAGGATGGTCGCTACGGCCCCGGTAAGATTCAATTTGGCAGTGGTTGGTGGTTCCTCGACCAGAAGGACGGTATGGAGAAGCAGATGAATGCCCTCTCTCTGTTGGGCCTTTTGAGCCGCTTTGTGGGTATGCTCACCGACAGCCGCAGTTTCCTCTCCTACCCCCGCCACGAGTACTTCCGTCGCACACTCTGCAACCTCCTCGGCAACGACGTAGAGCAGGGTCTGCTGCCCGCCAGCGAGCTGGAGTTCATAGGCAAGATGGTGGAGGACATCTGCTACAACAATGCAAAGAATTTCTTTAAGTTTTAACACCCTAAATACAACCTTACTACTATGGCAATCAAAGCATTAAATAAACAGAACGTGGAGAAACCCACGCTTCCCATCAAAATTCTTCAGTTTGGAGAAGGCAACTTCCTGCGTGCATTTGTGGATTGGCAAATCGACAAGGCCAACCAGGCGGGCGTTATGAACCACGGTGTGGCTATCGTACAGCCCATCGACAAGGGTATGGCCGAGATGTTGGAGGGTCAGGACTGCCTCTACCACGTCTATCTGGAGGGTGTGAAGGACAAACAGCCCGTGAAGGATATTCGCCTGGTGAAGAGTGTGCAGTGTGCCATCAACCCCTACACCGACTACGAGGCCTACGAAAAGATTTTCCTCTCGCCCGAGTTGGAGGCCACCGTGTCGAACACCACCGAGGCAGGTATCCGTTACGAGGAGGGCGACGACCTGTGGGCACTGCCCCCCAAGAGCTACCCCGCAAAGATGACCGCCCTGCTCTACAAGCGTTTCAAACACTTCGAGGGCGACCCCACCAAGGGCCTCTGCATCATCTGCTGTGAGCTTATCGAGAACAACGGCTCGACCCTTAGGGAGTATGTACTCCGCCACGCCGAGTACAACAAGTTGGGCGAGGATTTTATCGCTTGGGTGGAGAACCACTGCCACTTCTGCGACACCCTCGTGGACCGCATAGTTCCCGGCTTCCCCAGGGAGAATATTGCCGAGATTAAGGAGGAGATTGGCTACGACGACAACCTCGTTGTGAAGGCCGAGTTCTACCACCTGTGGGCCATTGGCGGCCCCGGCTACAAGGAGGTTCAGCGCAGGTTGCCCCTCGACAAGGCGGGTCTGCACGTGGTATTTATGCCCACCATTAAGCAGTTCCGTGACAAGAAGGTCCGCATCCTAAACGGCTCGCACACAGGTATGGTACCCATCGGTCTGCAGCTCGGCTGCGAGACTGTGATGGACGCCTTCAACACCCCCGACCTTGAGAAGTTCATCAACACAATGGTCGATGAGGAGGTTATCCCTATGATTGAGGAGGACCAGGCGGAGCTCAAGGAGTTTGCGGCAGGTATTCTGGAGCGTTTCTACAACCCCTACATCCGCCATATGCTCAAGACCATCTCGCTCAACTCACTCTCCAAATGGGAGACCCGCAACTTCCCCACCGTGCTCGACAATTGGAACAAGGCAGGCAAGGTGGCAGAGAAGGAGATGTTCACCTTTGCTGCACTGCTCACCCTCTACAGCGGCACCGTGGAGTTCGCTCCCGACGACACCCCCGAGCACGTGGAGTTCATCCGAAAGGTGTGGAACAACGATGACATTGACGCCACGGTGAAGGCTATCGTTGAGAATCGCAACATTTGGACGGTCGATTTCACCGAGGTGGCCCCCTTCGTGGAAAAGGCCGCAGGCTATGTAAAGACCATCCTCGCGGAGGGTATGGCTGCTGCGCTTGCTAAAATGATTTAGTGCGTATGAAACGATACCTCAAAATAAACCAAGACGATGATGTGGTAATCGCTCTCGACGACCTTGCCGAGGGTGAGATTATCGATGTAGGTGGCAAGTGTGTCACACTCAAAGAGAGGATTGACAAAGGTCACAAAGTGGCTTTGCACCCCATCGCCGAGGGAGAGAACGTCATTAAGTATGGCTACCCCATCGGTCACGCCACACGCCCCATAGCCGAGGGCGAGTGGATACACTCCCACAACATCAAAACCAACCTCTCCGACGAGATTGAATATACCTACACCCCCAAGATTGCCCCCAAGCACTACCCCAAAGATGAACGTGTGGTGATGGGATATGAGCGCAAAAATGGCGATATGGGCATCCGCAACGAGCTGTGGGTAATCCCCACCGTGGGCTGTGTGAATGGTCAGGCGGAAGCTATCGTGGAGAGGGTTAAGAGCGAGATGGACTGCTCACACCTCGACGATGTGAGGGTCTATACCCATCCCTACGGCTGTTCGCAACTCGGTGACGACCACCGCAATACACGCCGTGCGCTGGCTGCAATGGTGCACCACCCCAATGCGGGTGCTATCCTTGTGCTCGGCCTCGGCTGCGAAAACAACCAGGTGAGCGAATTCCAGAAGGAAATAGGCACTTGGGACCCAGAGAGGGTGCGATTTATAGTGGCCCAGGAGGTCGATGACGAGATTGAGGAGGGCGTGAAGGTGTGCCGCGAATTGGTGGAGATTACCCGCAGTGACAAGCGTACCCCTCAGCCCCTTGCTAAGCTGAAGATTGGACTGAAGTGTGGTGGTAGCGACGGTTTCTCGGGCATCACCGCCAACCCCCTTGTGGGCCTCTTCTCCGACTGGCTCATTGCGCAGGGTGGCACCACCATTCTCACTGAGGTTCCCGAGATGTTCGGCGCCGAGACCATCCTGATGGACAGAGCGGAGAGCTGCGAGATTTTCGACCGCACGGTGGACCTCATCAACAACTTCAAGGGCTATTTCAAGAGCTACAACCAGCCCATCTATGAGAACCCTTCGCCCGGCAACAAGAAGGGGGGTATCACTACCCTTGAGGAGAAGTCGCTCGGCTGCGTGCAGAAGGGCGGTGCCGGCACCGTGGTGGATGTTTTGGACTACACCGACCCCGTGGTTAAGCGTGGTCTGAACCTCCTTCAGGCCCCCGGCAACGACCTCGTAGCCTCCTCGGCGCTGGCGTTGAGCGGTTGCCAGATGGTGCTCTTCACCACCGGTAGGGGTACACCATTTGGCAGCTTTGTACCCACAATGAAGATTTCGACCAACACACGCCTCTATGAGTTCAAGCAGGGATGGATAGACTTCAATGCCGGCACCCTCGTGGAGGACGAAGAGCCCGAAGCACTCCTCGCAAGGTTTGTGGAGAAGATTCTCGCTACCGCCAATGGCGAGCTGCTCAAACACGAGCAAACAGGCTTTAAAGAGGTGGCCATTTTCAAAACAGGCGTAACTTTGTAGAATTCAAAATTCAAAATTCAAAATTGAAAAGTATAATCTTAACCCTCTGTGGTCTACTACTTTCGAGTGGCGTATTTGGACAGGGCAGGAGTCTTGTGTGGGTGGCCGACCAAGGCGACGGCACCTACCGCAACCCCATACTCCACGCCGACTACTCCGACCCAGATGTAATCCGTGTGGGGGACGACTATTGGATGACCTCCTCGTCGTGCGACTGCATACCTGCTCTCCAAATTCTCCACTCCACCGACCTTGTGAATTGGGAGTTGGCAGGTGCTGTGCACTCCTACCGTCCCGAGGGGATACAGGAGGCTCACGGCAACGGCGTGTGGGCCCCCTCCATTCGTCACCACAATGGCGAGTTCTACATCTATTGGGGCGACCCCGATGTCGGTATCTATATGGTCCACACGAGTGACCCCCGAGGTGAGTGGAGCAAACCCCATTTGGTGGAGGCAGGAGTGGGAATGATTGACCCCTGCCCGCTGTGGGACGACGACGGCAAAGCCTACTTGGTACACAGCTGGGCGGGCAGTCGTGCAGGCTTCAAGAGCATCCTCTCGGCCAGCGAGATGACCCCTGACGGCCGAGCACTCATTGGGCCCGAAGTGCTCATCCACGACGGCCACAACGAAAACCCCACAATCGAGGGGCCCAAATTCTATAAGCGTGAGGGGTGGTACTACATATTTGCCCCCGCAGGCGGTGTGAAGGAGGGTTGGCAGCTCGTAGGTCGCTCCCGAGAGCCCCTCGGCAACTACGAGTGGCGACAAGTGCTCCACCAAGGCGACACCAACATCCACGGCCCCCATCAGGGCGGTTGGGTGACTGATGTGGCGGGCGACAGTTGGTTTGTCCACTTCGAGGACCGCTACGCCTTCGGCCGTGTGGTACACCTCCAGCCTATGAGTTGGGGGGCCGACGGCTGGTGCACAATGGGCATCGACACCAATGGCGACGGCATAGGCGAGCCCGTGGCTACTTACCGCAAGCCCGCAACCAAAGCACTGCAGCGCATCGTAACCCCCGCCGAGAATGACGAGTTCAACTCCCCCACCCTCGGCCTTCAGTGGCAATGGTTCGGCAACCCCGAGCGTGATTGGGCAATGCACTCCCCCGAAGGCTTCCTAAGGCTCTACACCCAGCCCTACACCTCGCTCTGGGAGGCCCGCAACATCCTCTCCCAGAAGCTCACAGCACCCTCCGAAACAATCACCACCAAAGTGTCGTTCCGTGGTGGCACCGTGGGCGACCGAGGAGGAATAATCATCGCAGGGCGCGACTTTGCAACCCTCTCCTTTGAGGTTACAGCAGAGGGCGTAGTGCTCCGCCAAACCAAGTGCAAGGGTGCCGACAAAGGTGGCGAGGAGCAGACTATCAGCCAATTAGCCATAGATGACTCCTCCGAGATACTGCTACAAGTGGTTGTTGGCGAGGGGGGCGTGTGTCAGTTCTATTGGGCCAAGATGGGCGACTCGTTCAGCCCCATCGGTGAGCCCTTCAAAGCCAGGGAGGGCAAATGGATTGGTGCCAAATTCGGCCTCTTTGCCGTGACCAGCGGCCGCACCAACGACGGCGGCTGGATAGACGTCGATTGGGTGAGAATAACGAAGTAAACCTTTCGGGCAGAGGAGCCTAAACGGCTCTTTTGTGATGCCAATTCTTGGCACGGATGTGCAGGAATATAGTAGGGCCGTTAGGGACATTAGGGCCGATAGGGAGTTATAAGAGTTATAAGAGTTATAGGAAATTTTCTCTAATGTAACTAATGGCTCTAATGACCCTATACACCCTATAAAAGTTTTCGGGCTTGCTAGGCAAGCCCGCAACGTTAGACGTTAGACGTTGGACGTTGGACAAAAAAAGATTGGGCCACCGGAAATGGCGGCCCAATCTTTTTTTATCGTAGGAGTCGATTACTCAACCTTACCTGCGCTACCCAGAACGTTGATGTTCTTGCTCATATAGAGCTCCTTGAGAGCGTCACGAGCGGGACCCAGGTACTTGCGGGGGTCAAACTCTGCGGGATCTTTAGCAAACACCTCACGAACAGCAGCAGTCATAGCCAGACGACCGTCGGAGTCGATGTTGATTTTGCAAACGGCGCTCTTGGCAGCCTCACGCAGCTGCTCCTCGGGAATACCCACTGCATCCTTCAGTGCACCACCGTAGGTGTTGATGATGGCTACCTTGTCCTGGGGCACGCTGCTCGAGCCGTGGAGAACGATGGGGAAGCCGGGGATGCGAGCCTCAATCTCCTTGAGGATGTCGAAACGCAAGGGGGGAGGAAGGAGGATACCCTGCTCGTTGCGCACGCACTGCTCGGGTTTGAACTTGTTGGCGCCGTGCGAGGTACCAATCGAGATAGCGAGCGAATCAACGCCGGTCTTCGACACGAAATCAACAACATCGTTGGGGTCGGTGTAGGTGTGGTGCTCTGCAACAACCTCATCCTCGATACCGGCCAATACGCCGAGCTCACCCTCAACGGTTACATCGTGCTGGTGTGCGTAGTCAACAACCTTTTTGGTGAGGGCAACGTTCTCCTCGTAGGGAAGGTGGCTACCGTCAATCATAACGCTCGAGAAACCCATATCGATGCACGATTTGCAAATCTCGAAGCTGCTACCGTGGTCGAGGTGGAGAGCGATAGGAATGTTCTTGCCGAGCTCTTTAGCGTACTCAACAGCACCCTGTGCCATATAGCGGAGAAGGGTCTGGTTGGCATACTTGCGAGCACCTGCCGAAACCTGAAGGATTACGGGCGAGGAGGTCTCAACGCAAGCCGAGATGATAGCCTGGAGCTGCTCCATATTGTTGAAGTTGTAGGCGGGGATTGCATAGCCGCCCTCGATTGCCTTTGCAAACATCTCTTTGGTGTTCACAAGGCCCAAATCTTTGTAAGATACCATTTTACTTAAATTTAAATTTATGTTTGTAAACCTGTTTTCCTAACCTCCCCTTCGGCCCGCCTCGGCAGTCCGAAGGGTAATTTTTAAAAATTTTTACAAATATAAAGGCTTTTTTTGGAATACGCGCAATTATCAGTGTTATTTTTTTGTAAACAAAAAGAGAGTCCCACAAAATGTTGCTCAAACACTTTGCGGGACTCTCTTACCATATCTCCGAGCTACTACTCCAAACACTCCATTGTAACTTTTCCGCCCAGAAGTGGGGAATCGCCCTCAATGAGGTCTTCGTGGAAGGTCACTTTGTATCTCTTTGTTCTGTACCATTTGCCCTCACCGATGTTGTAAAAGGTAAACCGAGCTAACTGATGAGGCGAAAGGCCTTCCTCTGTAAAACAATCAACAAAGGCAATAGGAAGCTGAAATTCATAGCAATAGCCCTCCTCTGATGTAGCCCTGTCACTATTGTAATCCGGCCTGTGGAGCAAATTATTTTCAAAGCCTGTAACGCAATGATTGCCGTACTCCGAGATAAAGGGGGCACCTCCTCGCACTATCACATAGTTGTTTACAAAGTCGGGCGTAGAATCCCTCTTGGCAAGCAGGGAGAATGTCACCATAAGGCACGAACGTGACTCGCCGGGCGAAAAACTATCCCACAGCTCGTAGCGTTGCCAACATATATCTCCATTTTGGTCGGTGATATTTGGATAGAGCCCCAAGGGGAGGTCGAGCACCTCCGCACTCTCCTCGTTATAGAGCGGAATATTCTCAAAAAGGCTATAATCAAACTCAGGCCGGGTATAATCCGGCTCATCAACTGCAGGAGTAGTACAACAAACCGTTGATGATATAGTGGCTAAAACGCTTAAAAATTCAAGTATTTTTTTCATAACTATCTTAAATTACACGATTTGAACCCACAAAGATAAATAAATAAGTGTATAAAAAATGGTGTCGAAACATTTTTGTGGGGTCAAATGGGAAGGTTCTCGCAAAAAAACCTTACCTTTGTATGATTTAGACAACGACTTATAATAACAACACAATAAAAACCATAAATTACTATGAGCGAATTTAAGTATCAGCCTATGTTTGAGCACGGTGTGGACAACACCGAGTATGAGCTCGTATCGAGCGACTATGTGAAAACCATCGAGTGCGACGGTCGCAAGATTCTGAAAGTTGATCCCGAGGGTCTGGCTCTGCTCGCCAAGAGGGCCTACCAGGATGTATCCTTCTATCTGCGTGCATCCCACCTCCAGAAGCTCGCCAACATCCTCGCCGACCCCGAAGCTACCGACAACGACAAGTTCGTGGCACACACTATGTTGGCCAACCAGGTAGTGGCAGCCGAGGGTCAGCTCCCCACCTGTCAGGATACCGGTACGGCTATCGCCATCGGTAAGAAGGGTGAGAATGTGTGGACCGGCGTGGACGATGCCGAGTACATCTCCAGGGGCGTTTATGAGACCTACGCCGAGCGCAACCTCCGCTACTCGCAGGTGGTGCCCATCACTATGACCGACGAGCACAACAGCGGCAACAACCTCCCCGCACAGATTGACATCTACTCCGAGCCCGGCAACGAGTACAAATTCCTCTTCATCACCAAAGGCGGTGGCTCGGCCAACAAAACCTTCCTCTATCAGCAGACCAAAGCCCTTCTCAACGAGAAGTCGCTCACTGCCTTCATCACCGAGCACATCAAAGACCTCGGCACCTCGGCTTGTCCTCCCTACCACTTGGCATTCGTAGTGGGTGGCACCTCGGCAGAGGCCAACCTCACCGCCGTGAAGAAGGCTTCGGCAGGTTACTTCGACAACCTCCCCACCAGCGGCAACGACGGCGGTCGTGCTTTCCGTGACCTGGAGTGGGAGGAGAAAGTTCTGAAAATCTGCCGTGAGAGCGGTATTGGCGCACAGTTTGGCGGCAAGTATTTCGTTCACGACGTGAGGGTTATCCGTATGCCTCGCCACGCCGCTTCGTGCCCCGTAGGCATCGGTGTAAGCTGCTCGGCCGACCGTAACATCAAAGCCAAAATCAACGAGCAGGGCCTCTGGATTGAGAAACTCGAGAAGAACCCCGCACGCTTTATGCCCGAGAGCGCTCCCGCAATGGCTCCCGCAGTGGAGATTGACCTCGACGAGGGTATGGACAAAGTTCGCGAGACCCTCTCGAAATACCCCGTAAAGACCCGTCTGAACCTCAAGGGTACCCTTATTGTTGCTCGTGACATCGCCCACGCACGCATCAAACAGATGCTCGACGAGGGTAAGCCTATGCCCGAGTACTTCAAGAACCACCCCGTATATTACGCAGGCCCCGCCAAGACCCCCGCAGGTATGGCTTCGGGTAGCTTCGGCCCCACCACCGCTGGTCGTATGGACTCCTATGTAGATTTGTTCCAGAGCGTTGGCGGTTCGATGGTGATGGTGGCTAAGGGTAACCGTTCGCAGGAGGTGACCGACGCTTGCCAGAAGCACGGCGGTTTCTACCTCGGTTCGATTGGCGGCCCCGCAGCTATCCTTGCAAAGCAGAGCATCAAGAGTGTGGAGGTTGTGGACTTCCCCGAGCTCGGTATGGAGGCTGTGAGGAAGATTTATGTGGAGAACTTCCCCGCATTTATCATCGTTGATGATAAGGGCAACGACTTCTTTGCAGAGTTCAAACACTAAAAAGAGCCTTTGGCTCGTTCTACATTACGAGGCTGCCCAACCGTTGGTGGTGGGCAGCCCCGTTGTGGTATTTATATAGGAACAATTTCAGACACAAAAGATGAGGAGATTTCTTCTGTGGATAGTGGCGCTTGTGGCCTTCTGTATGGGGGCACGGTGCGAGGAGGTATCATTCGAGGTGAACGTGCCGAGAGCGGTGGCCGTGGGCCAACCCTTCGGCGTGGAGTTTTCGATTAATGCCAAGTACAAGGATTTTGTCGCCCCGAGCTTCGAGGGCTTCAGCGTGCTTGCAGGCCCCTCCACCTCGACCAGCACAAGCGTGCAGCTTATCAATGGCAAGATGAGCCAATCGGTGAACCACACCATCAGCTATGTGCTCACGTGCAGCACCGAGGGTGAGTTTACCCTTGGCGCAGCAAGCGTTGTGGCGGATGGCAAGAGCTACCAGACCCGCCCCGTCGTCGTGAAGGTCATCAAGGAGAGCGGCAGTGGCAGCTCTTCGGCCCAGGGGCAGGGAGGAGGTCAGCAGGGGCAGCAGAGCCCCACGGCAACCCTCGCCGAGGACGACGTGCTGATTGTTGCCTCGGTGGACCGCACAAGGGCCTACAAGGGTGAGCCTGTGTTGGTTACCTACAAGCTCTACACCCGTGTAGCGATGAATGCCGAGGGTCAGAAGATGCCCTCCTTTGCAGGCTTCTGGACCCAAAGGCTCAATGTCGATGGCAACCGTTGGGTGAGGGAGGAGTATAGCGGCAAGCTCTACGACGCCTGCCCAGTGGCCGAATACCTCCTCTTTCCACAACAGAGTGGCGAGTTGAAGATTGAGCCGCTGGAGATGTCCATTGTGGCACGACTCCAGGTGAAGGCTCCCCGTCGTGGCGGCTTCGACCCCTTTTCCGACTTCTTCGACGTACCCCAGATTCAGGAGGTGCGAAGGGTCGTTAAGTCCAAAGAGATAACCCTCAATGTGAGGCCTCTGCCCGAGGGTGCCCCCGCAAGTTTCAGTGGCGCCGTGGGCGAGTTTGAGCTGAACGTGACACCCCCCGCCGACGAGATTGAGGCCAACAGCGCAGTGACCTATGTTGCCAAAATCTCGGGCACCGGCAACCTCCCGATGATTCAGGCTCCCCAGCTGAAGCTCCCCTCGTCGTTTGAGCAATACAGTGTGAAGAGCACCGAGAGTATTCAGACCACATCGAGAGGTGTGAGCGGCTACCGCCAATTTGAATACCCGATGATTGCCCGTGCCGAAGGCGACTACTTCATCCCCCCGATGGAGTTCTCCTTCTTCAATCCCCGTCTGGGCAAGTATGTGACCCTCACCGCCAAGGAGTATGCACTCCACATCACCCCCGACAGCCACACCTCCGCCGCAGGGCCCAATCCCGCACTTGTGGGTGGCATCGACAAGGAGGCCATCAAGTTCCTCGGCACCGACATCCGCTTTATCGACCTGGCACCCACCTCCTTCCGCCCCACCGGTAGAGTATTCCTCTTCAGCGGTGGCTACTTTCTGGTGGTTGTGGTTATCCTTATGACCTTTGTGGCACTTGCCGTGGTGCTCCGCAAGCGACTCAGGGAGATGCGCAACCAGGCAACCCTGAAGGGTAAGAGGGCCAATAAGGTCGCCCTGGCCCGCTTCCGTGCCGCCGAGCGCTATATGAAGGAGGCCAACCAGAGGGGTTTCTATGAGGAGATGTTGCGTGGTCTGTGGGGCTACCTGGGCGACAAGCTCAACATCCCCGCCGCCAACCTCACCAAAGAGAACATCCGTGAACAACTTGCACGCAAAGGTGTGGAGAGCGAGAGAGTGGAGAGCTATGTGGCCCTCATAACCGACTGCGAGTATGCACAATACGCCCCCTCGGGCAGCGGACAGATGGAGGAGGCCTACCTGAAAGGTGTGGAGCTCATCTCTCGCCTCGAAGGGGAGATTAACCGATAAGTAACCATTGACAAACGAAGAGTTATGTGCAAGATTTATAGTGTACTGACCGCTATCATACTCTCGGCCACCCTCCAGGTGGCACGAGCAGAGGAGCCCACCACTCCCGAGCCCACTGCACCCCAAGTGGCTACAACCATCAACCCCGAGGTGCTCTGGGAGAGGGGCAACAGGCTCTACACCGCCGGTGACTACAACGGCGCTGTGGCCACCTACGACTCCATAGTGAACTGCGGTGTGGAGAGCGCCGCCCTCTACTACAACCTCGCCGGTGCCTACTTCAAGGCCGGCAAGAGCGGCAAAGCCATCCTCAACTACCACCGCTCGCTGAGGCTCGACCCCGCAAACGACGACGCAGCCTACAACCTCGCCTATGCGGAGAGCTTCACCAAAGACCGCATTGAGGAGGTTCCCCGCTCGGCTGTGAGCCGTTGGTTTGGCCGCTCGGCACGCATTATGAGTGAGGGCTGTTGGGCCGCACTGTCGCTCGTGGCACTCGCCGTGGCCCTCTCGGCCATCCTCTTCTACCAGCTCTCGGCACGCCGCAAGGTGCGCAAGGGGGGCTTTGTGGTAGCCGTTGTGGCAGTGGTTGTGCTGGTGGTGAGCATAGCCTTTGGCGCCTCTGCCCGACGTCAGGTTATGGCAGATAATGAGGCCATTGTGCTCTCCTCGGCCGCTGTTGTAAAAGCCTCGCCCGACCGCACAAGCAAGGAGCTCTTCATCCTCCACGAGGGAACAAAGGTGGAGGTGCTGGGCGAATTTGGCGAGTGGTGTGAGATACGCATCGCCGACGGCAACGAGGGATGGATACGCACCACCTCCATAGAGGTTATATAAGTCTGACGACAACCGACAACCGACGACCGACAACCGTCGCAGGCGATAAATCGCCCGAGGAGTTATTAAGGAGATAACAACTTTTAACTCACTGCCCCCTACAATGGGAAGAGCTTAGGCAATAGAGATACTTTGTATCTCCCAAAAATTTTGGGGCGACTATTTACAAAAAGTCGCAAAGGAAAAATAGAAAAAAACTATGTCGAAACTGCTAAACGATGCCGTAGGCGAGCTCTCGAAGCTCCCCTCCATAGGCCGACGCACAGCCCTGCGCCTTGCACTCCACCTGCTCCACGAAGATGAGCAGGAGGTGGCAAGCCTTGCCGAGGCACTCGTGCGTTTCCGTCGCGACGTGCGCTTCTGCGCCCGCTGCAACAACCTCACGGACAACGAGTTTTGCCCCATCTGTGCAGACCCGTCGAGGGATAGGACAACGGTGTGTGTGGTGGAACAGGTGGGCGACGTGCTCTCCATCGAGAACACAAGGCAGTACAACGGCCTCTACCACGTCTTGGGCGGCATCATCTCCCCAATGCAGGGCATAGGCCCCAGCGACCTAAAGATTGACCTGCTGGTGGAGAATATAGCAAGGGGTGAGATAAAGGAGGTTATACTCGCCATTGGCGCCACCGTGGAGGGGGAAACCACCCTCTTCTATATTATGCGCAAGTTGGCGCAGTTTGAGGGGCTGAAGATTACGAAGATTGCCCGAGGCATCGGTGTGGGCGACGAGATTGAGTACGCCAACGAACTGACCATTGCCCACGCACTCCACAACCGCACGGAGGTCAAGAGGTAGCAGTTATAAGTTGACAGTTTATTTAGGGTCATTAGTGAAAATCGAAATCGGCCCTACAAAATAAAAAAAGCCCCAACAGCACACAACTGTTGGGGCTAACTAATTATTTTTCTGCTACTCTTCGCCGGTGACGCTCTTCCAGTACTCTACCGACTTGGTAATCTTCTTCTCGGTGGCCTCATTGCCATACTTATCGACATCGGCAATGTTCCTCGGGCCGTGGTTGATACACAAGGGACCATTCAAGCAGCCTCCCTCGCAAATCATACCCTCAAAGAAGTTGAACTCGCTCTTGCCAATCTTCAGTTTCGCAAGGTTCACACGGCACTCGTCGATACCACTCATATATACAGGCTTCAGACCCTCATAGCCACTCTCCAGAGCGAGGTCCAGCAGACCCTGAACAATACCACCCGCCTTGGCAAAGATGCGGCCATAGAACGAAGCGTTGTTCAGAGGGGTGTCCTCCTGCTCGGTGGTCTCGATATCCCTTGCATCCAGGAAGGCCTGCAACTCCTCGAACGACATCACCGAGTCGATAGCGCCATTGGTCTTCTCCAGCGTGTACTCCATCTTCTTGGCAGCGCAAGGGCCGATGAACACCACCTTCGCATTGGGCTCGCTCTTCTTAATCAGGCGGGCAATCTCAATCATAGGCGAGGGAGTGTGGGAGATGTGCTGGGTGAGAGTGGGATAGTTAATCTCGATAAAGCGCACAAACGAGGGGCAGCACGAAGTGGTGAGGAGTTTCTTCTCGTTCCACTCACGAGCCTCCTTATAGAGGGTTACGTCGGCACCCATCGCAACCTCCACAACATCGTGGAAGCCGAGCTTCTTGATGGCAGTAACCACCTGCTCGATGCGACCATAGCGGCACTGGCTGATGATTGCGGGAGCGAGCACTGCATATACTTTGTAGTTCTCCTTCTCGGCATTCTGGAGCATCTTCACGATATCCAAAAGCAGCGACTTGTCGGTCATAGCACCGAAGGGGCAGGCAATGACGCACTGACCACACATAATACACTTGCTGTTGTCGATTTTAGCCTTCTGGTCGGAGTCGATGCTGATAGCCTTCACCTTGCACGACTGCATACAGGGGCGGGAGAGTTTGATGATTGCACCATAGGGGCAAGCCTGGGTACACTTGCCACACTCGATACATTTATCGTGGTCGATTACAGAGCGCTTACCCACAATGCTGATAGCATCCTTGGGGCAGACATCCTTACAAGCGTGGCTGATACAGCCTCGGCAAGCGGGCGTAACGAGGATTCCCTTGGCGGGGCACTCGTCGCAAGCGATGTCGATAACCTCAATAACATTGGGGTTCTCCTTGTCGCCACCGCAAGCCATACGCACCCTCTCCTGGAGGATTGCACGCTCCTTGTAGATACAGCAACGGAGCTCGGCTTTGGGACCGGGGGAGATTTTCTTGGGGATGTCGATGTAGGCTCTGTCGAGCGTACCCTCATAAGCGCTACGCACAACCTCTTTCAGCACGTTGTACTTGAGGAGCTGCACGCTTGTGTCGAATACTTTGTCTTGCTTCATAGTAGAATGGAGTTATGCAAAGATAATAGTGTGTGGTTTCTTCGTTTGAAATACGCCACAAAGTTAATCTTTTTTCGCCATCCGCAAAGAGCCACCACCCCGAAATATATTTTCTCGTGGATGAATATTGCATTTTTCCCGAAGAATGTCTATTTTTGTAGTTGAAAACATAGCCATCTTACCTATGAAAGGTTTTGCCAACATAATTTTTGCGGATTGCGCTGCGAGTTGCGGTGCCCGTTTTGTTGTGGCTATGGATATGCGAATGTGCCGTTAGGCACTATCTCCTCGTGTGGGGGGGCTACGGGCCCCTTGTGGTCGCACCCTGCGACAACCTACCTAAACCTACAAATCCTAATTATTAAAATTTTTTAACAACCCTTTGGGGTTGAATTTAGTATTATAGGAATTATAAGAGTTATAGGAGTAATAGGGAAATACCCTATATACCCTATATAACTGACAGCTGACAGCTGATTGCTGAATGCTGAACGCTTAATAAACATAGCTATGAAAAAGAATTTACACTTTGAGACTCTTCAGATACACGCAGGTCGTCACCGTGACGCCACCTGCTCACGTGGTGCAGCCATCTACCCCACCGCAGCCTACGAGTTCCCCTCGTGCGACTATGCAGCCGACCTCTTCAATCTCAAGGAGTTTGGCAACATCTACACCCGCCTTCAGAACCCCACCTCCAACGCCTACGAGGAGCGTGTAGCGGCCCTTGAGGGTGGTGTGGGAGCGTTGGCAGTGTCGTCGGGTATGTCGGCACAGTTGGTGGTGATTACCTCGCTCTGCAAGGCGGGCGACAACATCGTGGCAGCCCCACTGCTCTATGGCGGCACCTTCAACCAATTTAAGATTACCTTCCGCAAGATGGGTATCGACTGCCGCCGTGCCGAGAACGACTCTGTGGAGGCTTTCGAGCGCCTCATCGACGAGAACACAAAGGCTATCTATGTGGAGTCGATGAGCAATCCTGCCTGCTCGGTGCCCGACTTGGAGGCCCTGGCCGCTTTGGCTCACAAGTGGGATATCCCCTTTGTGGTCGATAACACCTTTGGTGCGTGCGGCTACCTCTGCCGCCCCATTGAGCACGGAGCCGACATCGTTGTGGAGAGCGCCACAAAGTGGATTAACGGCCACGGCACAGCTATGGGCGGTGTGATTGTCGATGCCGGCACCTACAATTGGAAGAACGGAAAGTTTCCCGAATTGTGTGGTCCCTCGGAGGGTTACCACGGCTTGGTGTTGGCCGACGCCTTTGGCCCTATGGCATTCATTGTAAAGTGTAGGGTGGATGCTCTGCGTGACCTGGGTTGCAGCCCCTCGTCGTTCGACTCCTACCTTATGCAGTTGGGGCTCCAGACCCTCGCCCTGCGCACCCGCCACGAGGTGGAGAGCACCGAGCGCCTGGCCCACTACTTCCGCTCGCACCCCCGTGTAGAGGAGGTGCAGTGGGTAGGTTTCCCCGAGCACCCCTCGCACGACAACGCCCAGCACTACTTCCGCCACGGCTCGTCGGCAGTACTCTCGGTTGTGCTCAAGGGCGACCTTCAGACCACCATCAAGTTTGTGGAGGCGCTCGAGTTGGTGGTTCATATGACTATGATTGGCGACTCGATAACAGTTGTCACCCACCCCGCATCGACCACCCACAAACAGCTCTCCGAGGCGGAGCAACTCTCGGCGGGCGTCACCCCTACACTGCTGCGCATATCGGCCGGTCTGGAGAATGTGGAGGATATCATTGCCGACTTTGAGCACGCCTTCGAGGTGGCTTTTGGCGAGTAGAAAAGAGAAAAAACAGATGAAAGTATATTCACACGAAAAATTCGAGTTGGAGTGTGGCGAGGTGCTGCCCGCAAGCCAGATTGAGTACACCACCTACGGTACATTGTCCCCCGAGAAGGATAATGTCATTTGGGTGTGCCACGCCCTTACGGCCGACAGCAATGTTGCGGAGTGGTGGCCCCACACCGTCGAGGAGGGGAGGTTTTTGGACCCCTCGAAGTGGTTTGTTGTCTGTGCCAACATCTTGGGCTCGCCTTATGGCACCGACTCGCCCGCATCAATGAACCCTGCCACCGGGGAGCGTTGGGGTCGAGAGTTCCCGATGATTACGGTGCGTGATATGGTGCGCTACCACCAGATATTGGCCCGAAAGCTCGGCATCGACCACGTCGAGCTGCTTATTGGCAGTTCCATAGGCGGTTTTCAGGCTATGGAGTGGGCGATTATGGAGCCTGACTTTGCAAGGCGTGTGGCGCTCATTGCCACCTGCACCCGCTCATCGGCGTGGGCCATTGCCTTCAATGAGTCGCAGAGGATGGCCCTTTTGGCCGACCCCACATTCCACACCAACACCCCTTCGGCCGGAGCTGCCGGACTTGCCGCAGCACGCAGCATCGCCCTGCTCAGCTACCGAGGTGCCGAGGCCTACAACGCCACACAGACCGACTCCGATGGCGAGAAACTCCACGGATTTAGGGCCACAACCTACCAACAACACCAGGGCGAAAAGTTGCGCCGCAGGTTCGATGCCCACTGCTATTGGAGACTCTCTGAAGCTGTTGATTCCCATAATATTGGCCGTGGCCGAGAGAGCATCGAGAAGGCACTGCAAAGCATCCGTGCGAAGGCCCTTGTGGTGTCCATCAGCAGCGACATCCTCTTCCCTCCCGCCGACCACGACATTATGGTGCGCAACATTCCCCAAGTAGTGTACCGCACCATCAACTCCCCTTTTGGTCACGACGGTTTCCTGGTGGAGTACGAGCAGCTCGATAGCATCATCAAAGAGTTTATCGAGAGTTGAGAATTGAAAGTTGAAATTTATTTAATTTAATAACACCTTTGACGGTCGTCGGTTGACGGTCGTCGGTTGACAAAAAATATGAAAAAAGAGATTAACATAGGACTATTTGGCTTTGGCAGCGTGGGCCGTGGGCTCTACGATGTTATCGAAGCCATCGAGAGTAAGGATATCCACATCCGCCGCATCTGTGTGAGGGACCTCTCCAAGGAGCGAGGTGTGGTGGCCAACTTCACCGACTCGGCCGACGAGATTTTTGCCGACCCCGAGATTAATATGATTGTGGAACTCATCGACGACGCCGAGGCGGCCTACCACATTGTGCGTCGCTCGTTGGAGAGGCGCCTTCCCGTGGTGAGCGGCAACAAGAAGATGCTTGCCTACCACCTCCCCGAGCTCATTGAGTTGGGCCGCAAGATGCAGACTCCCTTCCTCTACGACGCCTCGGCGTGTGGCAGCATTCCCGTCATCCGCAACCTCGAGGAGTACTACGACAACGACCTGCTGGTGTCGGTGAAGGGTATCCTCAACGGCTCATCCAACTTTGTGCTCTCCAAGATTTTCAACGAGAATATGGAGTATGGCCCCGCACTGCGTCTGGCCCAGGAGTTGGGCTTTGCCGAGAGCGACCCCTCGCTCGACTTCGACGGGTGGGATTCGCTCTTCAAACTCGTTATCCTCACCATCCACGCCTTTGGCATCTATGTGGCACCCGAGAAGATTTTCCGCTACGGCATATCCACTATGAATGAGGCAGATATTCGCTTTGCGGCCGAGAAGCAGAGGCGTATAAAACTTGTGGGCCACGTGGAGAAGATTGAGGGCGGAGGTGTCTATCTGTGGGTTGTGCCCCAGCTCATCTCCCGCAACAAGTATATCTACAGCGTGGAGGATGAGTTCAATGGCGTGGTTATCAAGGGTCGCTACTACTACAAGCAGTTTATGTTTGGCCGAGGAGCGGGTGGCCACCCCACGGGTGCCGCCGTGCTGAGCGACATCACCGCCTGCAAGTACGACTACCGCTATGAGTACAAGCGTATAAACTCGGCAGTTCCCGTGCACCACACCAACGATGTCACCCACCGCATCTACTACCGCTATCGCACCGAGGAGGACGCCACACTCATCCACTTCTCGAAGGTGAGGGAGCGCTACACCTCTCCCGAGTGGAACTACATTGTGGGCGATGTGGCCCTCAACGACCTGGTGGCAGTGAGCGACAAGCTCCGTGGCAAGGAGATTTTCCTGGCCGCCTACCCCTGGGACTAATCAGTGTTGCCACACACAAAAGCGGGCCTGCAAATTTGCAGGCCCGCTTTGTGTTTCTTATCTCCCCACCTACTCTATTACAAGTTCGGGAAGAAGGTCGGTCGTGGGAGCGGTTGCGGTTTCAACCTCCTCCTCGGCCTCGGAAGCAGACTCGGTTTCGGGGCCCTCGACAACCCCTTTTGGGGCCAGCTCCACCCAATAGATCTCCTGCTCGGGACGAGTGATGGCACCTGTGGCAATGTCCACCAGCCAACCCACAATATTGGTGAGGTTGAGCACGGCTACGGGGTTGAAACTCTTGTGGATATAGAGCGTCTGACCCTCATAGCCCTCGAAGTTGAAGCGCACAACGCTCTCCTCAAGTCCACGTTTCACACTCACCTTGCAGGGGAAACTTACCTCCTTATACCTGCGACCATCGACAATAACGGTTCCCTCACTTGTGACGTCGCTATCGAACATCACCCTCTTTTTGGAGCCCGAGATGATTGATGAGCACGAGGTGAAAGCCAGGGCACAAAGAGCAATAAGCAATAGTTTTTTCATAATGTTTGTTGGGAGAAAATTGGGGTTGATAATTAATAGTTTTTGGGGACAAACTCCAGCCAATAGTAGTCGTTCCTGGGACGGGTGACAGCTCCCGTTGCCACGTCGATAATCCAGCCGAAAGGCTCGGCTAGGTTGAGTAGTGCCACGGGGTTGAACTCCTTCTTAACGACCACCACCTCAGGGGTGTAGCCATCCACAGTCACACGGATTGCTGTTTCGTGGAAGCCCCTGGAAATCTTCACCTTGCAGGGAAACACCACATCGTGGTAGCGGCGGCCCTCAACAACGAGGGTTGCACTACCCTCCACCTCGCTATCGAGGGTAATTTTCGACTTCGAGCCACTGATGATGGTGGCACACGAGGTCATCGAGAGTGCAACAAGGATGATAATCAGTATTCGTTTCATAGAGATATAAATTTGGGATTAACTCGCACGGGGCGCAGTATATTTCACACAAAGGTACATAAATATGTGCAAATGGCAACCATAAAGTGCTGTTTTTTTATTCCGACCCACTCTGGAGCGGGGTTGTGGGTTGCAAAATCGTTATAATATAGGTATCTTTGCACCAAATGTGAAATAACGAAAAACAAAGATACAAAACAATGGCAGACGAAAAGATTATTTTCTCAATGGTGGGTGTGAGCAAGGTGCTCACCAACAACCGCAAAATCCTCAACAACATCTATCTCTCATTCTTCTATGGTGCCAAAATCGGTATCGTAGGTCTGAATGGATCGGGTAAATCGACCCTGATGAAGATTATCGCCGGCATCGACAAGAGTTTCCAGGGCGAGGTGGTATTCTCCCCCGGCTACTCGGTGGGCTACCTCGAGCAGGAGCCACAGCTCGACGACACAAAGACCGTCAGGGAGATTGTCGAAGAGGGTTGCGCCGCCACCGTGGCTATGCTCAAGGAGTATGAGGAGATTAACCTGAAGTTCTGCGAGCCTATGAGCGACGAGGAGATGGCTAAACTCATTGAGCGTCAGGGTGAACTCACAGAAGCTATCGACCACGTGAACGGCTGGGAGATTGATAGTATGCTCGAAAGGGCTATGGACGCTCTGCGCTGTCCCGAGCAGGATAGGCTTGTCAGCACCCTTTCGGGAGGTGAGCGCAGGCGTGTAGCACTGTGCCGCCTGCTGCTTCAGGAGCCCGATGTGCTCCTCCTCGATGAGCCCACCAACCACCTCGACGCCGAGAGTATCGACTGGCTCGAGCAGCACCTCAATCAGTATAAGGGCACGGTGATTGCCGTAACCCACGACCGCTACTTCCTCGACAACGTGGCAGGTTGGATTCTGGAGCTCGACCGTGGTGAGGGTATTCCCTGGAAGGGTAACTACTCCAGCTGGCTCGACCAGAAAACAACCCGCCTGGCTATGGAGGAGAAGCAGGAGAGCAAGCGCCGCAAAGCTCTTGAGAGGGAGCTTGAGTGGGTGCGTATGAGCCCTAAGGCCCGCCACGCCAAGAGCAAAGCACGTCTGGGTGCCTACGACAAGATGCTCAACGAGGATGCAAAGCAGAAGGAGGAGAAGCTCGAGATATATATCCCCAACGGTCCCCGCTTGGGCAATGTGGTTATCGAGGCCCACGATGTGTCGAAGGCCTTTGGCGACCGTGTGCTCTACGACGGGCTCAACTTTGTGTTGCCCCCCGCAGGCATTGTGGGTGTTATCGGCCCCAACGGTACGGGTAAGACCACTCTGTTCCGTATGATTATGGGCCTTGAAGAGCCCACCAGCGGCTCGTTTAAGATTGGCGAGACGGTGAAACTCGCCTACGTGGACCAGCAGCACAAGAGCATCGACCCCGAGAAGACCGTATTTGAGGTTATCTCGCAGAATAGCGAACTCATAACCCTCGGCAACCGCCAAATTAACGCCCGTGCCTACGTCGGCCGCTTCAACTTCAGCGGTGCCGACCAGGAGAAGAAGTGTGGCGTGCTGTCGGGTGGTGAGCGCAACCGCCTCCACTTGGCACTTGCACTCAAGGAGGAGGGTAACGTACTGCTGCTCGATGAGCCCACCAACGACATCGACGTAAACACTCTGCGTGCATTGGAGGAGGGTTTGGAGAACTTCGCAGGCTGTGCAGTGGTTATCTCGCACGATAGGTGGTTCCTCGATAGGGTTGCCACCCACATTCTCTCGTTTGAGGACGAGGGCAAGGTGGTCTTCTTCGAGGGTACCTACTCGGAGTATGAGGAGCATAAGAAGGCACAGGGCATCGACACCACTCCCCATAGGGTTAAATACCGCAAGTTGGTGGAGAATTAGAAGTTGAAAGTTAAAAACTGTAAACTGAGGAAAAGTCGTAAAGTCCTTAAGGTCCCATAAGATTATAGTCGGTAGTCGGTTGACGGTCGACGTTGAACGGCTGGGATATGTGAGGCGAGTTCAAGGCTTGCGAGGTGCGAGAATGCGGAGTTTACACGGCGTAAATGAGCATTTCGAGCACGAGCGTAACGCAGAAGTCGCCCACAGAGCGCAGCCGACATACGGGAGAAATACAAAGTAACAACAGAATAAAATGGCACAGAAACCAAGCATACCTAAAGGCACAAGGGACTTCTCCCCCGTGGAGATGACCCGCCGCAACTATATGTTCGACACCATCAAAGAGGTGTTCCGCAACTTCGGCTATGCACCCCTCGAAACCCCCGCAATGGAAAATCTCTCCACGCTGATGGGTAAGTATGGCGAGGAGGGCGACAAGCTCCTCTTCAAGATTCTCAACTCGGGCGACTTTATGGACAAGGTGACCCCTGAGCAGATTGCAGGCTCCTTGGCAGCCCTCGCCACCAAGATTTGCGAGAAGGGTCTCCGCTATGACCTCACCGTGCCCTTCGCAAGGTTCGTGGTGCAGCACCAGGCAGAGATTGCCTTCCCCTTCAAGCGCTATCAGGTGCAGCCCGTATGGAGGGCCGACCGCCCACAGAAGGGACGTTACAGGGAGTTCTACCAGTGTGATGTGGACGCCATCGGCAGTCGCTCACTGCTCTACGAGGCCGAGCTGGTGGAGATTGTAGAGAGCGTCTTTGGCAAGCTCGGCATCAATGTGGTGCTGAAGCTCAACAACCGCAAGATACTCTTCGGTATCGCCGAGGCTATCGGCCACGCCGACAAGATGATAGACATTACAGTGGCTATCGACAAGCTCGACAAAATCGGCCTGGAGAATGTGGAGAAAGAGCTCCTCGAGAGGGGCATCGACCAGCCCGCAATCGAGAAACTCAAACCCATCCTGCTGTTGGAGGGTACAACCCAGGAGAAACTCGCAACCCTGCGCACCACCCTCGCCGAGAGCGCAACAGGTCTGAAAGGCGTGGAGGAGATGGAGGAGCTCTTCGGTCTGATTGCCGACAACGGCACCGAGCTGGAGATTGAGCTGGACCTCTCATTGGCCCGAGGTCTGAACTACTACACAGGTGCCATCTTCGAGGTGAAAGCCAAAGATTATCAGATAGGTAGCATCTGCGGTGGCGGTAGGTACGACGACCTCACCGGCATCTTCGGTCTGCCCGACACGAGCGGTGTAGGCATTTCGTTTGGTGCCGACCGCATCTACGACGTTATGCTGGGCCTCGGCCTCTTCCCCGAGGAGGCACAGATGACCACCCGTGTACTCTTCATCAACTTCGGTGGCGCCGAGCGCACCGCATCGCTCCGACTACTCAAGCAGTTGCGCAAGGCCGGTATCTCGAGCGACATCTACCCCGACAGCTCAAAGATGAAAAAACAGATGGAGTATGCCAATAAAAGGGCTATACCATACGTTATCATCGTAGGCGAGAGCGAGGCAGCCGAGGGTGTTGCCACCGTGAAGAATATGGCCGAGGGCACACAGGAGAAGGTGGCCTTCGACAGCCTGGTGGAGTACTTCGCATAGAGGAAGGCCCTCCCCTCGCACGCACCAAAAGCGATGAGTATGAAGAGATTGTGGACAATATTAGCGGCACTCGTGGTGGGATGTACCACCCTTGTTGCCCAAAACTTTAGGAACGAGCTGGATAAATTCAGCTCGTTCTACTACTATCTCAATTCGCTCTATGTGGATGAGCCCAACAACAAAGAGCTCATAGGCGAGGCAATAAAAGGGGTGCTTGCAGCACTCGACCCCCACTCCTCCTACTCCACCGCAGAGCAGATGAAGCACGAAATGGAGATGACCGAAGGGTCGTTTGGCGGCATAGGTGTGGAGTTTGCCATAGTGGGCGACACAGTGAGGGTTATCTCCACCTACCCCGACTCGCCCGCCGAAAAAGCAGGACTCCGTGTGGGCGATAAGATTACCGCCATCGACAACGGGAGCGTTGTGGGCATCGGCCACGAGGAGATTGGCAGCCGAGTGAGGGGCAAGGAGGGCTCCGAAATCACCCTCACCATCGTTGGCGAAACAGACACCGACCCCAAAGATATCACCCTAAAGAGGGCCGCCATACCTATCACTACACTCGACGCAGCCTATACCTTATATAATAATATAGGGTATCTGCGCATAAATCGCTTTGCGGAGCAGACAATGGAGGAGATGCGCAAAGGATTTGCAGAGCTCGGCACCGTGGAGGGGTTGATACTCGACCTCAGGGGCAATGGCGGCGGACTCCTCACCGAGGCTATAGAGATGGCGGGCTTCTTCCTACCCCGCAAATCGCTCATCACAACCACCTCGGGTCGCAAGGAGCAACCCTACAACCACTTCAGCAAAGGGAAGGGGATCTATACCTCCGGGCCGCTTGTAATTCTGGTGGATGAAAACTCCGCATCGGCCAGCGAGCTGGTGGCAGGAGCCCTCCAAGACTACGACCGTGCAGTAATCATCGGCCGTCAGACCTTCGGCAAAGGACTTGTGCAAAAACAGATAATGCTCGACGACGGGTCGGCTGTGCGCATCACCACCAGCCACTACTACACCCCCGGCGGCCGTTGCATACAGCGCCCATTCGAGAAAGGCAAGAGCGCCGACTACTTCTTCGACCACGCCAAGCGTATGCTCGACGCCTCCTATCGTGACTCGCTGCTGATCGTGGCTCCCAAGTATAAGACCCTGCGCACGGGGCGTACCGTGACGGGTGGCGGCGGCATCTATCCCGACATCTACATCCCCCACGATACCACCAAGAATTACACCTATGCCAATAAGGTGGCTCAAACAATCGGATTCAACTCCTTCATTGGGGGATATTATCTGGCCAACCGCCACCGCCTAAAGGAGCAGTACCCCACCTTTGAGAGCTACAACGAGGACTTTTTTGTGGGCGAGGAGCTCCTCGGAGAGCTTGTGGAGCATATGAAGGGCGAGGGCGTGGAGCCCGAAGCGGAGGGTATGACCGAGAGCTTTGAGCTGCTCACGGTGCAGATGAAGGCCCAGCTGGCCCGCAAACTGTGGGGCGACGACGCTTTCCACCGTGTGACCTCCACCCACGGCTTCGACCCCGAACTGGAGGAGGCTCTCAACCTACTGCTCAACCCCAACCGCTACCACACTCTGCTCGGCGAGAAGTTTTAGTGCAAAGGGTATATAGGATGTATAGGGAACTCCTATAACTCCTATAACTCCTATAACTCCTATAACTCCCTAACGACTCTAAAATCTAACCACCAATCTCTAACCACTAAAAAGCTGAAAGCCGACCGCTAAAAGCTGAGTGCTAAATAATTTTGAATTTTGAATTTTGAATTTTGAATTTATTTCGTATCTTTGCAGGCCCGAAATATACGGGTAATGGAATTACATAATTAACACACTAGTATTAACCAATTTAAACTTACGAAGAAGTGGATTCTTTGAGTTACAAAACCATCTCGGCCAATGCAGCTACTGTTAACAAACAGTGGTACGTTATCGATGCAGAGGACCAGGTGCTCGGACGACTTGCCTCGCAGGTTGCGAAAATCTTAAGGGGCAAAAACAAACCCGATTTCACTCCTCACGTAGATTGCGGTGACTATGTTATCGTAATCAACGCCGATAAGGTGAAACTTACGGGTAAGAAGATGACCGATAAGGTCTATGTACACCACACAGGCTACCCCGGTGGTCAGCGTTTCAACACTCCTGCTGAGCGCTTGACTAACAAGCCTGAATTCCTTGTTATGAACGCTGTTAAGGGTATGCTTCCCAAAACCCGCCTCGGCGTTGCTATTCTTAAAAACCTGAAGGTTTATGCAAGTACGGAGCACCCCCACGTTGCACAGAACCCCAAAGTAATCAAACTCAACGAGATTAAGTAAACACGAAAACTATGGAAGTTGTAAACACCGTAGGACGCAGGAAAGCAGCTGTTGCTCGCGTTTACGTTAAGCCCGGTAACGGTACTATTACCATCAACAAGAAACCCCTGGAGGTTTACTTCCCCCTGGACATTTTCCAGTTCGTTGTGAAACAGCCCCTGCTGGTTCTCAACCAGATGGAGAACTATGACATCAACATCAACCTCGATGGTGGTGGCATTCACGGCCAGGCAGAAGCAGCCCGTATGGGTATCGCTCGCGCACTCTGCGAGATCGATGCTGAGAACCGCACTACTCTCAAGAAGAACGGTTTCCTCACTCGTGACGCACGCGAGGTTGAGCGTAAGAAACCCGGTCAGCCCGGTGCTCGCCGTAAATTCCAGTTCAGCAAACGTTAATTTTTCTCTGCGTTCGCACCAAAAAAACTGCACGAAAGAGGTTTTCAAATCACTCAGACCACCCACCTATGCCGCATAAGACTTGCGGCTGCATAGAAAGAAAGTGGAGTGAAGAGAGTCCTATGGCAGCATAGGGAGTGCTACTGGGAGATTGCCCTTTCGCGGAAAACCGAGCGGACTGTCACAAGGTGACACTACCGGCCGGTTGAAAAAAAGAGAGATTAAAAAAAAGAAAAACACACGATTAGAAATGCCACGTACAGATTTTAATCAATTATTGGAGGCTGGCGTACACTTTGGCCACCTCAAAAGAAAATGGAATCCCAAAATGGCTCCCTATATCTTTATGGAGAAAGGCGGGATTCATATCATCGACCTCCACAAAACTGTGGTAAAAATCGATGAGGCGGCAGCAGCTATGAAACAGATTGCCAAGAGCGGTCGCAGGATCCTCTTCGTTGCAACCAAGAAACAGGCTAAAGAGATTGTTGCCGAGAAGGTGCAAGCAGTAGGTATGCCCTATGTAACCGAGCGCTGGCCCGGTGGTATGCTTACCAACTTCCCCACTATACGTAAGGCCGTTAAGAAAATGGCTACCATCGACAAGATGAACGCCGACGGCACTTATGACAAATTCTCCAAACGTGAGAAACTCCAGATTGCTCGTCAGAGGGCTAAACTGGAGAAGAACCTCGGTTCGATTGCCGACCTTACCCGCCTTCCCGCCGCTCTGTTTGTAGTGGACGTTCAGAAGGAGGTGAATGCAGTGCGTGAGGCTCGCCGCCTCAACATCCCCGTCTTTGCAATGGTTGATACCTGCTGTGACCCCACCAACATCGACTATGTAATTCCTGCAAACGACGACCGCGCTCAGAGTATCGCAGTGATTCTCGACGCAATGTGCGCTGCTATCAACGAGGGTCTCGAGGAGCGTCGCATCGAGAAGGAGAAAGAGGCAGAGGAGAACGCAGCTAAAGAGGCTGCTGCCGAGAAGAAACCCCGCACCCGCAAGGCTGTGAAGGTTGAGATCGAGGCTCCCGAGGCTGAGGCTGCTGCAGAGGTAGTAGCTGAGACCGCTGCCGAGTAAAAACAAATACAAAGTCAAACCTTTTAATAGAGAAAAAGACTATGGCTGTTACACTTACAGACATCAAGAAACTCCGCGACAAAACCCAGGCGGGTATGATGGATTGCAAAAAAGCGCTTGAGGAGGCCAATGGCGATATGCAGCGTGCAATCGAGATCATTCGTGAGAAAGGTAAACTCGTAGCCGCAAAACGTTCGGACCGTACCGCTTCGGAGGGTGTGGTTGTAGCTGCTGCCAAAGATGGCAAAGCATACATCGTTTGTATGGCTTGCGAGACCGACTTTGTAGCTCAGGTTGACACCTTTGGTGCCACCGTACAGACCATTCTGGAGATTGCAATGGCTAATGACGCTGCCAACCTTGAGGCTCTGATGGCTTGCCCCACCGCCGACGGTCGCACCGTTGCTGACCTTGTAACCGAGAAGACCGGCCAGACCGGCGAGAAGGTAGAGATTCCCTTCTACAACCGTATCGAGGCTCCCTTCTGCTGCCAGTATGTTCACTTCAACAAGAAACTTGGTGCTATCGTAGGCTTCAACAAAGAGGTTGACGAGCAGCTCGCAAAGGGTATCGCTATGCAGGTTGTGTCGATGAACCCCGTAGCTATCTCGGCAGAGATGGTTCCCCAGGAGGTTATCGACGAGGAGCTCAAAACCGCTACCCAGAAGACCAAAGACGAGCTCGTACAGAAGGCTGTTGATGCAGCTCTCTCGAAAGCCGGTATCAACCCCGCACACGTTGACAGCGAGGACCACATCGAGTCGAACCAGGCTAAGGGTTGGATCACCGCTGAGCAGGCTGAGCAGGCTCGTGAGATTATCAAGACCGTGTCGGCTGAGAAGGCTGCAAACCTTCCCGCACAGATGGTTGAGAACATCGCTAAGGGTCGTCTGCAGAAATTCTTCAAGGAGCAGACCTTGGAGGAGCAGGCTTACCAGATGGGCGATGGCAAGACCTCGGTTAAGGATATTCTTAAGGCTGCTGACGCAGAGGCTAAGATTCTCGGTTTCCACCGTGTATCGCTTTGCGACTAATTAGCTCCAAGAGTACATAGAAAAAAGACTCTTCCGTTTGGGAGAGTCTTTTTTTGTCTAACGTCTAACGTCCAACGTCTAACGTTGCGGGCCTGCGGCCCGAAAAGTCACTTAGGACATTAGGGAGTTATAGGAGTTATAGGAGTTATAGGAGTTATAGGAAATTTTGAATTTTCCCTATCGGCCCTATCGGCTCTAATGACCCTACACACCCTACACACCCAAATAACCCACCGACTAAAAAAATAGCTGTCAGCTATATGCTGACAGCTATTTTCACATCAGGTCTTCGAGGCGTGCTACGGGTGCTACATCGAGCGAACTCTCTTCGCCATTGAGGTAGCGATAGTAGCCAGCCACAGCAATCATCGCCGCATTGTCGGTCGTAAATTTGAGCGGTGGAAGATATGTTTTCCAATGGCGACGGCGACCTTCGGCCTCAATAGCCTCCCTGAGGCCCGAGTTGGCCGACACTCCGCCTGCGATGGCAATCTCATTGATACCTAGCGCCTTGGATGCCTTCACAAGTTTCTTCAGAAGGATGTCGATGATGGTCTTTTGGAGCGATGCACAGAGGTCTGCTTTGTTCTCCTCAATGAATTGAGGGTTCTCCTCCATACGATCCCTCAGGAAGTAGAGGAAAGAGGTTTTCAGGCCACTGAAGCTATAATCGAAATCGTCCACCGAGGGTTTGGCAAACTTGAATTTCTCGGGGTTACCCTCGTGTGCCAGGCGGTCGATGACAGGGCCACCAGGATAGGGCAAGCCCATAACCTTCGCACACTTATCGAAAGCCTCGCCCGCAGCGTCGTCGATGGTGGTACCCACAATCTCAAACTCCAGGGGGGAAGTGACCTTCACAATCTGCGTGTGGCCGCCCGAAACGAGCAGACACAGGAATGGGAATGAGGGGTGAGGAAGTCGCTCTCCGGGGATGTCGATGAGGTGGGAAAGGATGTGTCCCTGGAGGTGATTGACCTCCACCATAGGTATATTTTTTGCAAGCGACAGACCCTTGGTAAACGACACACCAACAAGCAGTGAGCCCAGCAAACCAGGGCCACGAGTGAAGGCGATAGCATCAAGTTCATCGGCAGTTACGCCCGCCTCACGCAAGGCTGTATCTATCACAGGTACAATATTTTGCTGATGTGCACGGGAGGCGAGTTCGGGAATCACTCCGCCATACTTAACGTGCACTGCCTGGGATGCGATGACATTGGAGAGCATAGTTGTGCCACGCAAAACCGCTGCCGAGGTATCGTCGCACGACGACTCTATACCTAAAATTGTAGCTTCCATATTTGTTTTTCGATGAGAAATTTCGTAAAATTGTAGGATTAAAGCACCAACAATGAGCAAAGTTATAAAAAATTTGGCAAACATTGCAACTCACACCATCGCAGGTGTGGTTTTAGCCCTCATTTTGCTCATTCTTTCGGCCGCCCTTGCCCTCTCGCTCCCACGTGTGCAGAGCTATGCAGCACGCAAAGCAGTGGCCATCCTCTCCGAAAAAACCGACACCCGCATTGATATCCAAGCAATCTCCGTGGAGAACATCTCCTCGGTGGTTGTCGAGGGACTCTATGTGGAGGATCTGAGGGGCGACACTCTGCTGTGGGCCGACAAGGTGGCTGCCACCATCGACCGTAAGGCACTGCTCAAGGAGGGTCGCTTTGTACCTCGCAATGTGAGGCTGCGTGGCGGCTATTTCAATATGGACTCCGACTCGGAGGGGGTGCTCAACCTCGACGAGCTCATTCTTCACTACGAGAGGCTCTTCCCTGCCGACACCACCAAAGAGCCCGCACCCTTCCTGCTCGAAGATGTTGATATCAAGGGACTTCGTTGTAGGCTCTACGACTCTCGTCTGGCGGGTCGTGTACCCGAGGGTGTGATTGACTACTCCGATATGGAGCTTATGGTCGATGCCCACATAGGCAGCATCGGCGTGGATGGCATCGTGGTAACTATCAAAGATGTAGAGGAGCTCACCGCCATCGACCGCAGTGGTGCCTACCTGGAGGATAGTTCTATGAGCCTACTTGTGGTGGGGGATGCTTTGCTCGATTTCCGCAATATTGATTTCCGCTCCGGCGCAACCCACCTTCTGCTCCCCTACCTCATCATCGAGGGCGAGGATTGGAATGAGTATAAATATTTCTGCGAGCGTGTGGCGCTCCATCTGCAGACCACAGGTTCCACATTGGAGCCCTCCACCGCAGGTCGTTTTGTGGATGTTTTGGGCACTCTCCAACTGGAGGGTAGCGACATTAGCGGCACCTTCGACGGCCCCGTATGCAACTTTGTGGCAGACATCACCGCAAATCTCTACAACTCGGAGGTGGAGGTGGCAGGCTCCGTGAGCCACATCATTCACCCCGAGGATATTGCTGCAAACCTGGAAGTCGCACTCCACACCACCCCTTCAAAGGTGGAGAACATCTACCGCAATGTGGTGGGCAGCGACCTACCCGCCGAGGCCGCCAGATGGCTTGCACAGATTGACACCCTCGCCCTGAGTGGTGAGGTTACGGCAGAGCCCAACCTCGTCAGGCCCGACGTATTGGTGGCCACCAACCTGGGTCGCATTGCCATCGAAGGCAACCTCGGATATGGGCCCACGGTGAGCTACACAGGCTCGGTGGGCACCTCCGACCTCGATGCCGGCCGTCTGTTCGGCGTGGAGCATCTGGGCAAGGTGGACCTCACATTGGAGGGCAACGTAGCCGTGGAGGGGGGCGCAGCGGAGGGCTCCGTGGAGGGCTATGTGAACAATCTCTACTGGAAGGATTACAACTTTGCGGGCGTGGGATTTGAGGCTCTGCTCAAGGATGACAACCTCTCGGTGACAGCCTCCTCCGACGATCCCAACGCCTACTTCTCTCTCGAAGCAAGCGGCGACCTCACACCCGCCGACGATGCCGAATATACTCTCGCCCTCAACCTCCCCCGTGCCAATCTCAGCACCATAGGTGTGGTGGCCGACGAGGAGCAGGCTTGGCTCTCGGCCAATGTGGAGGCAACGCTCACGGGTCGCTCGTTTGACGATATGGTGGGTCGTGCGATGATTAACAACCTCACCTATGCCAACCACGCCGACACCCTCTCGACGGAGTTGGTGAACATTTCGTTGGCCGGAGGGGCTACAAGCAAGAGTTTCTCGCTCCAATCCTCCGTTCTCGATGTGGAGTACCACAGCAGCGCATCCTATGGAGAGGTTGTGGAGTATCTGGGACGCAAACTCCCCGCCGCACTCCCTCTGGGCGGTGGCCGTGGCAAGGAGGAGAATAGCAATGACGTTCCCCACAAAGGCCACCTCTACTCCGCCCCCGACTACTCCGCTGCCCGCATCCACATTCTCGATGGCGAGCACCTTGCAGGAGTGTTGATGGAGGGCACCAACATTGCCCCCGACACCTCCCTATCGTTGGAGTTTTCACCTTCTGCCGAGGAGTTCAGCCTCCAGGTGGCCAGCGACTATGTGGCCATTGGCGACGCCGTAATCTCCAACATAAACATTGGAGCCGAGGGTAAAGAGGAACTGATAACCCTCAATGCTGGATGTGAGGAGTTGTTGGCTATGGGTGCCACCATTCCCGAGATTTCCATCAAGGCTACCTCGTCGGAGGGTCACAATGTGGCTCTCGACGTGCTCTTCAGCAACTCCGATGCAGCCCTCAGCGGCCGCCTGATGGTGGATGGCGACATTGAGCAGGAGAAGGGAGGAGTGAAGGCCACAGCAACCCTCCACGACTCCTACCTACTCTCCCCCTCGCAGAGATGGGAAATATTCTCGGGTGACATCATCTACACACCTGAGTGTGTGGCAATCAACAATTTCGCAATAGACAACGGCGCTGGTGGCTTGTCCATAGATGGCGAGATTGCCACCACAGCCACCACCCCTCTTCAGATAAGGCTCAAAGATGTTGCTCTGGGTGAGTGGGTGTCGCTCTTAGCCCCCACTATGAACCTGGAGGGCTCAGTGGATGGCCTTGTGGAGCTCCACTCGGCACTCGCCACCCCCTATGGTAAGGGTTCATTGGTGCTCACCTCTCTCACCCTCGATGAGGTGGAGATTGACCCCCTCGGAGTGGATGTGGAGATACCTGAGCAGAGCACCAAGGCCGTGATGAGCATCCGCAATACCAACCTGGGCGCCACTCTTGCCCGTGGCGAGTTTGACTACTCCACGAGCGACTACCGTGCAGATGTGGAGCTTGACGACTTCGACCTCTCGCTGCTGACCCCCATACTCAAAGGGGTGGCCGAGGAGCCTCGTGGCAACCTGGGTGTACACCTCTCGCTGGAGGGCAATAAAAATACTCTCGATATAGACGGCCGTGTGGCTGTGGAGGATTTTGCAACCCGTGTAGGCTTCACGGGAGCCTCCTACTCCACCGAGAACTTTACTCTCAACTTCAGCAACAACCGTGGTACCCTGCAACCCACCAGGCTCCAGGACAACCAGGGTGGATGGGCCGAGGTGGAGGGATATGTGGACCTCAACTCTCTGGATAACATTGGTTTCGGCCTCTCGCTGGTGCCCCACAACCTGGTGACTATCGACCTGGAGGAGAGCAGCGAAGCACCCTTCTGGGGCAAGGTCTATGCCTCGGGAGGTCTGCGTCTGCGCTCGGAGCGTCAGCTCACCGAAATTACGGGTGCTGTGACCACAGGTCGTGGCTCGGTATTCAACCTGCCGCTGAAGGGTAACACCGACTTTGCGGGTGCCGACTTTGTAACCTTTGTGGACCGCTCGGAGCGTGTGGCGGTGGACACCACCCACCTTGTTGTACGCAAGAAAAACGAACTCCGGAAGGGTCGCAGCCGCAAACACAAAGGTAACACCACAATGGATGTGATGTTGGGCGTGGATACCGACACCCAACTGCGCATAATCATCGACCCCGCCACCGATAACGTCATCGAAGCAAAAGGCGTGGCCGACCTGGGCGTAACCTTCGACAGCCGCAAGAACGACCTGGCAATCCGTGGTGACTACCAAATCTCGGAGGGTGTCTACAACTTCAACTTCCAGAACATCATCACCAAGCAGTTTACCATCAACCCCGGCAGCTATCTGCGTTGGAACGGAAGTCCTCTGGGAGCAAATATTGATGTAGGTGCCACCTACCGCCTGAAGACCTCCCTCGCCCCCCTGCTGGGCTCGGAAAGCACTGCATCGAGGGCCTCAACACCTGTGGAGTGTATCGTGAACCTCACGGGTAGTCTGGAGCAGGTGGATGTGAGCTTCGACATCAACGTGCCCAATGCCAACACCGAGTATCAGAGCATCCTCTCGAGCTACTTCTCCTCTCAGGAGATGATGGCCACACAGTTTGTATATCTGCTGGCCCTGGGCAACTTCTACTCCGACTCCTCGACCGAGCAGACCAACACACCAGGTGCCGCAGGTACGGCCATCGGCCTCGACTTCCTGGCAAGCCAGGTGAGCAAGCTCGTGTCGAACGACGCCTACAAGTTCAACCTGAAGTATAAGGCGATAGACGACACCTCGTCGAGTTACAGCATCGACTTCCAGACGGAGATTATCGACGACCGCCTGCTCCTGGAGCTGGAGGCCAACGTTGATACGGGTGGTTATTATCAGACTATTAATGGCGACGCCAACCAGCTTTCGGGCGGCGGTGCCATCACCCTGCTGCTCGACGACTCGGGCGACTTCTACCTCAAGGGGTTCTCCCGCACCATCGACCGCTTCGACGAGAACCAGGGTCTTCAGGAGAATGGCGTGGGTCTTTACTTCAAGCGCAGTTTCAACCGCTTCGGCGACCTGTGGCGCAAAAAAATGGAGCAACGTAAGTCAGAAAAAAGGGAGCGCAAAGTGCAGGAAAGCAAAAAAAATGGTAATTTTGCACCCGACCCCGCAGAAGAGGACTCAACGCCCGATGTGGGAACAACTCAAACCGAAACGAAACGATAAAAATAAGAAACATAAAGCAAAACAACTATGATTGGACTTCTTCAGGCCGAGGCTCTGGTGAGCGAGGTGGCCGAAAAAACAGCCGAGAAAACTATGGGATTTGGTGAGCTCTTTATGGCAGGCGGATGGCTTATGTGGCCTCTGTTGGTGCTGGGCGGCCTTGTAATCTTCCTCTTCGTGGAGCGCTTCGTGGCTATCCGCAAAGCCTCCAAGATTGACCCCAATTTTATGAATAAGCTGCGTGACCTCATCTGCGAAGGCCGCATCGACGGCGCTGTGAAGCTCTGCCGCAACACCGACTCCCCCGTAGCACGTATGATGGAGAAGGGTATCAGCCGCATCGGCCGTCCTATGGGCGACATCCAGAACGCCATTGAGAATGTGGGCAACCTGGAGGTGTCGAAGTTGGAGAATGGTCTTCCCATCCTGGCAACCATCGCCAGCGGTGCCCCTATGCTCGGTTTCCTCGGCACGGTTCTCGGTATGGTGAAGGCATTTATGCAGATGAGCCAAGCAGGTGGCGTGGTGGATATGAGCGCACTGTCGGGCGGTATGTATGTGGCAATGATTACCACCGTGGCAGGTCTGATTGTAGGCATTCCCGCACACTTCGGCTACAACTACCTGGTAGCCCGCATCGAGAAGCTCATCTTCCAGATGGAGGCCAACTCGATTGCCTTTATGGACATCCTGAACCAACCCGTAGAGAGAAAATAAGCCCCGCTAACAACTACAGCTATGGCTATTAAACGAGGACTCAAAATAACCAAGGATAGCGGCTCGTCGGCACAAACGGACCTTATGTTCCTGCTGCTGATGTTTATGTTGATGGCCACCACGCTCATCAACCCAAACGCCCTGAAACTCACCCTCCCCAAGAGCTCCAACCAGCTCAAAGAGAGGCCCTATACCACTGTGAGCATCACCAAGGACCTCCAATACTACCTCGACGGTGAGCGCATAATATTCACCCAGCTGGAGGCTGCCATCGCCGCCAAAATGGCCGAGAGTGAGGATAAAACAATCTCGCTCCACGCCGATGAGGGTGTGCCCATCGGTGAGGTGGTGAAGGTGATGAACATCGCCAACAACAACAAATACCGACTCATTCTGGCCACACAACCGGAATAGATTACCAACACAAAGCAACAACCCTAACCCAAGCCCCACAGCACTATGTTCAACTACAACGAGGGTAACACCACACCACGACTGCTGGGAGGAGTATTCACTCTTCTCTATCTGCTGTCGTTTGGCGCCCTTATGCTCTGGGGTGGCGTGACCATTGAGAGCGAAGAGGTGGGCCAGGGTATTGTTGTCGATTTTGGCACCACGCTCGAGAGCGGTAGCGGTGAGGAGGATACCTCCCTGGCCGACGACTACTCACTGCCCGAGCCCACAGCAACCCCCAAGAGCGAACCCGTGCAGACCCAGCAGGTGGAGGAGAGCCCCACAATGGAGGAGGCAAACATAGTGACCGACACCCAAGCCCCCGAGGTGGAGCAAAAGGAGGTGGAGGAGACCCCTCCCACCGAGGAGCCCAAACCCCGTGAGGTGAACCGCCGAGCACTCTTCCCCGGCAATACCCCCAATTCGGAGGCCCCCTCGGAGGGCACCACCGACAAGGCCGAGGGTAATCAAGGCTACATTGGTGGCACCAAGGCCGACACCTATGAGGGTACGGGTGGCGAGGGCGGCTTCGAGCCCGACTGGAACCTGAAGGGTCGCCGACCCCGCAACGAATTCCCCCGCCCCGCCTACAATGGCCACGACCAGGGCATTGTGGTGGTTGATATCTGGGTGGATGGCAATGGCGACGTGACAGGTGCCGCCTACAACCCCAAAGGCTCCACTGTGGCCGCAACATCGCCCCTCGTAACCGAAGCCATAAAGGCTGCCAAAGGTGTGAAGTTTGACCAGAGCGAGCAAGACCTCCAGATAGGTTACATCACCTACTCCTTCCGCCTCGACACCAAAGGAAGAAGATAGCCCCCCCAAAAAAAACGCACATCAGATTATGAAACATATCACTCTACTGATTACCCTGTTCCTCCTTGCTGCCCTCCCAATGAGCGGGCAGGAGCAGAGGAACGATGCGCCCAAGCCACAGCTGGTGCTCGACCACCTCTCGCACGACTTCGGCACCCTCGCCAAAGGGAGCGACAAGCAGACGCACACCTTCACCGCCACCAATAAGGGTAATGCACCCCTTATCATCACCCGCACCAAAAACTCCTGCCGTTGCATAACCATCACCACCCCAAAGCGCCCCATAGCGCCCGGGGCATCGGCCCCCATCACCGTCACCTTCAACCCCACGGAGGAGGGTGTATTTAATAAAGGTGTGGAGATAATGACAAACAATCCCGCCGGCAATCTCACAATCTTCGTCCACGGCACCGTGGAGTAGAGTCGGGCGGCTATTTAGGGACGACCGACAACCGTCTACCGTCTACCGTCTACCGTCGCGGGCTCGGCAATCAAGTTGTCGAGCCCGAAAACTATATTAGCGGTCAGCAGTCAGCTTTATTTTTTTGGGGGGATATAGAGCCGTTAGGGTCATTAGGGAGTTATAAGAGTTATAGGAAAGGTCGGTAGACGGTAGACGGTAGACAAAAATTACCCTACATACCAAAAAAACTATCATCTAACAGCCAATACCATCCGTCGTCGGGGTGTAATAAAAATCTTGTTTTGTTGCTACAAATCAAGATTTTTATTATATTTGTGAATTGAATAACAATGACACAAACTTACAAATCACAAATACTACCTTAAAACACAACAAAAACTATGGCAAGAGAACTGAAAATCAGAGATTTGACTCTGCGTGACGGTCAGCAGTCCGCATTTGCTACCCGTCTGAACCAGAACCAGGTAGAGCGTGTACTCCCCTACTACAAAGATGCAGCCTTCTACGCAATGGAGGTGTGGGGCGGTGCAGTGCCCGACTCGGTTATGCGTTTCCTCGGCGAGAACCCCTGGTATCGTCTGGAGAGCATCAAGAAAGCTGTGGGCGACGTTTCGTACCTCACCGCACTCTCCCGTGGTCGTAACCTCTTCGGTTATGCCCCCTATGGTGACGACGTAATTGAGGGTTTCTCTCGCAACGCCATCGAGAGCGGTCTGGGTATTATGCGTATCTTCGACGCTCTGAACGACGTGGACAACGTTAAATCGACCATCAAATATATCAAGAAGTATGGCGGTATCGCCGACTGCGCAGTGTGCTACACCGTAGATCCCAAATACCCCAAGCTCTCCTTCATCGACAAGCTGAAAGGTAAAAAGAATCCCGCCCCCGTCTTCACCGACGACTACTTTGTAGGCAAGGCTAAACAGTTGGCCGCTCTGGGCGCCGATATGATTACCATCAAGGATATGAGTGGTCTGATTCCTCCCAAGAGGGTTTACAACCTCATCAAGGCAATCAAGGCCAACGTTTCGATTCCCGTAGATTTCCACACCCACTGTACCCCCGGTTACGGTCTGGCATCGGTTGTTGCAGCTATCGCAGCAGGTGTAGATATCGTTGATACCAACATCTGGAACTTCGCAGGTGGCCCCGCCGCTCCCGCTCTGGAGCTCGTTTACCTCTTCTGCGGCAAGATGGATGTTAAGTTGGGTGTAAATATGGAGGCTGTGGCCAAGATTAACGCCGAGCTGCTCGGCATCCGCAAGGAGCTGGAGGCTTACGACGCTGTTAAGCAGTTCCCCAAACCCTTCAACCCCCTCACCGATACCGTACCCGCAGAGATTGACGCACAGTTCGACCGTGCAGTGAAAGCCGCATATGCAGTGGATGAGGAGACCCTTATCGACGCTTGCCACAAAATCGAGGACTACTTCGGCTTCCCCAAACCCAACGAGCTCGTGCAGAAAGCAGAGATTCCCGGCGGTATGTACACCAATATGGTGGCTCAGCTTAAAGCTCTCAAGAGCGAGCACCTGCTGGAGCCCGCAATGAAACTTATCCCCTCGGTACGTCTGGATGCAGGTCTGCCTCCCCTGGTAACCCCCACCAGCCAGATTGTTGGTTCGCAGGCTGTTAGCTGCGCAATTGCACTCGAGAAGGGTAAAGATAAATACGCTACCACCTCCACCCAGTTCGTTAATCTGGTTAAGGGTGAATATGGTCACACTCCCGTGGAGATTAACCCCGAGTTCCGTCTGAAGATTGCCGGCACCCGTGAGGCTATCCCCTATGACACCTCGAAGAACCAGCGCCAGCCCAACCCCGTGCTGGAGAATGCAGGTGGCGTGAAATTGGCCGAGAACGAGAAAGAGGAGCTCTTGCTCGAGCTGTTCCCCGCAGTGGCCAAAGAGTACCTCACCAAGGTTAAGACCGAGCGCTACGCCGCTACCAAGCCCGCCGAGGCTCCCAAGGCCGAGGAGAAGAAGGAGGAGAAGGCTGCTGCCGCTCCCGCCGAGAAGGTTAGCGGTAAGGTTGTTGCTGCACCTCTGCCCGGCAAGGTTGTAGAGCTCTGCGTGAAGGTTGGCGACAGCGTGAAGGCTGGTCAGAAGGTGGCAGTGCTGGAGGCTATGAAGATGGAGAACGATATCCCCAGCGAGCACACCGGCGTTGTTAAACAGATTCTCGTAGCCGAGGGTGACACTCTCCAGGAGGGTCAGGCAATCCTCGTTATCGAGGACGCCAAGGCTGAGGCTCCCAAAGCTGCTGCTCCCGTAGCAGGCAAGAAGGTGGCTGCTCCCCTGCCCGGCAAAGTTATCGAGATTTGCGTAAAAGTAGGCGATGAGGTGAAGGCCGGTCAGAAAGTGGCTGTGCTGGAAGCAATGAAGATGGAGAACGACATCCCCAGCGAGCACTCGGGTGTTGTACGCCAGATTCTCGTAGCCGAGGGCGACACTCTCCAGGAGGGTCAGGCAATGTTCATCGTTGAATAGGACAAAGTTTTAATCCAATAACGGCATACGGCATACCCACCTTTGGGTGTGCCGTATGCGCAAATAAAAAAGAGTATCAAACAATTATGGCAAAAGAGCAAGTATTGGTAAGTGGTGGCGCAGGCTACATCGGCTCCCACACCGCCGTGGCACTCATTGAGGCAGGTTACGACGTGGTAATTATTGACAACCTCTCCAACTCGGATATGGGAGCCGTGGAGGGTGTGAGGAAAATCACAGGTGTAGATGTTCCCTTCGAGAAGGTGGACTGCTGCGACAAGGAGGCACTCCGTGCAATTTTCAAGAAGTACCCATTCCGCTCGGCTATCCACTTTGCAGCCTATAAGGCTGTGGGTGAGAGCGTTTCGGAGCCCCTGAAGTACTACTCCAACAACCTCTGCTCCTTCATCAACATCCTGGAGCTTATGCGTGAGGAGAGACGTGAAAACATCCTCTTCTCGTCGTCGGCCACCGTCTATGGCGAGCCCGACTCGCTCCCCGTTACGGAGAACTCTCCCCGCAAACCCTCCACCTCGCCCTATGGCAACACCAAGCAGATGTGTGAGGATATTCTGCGTGACTCGACAACCGCCTACGATGGGCTCAAGGGTATTGCTCTGCGCTATTTCAATCCTATGGGCGCACACCCCTCGGCACTCATCGGCGAGCTGCCCCGTGGCGTGCCCAACAACCTTGTTCCCTTCATCACCCAGACCGCTGCAGGCGTCAGGGAGTGCCTCTCTATCTTTGGCGACGACTACCCCACCCCCGACGGCACCTGCATCCGTGACTACATCGATGTTGTGGATCTTGCGGGCGCACACGTAGCAGCTATCGGTCGCCTGATTGAGGGAAAGAACAAGGCCAAGTATGAGATTTTCAACGTCGGCACCGGCCGTGGCGTATCGGTTATGGAACTCGTTAAGGCCTTCGAGAAGGTGAATGGCCTGAAGCTCAACTACCGCATTGCAGACCGCAGGGCAGGTGATACGATTGAGGTGTGGGCCAACACCACCCTCGCCAACGAGGAGCTGGGCTGGAAGGCCACTCGCACCCTCGAGGAGACTCTCGCTGCCGCTTGGGCTTGGGAGAAACACGTGAGGGGAATAGAGTAGAGTTGAAAGTTGACGGTCGACGGCCGACGGTCGACGGTCGACACTTACGAAAAAGAGGATTAGCCCTGAGGGCTAATCCTCTTTTTCATAGGTGGTTGGGTCAAAGAAACTCTCGTCGAAATTGACAAGATAGACCTCCGAGGTGGCTCGGGAAATGGCCGTGTAGAGCCAGCGCAGGAACTCTCGGGTCATACGCTCCTCGCCAAACAACAGCCTATCAATAAAGACCGCACTCCACTGTCCACCCTGCGCCTTATGGCAAGTTACGGCATAGGCGAACTTCACCTGCATAGCGTTATAGTACTCATTCTCACGCACCTCCTTCATTCTCTTGGCCTTACACTTCACATCCGAGTAGTCGGCCTCCACGGCATAAAAAAGCTCCTTCATCTGGTCACGGGTGAGCGAGGGCGAGAACGACCCCAGAGCGTCGAGCAGAATGTTGCACTCCACCTCGTAGTCGTCATAGTCGGGGAAGCGGAGCGTAGCCTCCGCAAAGCGAAAACCGTAGAGCTCCTTGAAGCGACGTATGCGACGCAGGCAGGCCACATCGCCATTGGCAATGAAGCTCGCCTTGGCCTCCTCGTCACGCTCGGTGTAGTGGTAGTTGTTCTTCACGACCATCAGCATATCGCCCGACTCAATCTCCTCCTCGGCAAATAGCACACGCCCACGGATGCCCTGGTTGAAGTGGACGGCACGCTTGTTGCTGCGGGTGATAACTATCACATCGTCTTTACCATAGCGACCATAGCACTCCTCCACCTTCTCCAGAAAATCGGCTCCCGAAATCGCTTTGAAATCGGGGAAGCTGAGATCCAAAAGAGGTGTTTCGTAGATGCGGTTTTCAATCATCTCTCGCACCATCGTGGCATTGTAGAGAATGCCGCTCTGCTCCTCCTGACGCACCACCTCGTCGAGGGTGTTGTAGCTCACGGGGCCATAGTAGGATATTTTGCGGGGGTCGAGGGCGGGTGACAGCTCGTGGCCAACAGGGGGCAGCTGCGCCGAGTCGCCCACAAACATCAGGCGGCAACGCTGACCCGAACGCACATACTCAAAGAGGTCGTCGAGAAGCGAGCCCGAACCAAAGAGCGACCCCTCGTCGGAAAAATCAGCAATCATCGAGGCCTCGTCAATTATAAATACAGCATCCTTCTCACGGTTGAAATTAAGGTCGAACTTGGAGTCGAAACCTCCAGCAGTGCGCTCACGATAAATTCGCTTGTGGATGGTGTGTGCGGGGGTGTCCTCGGCGATAAGGGTCATCACTTTGGCAGCCCTTCCCGTGGGTGCAAGTAGTATAGGTTTGATTTTCATCTCCTTAAGCACCTCCACAAAAGCTGCAATGAGGGTGGTTTTACCCGTTCCGGCGTAGCCATTGAGAATGTAGATACGCTCAAAATCCTCGTCGGAAATCCACTCGGCGAGAGAATCTATAATTTTTTTCTGCCCCAAAGTTGGAGTAAACGCAAATTTGTCGTAAATTTGGGACGCAATGTGCTCCTTAAGCATAATTGTACATTTTTGTGCTACAAACTTAATAACAAAAATAGAAATGAAAAAGACTATTATCCAAATCCTTCTTGCAGTAGTTATGGTAGCTATGGCCTACCTGCTCTACGACAGCATTATGTCGCCTGTGCGTTTCGACAAAATCCGAATTGCTCGCGAGAAAGCAGTTATCGAGCGCATCACCGACATCCGTTCGGCACAGCGTGGTTTCAAACAGGTAAACGGTCGCTACACCGGCTCGTTTGATACCCTCATCAACTTTGTGCTCACCGCAGAGATGGAGTTTGAGCGTCAGCTCGTATCGTCGGATGACTCCGTAGGTTTGGCTAAGCTGAAAAAGGCTCGCAAGAAAAATATCGAGAAATTCACCGTTAAGGCTATCGATACCGTATTTGGCGCCAAAAAACTGACCCCCGAGCAGGTTGAGCAGCTCCGCTTTATCCCCAACTCGGCAGCCAGCAACGAGGGTGCTCCCAAGGAGTTCATTATGGGCGCAGGCAGCGTAATGGTAGGTAACGTGAGCGTTCCCGTATTCGAGGCCAAGGCTCCCTACAAGAGCTTCCTCCTCGACCAGGACGAGCAGTTGCTTGTCAACCTTATCGACGAGCAGAAGAATGTTCTCTACCGCTACCCCGGTATCAAAGTGGGCGACCTGAACCAGGCAACCAACGATGCAGGTAACTGGGAGTAGGCATAAACAAAACCGCAATACAAGATTGTCCATTCGCATCCCGAGTGGACAATCTTTGCATTGGGCGGGTACCTTCCCCACGGAGGAGCACAGCTGTGTGGAGGTAATCTACTGCGGCCCCGTGGTTGTACCCTATCCAGCCGAGGCCGAAGGTGCAGTGTGCCTGGAGGAGATGGTTGCCACTCACGGAGTGTGCGTAGGCGAGGGAGGCAAGGTCATCACCACCCATCCCGAGGGAGCTGTGGCCTACGCCATAGTGGTCGATAGCAAGGACGCCGAGCTTATTAAGCAGTGGCGCAAGGAGGGCTTGGAGGTGAAGATTTCAACGCCTCTGGAGGGAGTGGTAATGGCCGCCATTGTTGCCCGCAGGAGGGATAAAAATGTTGTTCTCGAGCCCGAGGGAGGGTGTGTGGCTGTAGCCTATGCAGAGCGCCATCGCCTGCTCTATGCCGAGACGCTCCCCATTGCCGGCGACGAGGAGTTTGTGAACCTCCTGGCGCTTCTCAACAAGGATTTCGACCTCCTCAAGGCACAGTTCTCGCTGAGGGGGGAGGAGGCCAAGAGATATGCCAAAATTGTGAAACGATACTTCCGCCGTGTAGAGTACCAAAAGTAATGGTCAAGGGTGCGGAGTAAGGATTAAAAGGAGTAAAAGAGAGTATGCGTATTATTAGTGGTAAATATCGTGGTAGGACCATTGTGCCCCCCAAGAACCTGAGGGCTCGCCCCACAACCGATTTCGCCAAGGAGAACCTCTTTAATGTGCTAGGCAACCTTGTCGATTTCGAGGAGATAAATGTTCTCGACCTCTTCTCGGGCACGGGCTCCATCAGCTATGAGTTCTGCTCAAGGGGCGCACATAGTGTAACGAGTGTGGAGGTAAACCCCGTGCACAACGCCTTCATCCGTAAGACCGCCAAGGAGCTTGGCTTTGCGAATCTCTATGCCACCCACGCAAATGTTTTCTTGTACCTGAAGAGCTGTGGCAAGCAGTTTGATGTGATATTTTCGGACGCTCCCTACGATTTGGAGGGGAGCGAGGAGGTCATCGAATTGGTGCTGGGCAGGGATTTGCTCAAGGAGGATGGTTTTTTGATTTTTGAGCACTCGAAGGATAAGAAATTTGAAAATCATCCTAATTTCTGGCAATCACGTAGTTACGGTAGTGTGCAGTTTTCGTTCTTCAAAAAAGTGTAAAAAAACGCAAAAAAAGTAGTCGAATAATTTGCAGATACAAAAATTTGTACTACTTTTGTACCGCAATCAGAAACACGGTGTGGTAGTTCAGCTGGTTAGAATGCCTGCCTGTCACGCAGGAGGTCGCGAGTTCGAGTCTCGTCCATACCGCAAAGCACTAAAGGAGTCCTTTCGGACTCCTTTAGTGCTTTTATTGTGTAGGCTGAAGGGGCGAACTCGCGACCGACTAAGCCCCTCCTTTCCCAAAGGAGGGGTTTGGGGAGGAATGTAAACTTGCTGCGAGTAATGGCCCGCACGCAGTGCGGGCTCGAGTCTCGTCCATACCGCAAACCACAAAAGGAGTCCTTTAGGACTCCTTTTGTGGTTTTATTGTATCGGCCATGAGAGGTGAGAACTTGCAACCGACGAAGCCCCTCCTTTCCCAAAGGAGGGGCTTGGGGGGCGCGAGAATACAGCATATCGCACTCCGCATTTGCATTTATCGCCGCAAATTCCTAACTTTGAGATGACAAATCACCACTACTATGAAAAGATTGGGAGCCTACATTTGCATATTATTTTCGGTGGCTGTGGCCGCCCTCATCGTCATCAACCGTTTCGACCACCACGACTATGTGAGCTACACCGACACCTTCGATGCCGATGATGTCACCCTCTTCTATGCAGCCGAGGGGTGTGGCAAGCCTGTGATACTGCTCCACGGCAATGGTGGCAGCCACAACGATATGGAGACCACCACACGCCAGCTGGCACAGGCAGGCTATATGGTCTATGCCCTCGACTCGCGAGGACAGGGGGCAAACGAGCCGCTCACCGAATACCACTACGCCGATATGGCCACCGACCTCAAGGAGTTCATCACCGCCAAAGGGCTCTCACGCCCAGCTGTCTTTGGCTTCAGCGACGGCGGCATTGTAGCTCTCATGACCGAGGTGATGTACCCCAACACGCTGGGTGCTATCGCCACGGGAGGAGCCAACATCTTCGTAAGGGGAGCTCTGACGCCCGAATTTGAGGCCCATTTCCTCGCACAGGAGAACCCCAATCCACTGAATGTTATGATGATGAACGAGCCGACAATGACTGTGGAGGATATGCAGGGGATTGGTTGCCCGGCCCTCATCATGTCTGGCGATGGCGACCTCATCAGGGAGGAGCACACCCGCCTAATCGGCGAGAACATCCCCAAGGGCGAAACCCTCATTGTTGACAATGCCGACCACGGCTCTTACATCTACCACTCCACCCGTGTTGGCCACCTTCTCCTCGACTTCTTCAAGGAGATAGGATACTAAAACATAAAGCGGAACCTTTCATCGGTTCCGCTTTATTCAATATCATATAGAAGTTATTTGGCTATTGAAATAAATCCTCTACATTTTGCTTGTTATTCAATTTCTCTAATATCACAGTAGGATTTATTGCAGAAATCAATGCATCAAAATCTTCAGTACTCTCAAAGACAAGATAATATTTCTGATCTATATACTCATTGCTGCTAGCCGTAGCTGTTCCTGAAATTACACAGAGGTACTTACCACTCTCTGTAATCATAAATCTGGGGTTAAGTTTATGGCGAAAACTAAACCACCATTTAGCACCATACCATGCCATTGTTACTCGTGGGAAAATAACATCCATATCCTTCGACATCTTGGTAACATTATTATCTATAGCAATAGCAACCCACTCTGCATATTTCTGTTTTGCTGCCTGTAATGCCGAAATAAATAGCGAAATATTGTCTCCACCAATATTCACATCCACCTCGTCATTGCTATTGCCTCCCTCTACACTGAAAAAGATATTTAATTCATTTTTACTATCCATTCCTGCGTCAACAGAATACTCTTTATTAAAATAAGTATTGTAATAAGTTCCAATCTTATCTTGGGCCTGAACAAATGCAGTCGCCATTACGACAACAACCAAAAATAAAAATTTCTTCATAGCATTTCTCGTATAAATAGGTTAATAAAAAAGTTGCCAACATCAAAGATGGCAACCGCTTAACTTAGATACAAGAAAAACGTGAGTCACGCTTATACCTTGAAGGGACGACCAAGTACCCATACACACATAAGCACAACCCACGCCAAACGGCGAGGGCATTTATCGTGCCTATTGCTTGTGTGTAATAATTTGGTCGTTTTACAAGGTTAGCAATAGCCTAAATGCCATCTATAAACAACTATCTATTCGATAGTCTGCTACAAATATAACAAATATTTTTCTAGCAAGCAACAGCAATGCTCTACATCACATATATTCCATAGTAAACATATCAATAGAATAAGAACTCATAATCCCGTACGACTACTGAAACTTATCCCTATCAGGGAGCGTTGGTCTCCTTTTCCCTCGCTGATTTCGAGCCTCCTCGCAATCAGGGAGCGAACATTCGCAGAATGAGAGCTGGGCGGGTGGGATGCGCCCCAAAGGGCGCATAATTCTATGCAACACCGAAGAATAAGAGAAGAGCGGTAGATGCCAACCGTCTGCCTATCGGCAGCCGTGGCAAGACGATGCCGGAACGGCACTTCTGTGATGTCAATTCTTTGCACTGCATTATCGCACAAAACAAAGACCACCCCTTAATAGATTGGTAGATAAAATACAAGCCCCCTTTACAGAAAGGGGGTTTGGGGATAGGTAACACAATAGGTGGCGGCAGGGCCGTCTCTTTAAGGTGCCGGACCGGCACTTCTGTGATGTCAATTCTTTGCACAGTATTATCGCACAAAAAAGACCAACCCATATCGGATTGGTCTGGAGCGAAGCGACAAGCCCTCCTTTTCAAAGGAGGGCTTGGGAGGATTGTATATATTCGATGGCGGCAAGCAGCCGACTCTTTAAGGTCAAAGGGCGTGGCGCTAAACAATGGAGAAACGTCACCTAACGTAGATACATAAAAAAAGGTCAACCCGTTCTGGATTGACCTTAAAGAGGCGGCTACCTACTCTCCCACAACTAAATGCAGTACCATCGGCGTTAGCGAGCTTAACTTCTCTGTTCGGAATGGGAAGAGGTGGGACCTCGCTGCTATTACCACCTTAATCTTATCTGCTCTCTCAAGAGCAGTATTTCGCAGTTCATTAACACTAAGGAATGAGAAAAAGCTTGTCAAAAAAAGCCGTTCGGGTAATTAGTACTACTCGGCTTTGCCATCACTGACTTTACACCTGTAGCCTATCAACGTAGTAGTCTCCTACGACCCTCAAGGGAAATCTTATCTTGGGATTGGCTTCGTGCTTAGATGCTTTCAGCACTTATCCTC